>NZ_LT796768.1:3110841-3421926 GCF_900167475.1 Aeromicrobium choanae | reverse complement strand
GCGTGGTCGAGGTCGGTCTCGTGGACGGGTGCACGGCAGCCGGCGACTCTGCAGGTGCCGTCTCGCCATCTCAGTGCTTGGCGAAGTGACTCCGGTGGTCGGTAGCCCAGGACCGTGGTGTCGAGGACCTCGCCGATCGGGTCGAGCACCAGTCTGCGGAACACGGTGTGCTCGGACTGGGCGAGCTCGCGAACCCACTCGGCGCCGACGGGCTCGCCGTCTAGGGTCAGGCCCGGGCCGTCGGTGAGGCCGATGAAGTCGGTGGCCGGGATGCTGATCGCGATCTCGGCGCGGATGTCGGCGGGTCCCGTGCACGACGTGAGCCAACCGACGAGCTGGTCGGCCTGCTTCTGGTCGCGGGTGCGGCGGTCCTTCTCGCCCGTCTCCGGGTCGACCGCCGGCACGGCCCGGGCCGCGCGGCGCAGGCGGTCGCCGATGACGATGGCGCCACCGGTGGGCAGCAGCGCGTTCAACCACGAGGTGCCGTCGTCGTTGTGCGTGATTGACACGCGACGGTCCTCGGTGGCGCGCGCGGTCTCGGCGCTCACCTCCTGCGGCTCGAGCCGCGCACGGAGCCGGCGCAGCCAGGCCCTCAGCTCGGCGATCGTGTGGGTGGCCGCGTACTCGGGGGCCGAGCGCTCCAGCACCGTGAGCGCCTCGGGGGTCTGCAGCTTCTCCGCCGTGGCCGCGATCGCCGAGACCCGCACGGAGTCGATGTCGCCCTCGCGGAACGACTCCCACACCTGCGGGGTCCTGTCGGTGATCGTGGAGGCTTCGTGGACCAGAGCCCACACGTGCTGCTCGCTGACATGCAGTGCCTGGGCGAGCTCGAGCGTGACCTCGCGACGCCCCAGATCCTTCGACAGGAGGATGTCGTCGGTGCGGTCGATCTCGGCGGTTCGCTTGGCGTGGAAGTGGACGACGAACTCCCACTCCTCGAACTCGGCGATCGCCCGCGCGCGCCGCACCGCATCGCCTGCGGTGATCGCCCGGTTGAACTCCATGCACCCAACTTAGTGGGCGCCACCGACAGAATTCGTGCGGTCGATCAGTTCCAGGATGGCGGCGCCCACGGCAGCCGGATCGACCAGCTGGTGGAGGTGCCCGCCATCGATGGTCGTCGTGGGCCAGCCGTTCTCCTGCGCGAACCGGCGTTCCGCCGCGTACGTGTCGCCGAAGGCGAGGTACGCCGCCGGGCGCTCGGACCATCCGCGGGGGACCGGCACGCTGCTCGTGAAGTACGACAGGGGCAGCCGCTGCTGCTCGGACGCGACCGTCTCGAAGGCGTGGTCGTCGGGGAACAGGTCGGCGGTGTCGGGCCACCAGTCGGTCCACCGGGGCAGGCGGCCGTCCGGCTCGACCAGGCCTCGGAGGAAGGCGAGGAACTGGTCCGGGGCGAGCCTCGACTCCGGGTCGTCGGCGGCAGGCAGGGCTGCGTCGACGTGGACGGTGCGCTCCACGTCCAGGAGGGTGCCGAGCCGAGGGGCGTAGAGACCGGCGTTGCTGTGCGGGACCAGAGTGACCGGTCCTGATGGAGCCGCGCGGACGACCGCGTCGAGAATCCGCTGCGGGGTGCGCGGCTCAGAGCCGAAGTCCACCACCGTGGCGCCCTGGCCTCGGTCGTGCAGCCAGGCCTCCACCGGCCGCCAGGTGGCGGGCCCGAGGAGAGGACTGGGCACGAGGAGGAGCTCGGTCATCGCGCCCGCGCCGGCGTCCTCGGTGGCAGCTCGTGCAGCTCGACGTCGCGCAGGACGCCCGCGTCGGCCACCGCCGTCATGTACGTGCAGAACGGCTGGCGGCGCCGGTCGGTGGGGGAGCCGGGGTTCAGCAGGCGGAGCCCGGTCCCGGTGGTGGTGTCCCACGGGATGTGGCTGTGGCCGAACACGAGGACGTCCACGTCGGGGTACTCCGCGCTGCACCGGGCCTCGCGACCCTGCGACGCGCCCGTCTCGTGCACGACTGCGAACCGGACGCCGTCGATCTCGGCCCGGGCCACGAGCGGCAGGCGCTCACGCAACTCGCCGTGGTCGTTGTTCCCGTAGACCGCGACGAGCCGCTTCGCTCGGGCCTCGAGGTCGTCGAGCGTGGCCACGTCCACCCAGTCGCCGGCATGGAGCACGACGTCGGCCACGTCCACCGCGTCCCACACCTGCGCGGGGAGCTGCTTCGCCCGCTTGGGCAGGTGGGTGTCCGCGATCAGCAGCAGTCGGGTCGGCATGGGGACAGTCAACCCGGTTCGTCGGTGGCCGCGAGCGCGGCTTCGATCTCCCGCTGCGCCGCCGCGTCGTACCCGACCAGGATCACGTGCTCCACGTCCGTGGAGCCTGAGCGGACCGCACGCACGGCGGCCGCGACCGACTCGGCCTTCGACCAGCCGTAGACGCCGGCACCCACCAGCGGGAACGCGACCTCGCGCGCCCCGAGCTGGTCCGCGATCTCGAGGGAGCCGCGGTAGCAGGACTCCAGCAGTGCGGGGTCGGTCTGCCCCGCGTGCCGGTTCGGGCCCACCGTGTGGATGATCCAGCGTGCGGGGAGGTCGCCGGCGGAGGTCCAGCCGGCGTCGCCCGTGGGCAGCCCGTCGGGGAACCGGGCGATGCAGTCGGCGAGCACCGCCGGGCCGCCCGCGGCGTGGATCGCCCCGTCCACCCCGCCGCCGCCCCGCATCGCCGAGTTGGCGGCGTTCACGATCGCGTCGACCTCGAGGGTCGTGATGTCGGCGTGGATCGCGGTCAGTCGCACCATGGGCCGATCGTAGGCTCAGCGCTCGGGCACGACCACTTCGACGGGCGTGCGGTCGATGGCCGTGCCGAAGCGGTGCGACACGAAGGCACCGAGGCCGATGAGCGTGAGCCCAGCGAGAGCGCTCGCATGGATCGGCTCGTCGAGCGCGACGATGCCGACGACCATCGCCACGGCGGGGGGCAGGTAGGACGAGGTCGAGGCCGTCGCGGCGCCCAGCCCGTCGACCATGACGTAGTAGAGGATGAACGCGATCCCGGTGCACAGCAGTCCCAGCCCGAGGACCGTACCGAGGAGCGCCTTCGGGTCGTCCGCGACGTCGGTGATGCCGTCCAGGTCGACGACGACGAGGAGCAGGATGCCGCCGAGCACGAGCTGGTAGGTGGTCGCGGCCGACGGATGGATCTCGAGCGGTGTGATGAACCGCCGCGCGTACGGGAACGACAGCCCGACGAAGACGCAGCCGGCGAGCATCCACCCGACTCCGGCCAGGTCGACGGAGCCGGCATCCCAGGGCTGCGCCAGCAGCACCACGCCGCCCACACCGGCGACGAGACCCACCGCACGCCCCCTGTTCATCCGCTCGTCGGCGAGCATGAGGCTGGCGCTGACCGTCGCGAACAGCGGGATCGTCCCCGTCAGCGCTCCGGCGATGCCTGTCTCGAGCAACGTGGTGCCGACCGCGAACGCGTAGTAGTAGAACGCGGCCGCCAAGATCGACATCGCCAGGAAGTGGTGGGCATGGCGCCAGTGACTCCAGCTCAGGTGACCGCGTACCAGCGCGTAGACGGCGACGGGCAGTGCGCCGAACACCACGCGGATGAGAGCGGTCTGCGCCGGGCTCACGACATCGGTCGCCCACCGCATGAACAGGAACGTCATGCCCCAGATCACGCCGACGGTCACGTACGCCACCGTCCCTGCGCGCCGACTCGCCTTCACGAGCGCCAATCTAGGCCCGTTCTCCCGGCGCGAGAAGTGCGCGACGGATCACAGCGATACGCTCCACGCATGAGTCTGGAGCTGCGTCATCTCCGCACACTCGTGGCCGTCGCGGAGGAGGGCAGCTTCACCGCCGCCGCCGCGCTCCTCGGCGTCTCCCAGCCGACCCTCTCGCGCACCGTGTCGCAGGTGGAGGAGCTGGTCGGACGCCGGCTCGTGGAGCGCACCACGCGACACGTCGCACTGACACCTGCCGGCGAGTCCCTCGCGCTCGAGGCGCGGGCGATCCTCGCGCGACTCGACCGGGCGCTGGCCGCCGTCACCGCCGAGGGCGCCGCAACCCTGAGGCTCGGATGGACCTGGGCCGCGTTCGGCGCCCAGACCGCCCCGCTGCTCACATCCTGGCGCCACGCCGACCGCGCGGAGCTGTCGATCGTCCGGACCACCGAGCCCTTCCGCGACCTCGACTCCGGGGCGATCGACGCGGCGATCTGCCGGACGGTGCTTCCGGAGGAGGTCGATCTCGGACGGTACGACACGGCCCACCTCTACACCGAGAGCCTGCTGGCGGCGGTGTCGGTGCACGGTCATCTCGCCGAACGGTCGAGCGTCACCCTGGCCGATCTGGCCCGCGAGCGGGTGGCGCTGGGCTCGACCGCGTCCACCGTGACGCCACGGCTCTGGGAGGGCCTGGGCATCGTCCCGACCACCGTGGAGGTCGAGACGATCGACGAGTGGCTGACCCGCATCACGCTGCAGGACTTCGTCGGTCTCACGCCGCTGACCTCCGCCTACAGCTATCCCCACCCCGAAGTGCGGTACCTGCCGATCTCGGACGCGCCGCTGGTGGAGGTCTCGCTGGCGTGGCCCCACGCCCATCCCCATGTCGAGGTGGAGCAATTCGCCTCCTTCGCCCGCAGGCACTTCCGCGATCTCGCCGAGGAGGTCGAGCGGCGGGACGTCTGAGCGGAATACGCCGGCCCCGGACGGGCTTGTGATCTGAGTGGACCCGAGATGGAGCACGCCCCTGCTGACGGCGATCGCGCCCATCGCGTGGGGATCGACCTACTACGTCACCAGTGCCTTCCTCCCGCCCGACCGGCCCCTGTTCGCCGCGCTGATGCGTGCGCTGCCGATCGGTCTGCTGCTGCTCGCGCTGCGTCCCACGCTGCCCACGGGATCGTGGTGGTGGAAGTCGCTCGTGCTGGGAACGTTGAACATCGGTGCCTTCTTCGTGCTGATCTTCGTCGCTGCGTACCGCCTGCCCAGCGGCATGGCCGCCACGCTCACCGCCACCGCGCCGATCGCGATGATGCTGGTGGCGTGGCTGCTGATCGCCGAGAGGCCGCGGCTGACCTCGCTGGGCGCCGCCGTGCTCGGGATCGCCGGGGTCGCGCTGCTCGTGCTCCGGGCGGGGTTCGCCGTCGACATGCTCGGGGTCGCCGCCTCGCTCAGCGCCGTCGTGATGTCGTCCTTCGGCTACGTGCTGCTGAAGCGCTGGACGGCCCCGGTGGACCTGCTGACGCTGACCGCCTGGCAGCTCGTCGCCGGAGGGCTGCTCCTGCTCCCGGTGGCGCTCGTCGTCGAGGGACGGCCGCCGGCCGTCGACGGTCCCGCCGTGCTCGGGTTCCTCTACATCGGCCTGGTGGCCACGGGCCTGGCGAACTACGTCTGGTTCCGTGGCCTCCAGCGGATGCCGGCCGCGTCGGTGTCCCTCATCGGGTTGCTGAACCCCGTCTCGGGCACCGTGCTGGGCGTCGCGCTCGCGCACGAGGTCTTCGGACCCGTCCAGGCGATCGGGATGCTGCTCGTGCTGGTGGGAGTGCTGCTCGGTCAGCAGCCCGTCCAGCGGGCACTCGGCCAGCTGCTGCGCCGGGAGAGGTCTCCCGCGCGGGTGCGCTGACCGCCCGTCACTCCTCGCGCTCGATCCAGGCCTGCTGGCCGGGCTCGATCGAGTCGAGGACCACGCTTCCGAACGCGCCGAGGACGAAGGTCACGGGCTCGTCCTCGTCGACGCCCTCCGGGAGCTCGAACGTGGAGGTGGTGGGGACGTAGTCCATCGTCGCGGGCCGGCCCTCCTCCGGGCTCACCTGGACGACGACCTTCTGGCCCTCGGCGTTGACCTGGTGGACCACGGCCGGGTTCGTGCTGCTGCCGTAGGTGATCACGTGGATCTGGCCGTCCTCGCCAACCGCGACGCCAGCGGGGGAGTCGAGCGTCTCCTCGACGCCGGGCGGGACGCCGCGGCTGGGCGCGGGAGTGGCCGACGTGGCGGCGCCGCTGCCGGGGGAGTCGTCCCCGGACGAGCCGCACGCGGCCAGGGCAAGTGCCAGTACCGGCAGCACCGCAAGACGGGTCAGTGAGCGCATGGGCTCCCTCCTTCGCTCAGACAGGAAGCAATCGTGTCACGAAGTGCGTCAGCTGATCCACGTTGGCGCACTCGTGCATCGGAACGATCTCGGCGTACGCGAGCGCCTCGGAGTCGCCGAGGCCCCAGCGGGTGTGGTGCTCGGGGTTCAGCCAGTACGTCCGACGCGACCGCATCGCGATCTCGTGGAGGGCGTCGAACCGCGGATTCTGGTTGTTGTTGCGGGCATCGCCGAGGATCAGCACGGCCGTGCGCGGACCGACCGCGTCGAGGAAGAACTCCTGGAAGTCCAGGAAGGCCTCGCCGTAGTCGCTGCTGGTGTGCCACTTCGTGATGCGGGCCTCGGCCCGGATCCGCGACTCGATGTCACCGCCGCCGGCGACCGCGCCGTCGCGCACGATCTCGGTGACCTCGGCCATCGCGTTGACGAAGGCGAAGACGCGGATCTTGCTGAACTGCGCGCTGAGCGCCTGCGTGAGCAGCATCGTGAAGCTCGAGAAGCCGGACACCGAGCCCGAGACGTCGCACAGCAGCACGAGCTCGGGGCGGGTCGGGCGCGGCTTCTCGAAGACGGGCCTCATCGGCACGCCGCCGGTGCCCATCGCGCGGCGCAGGGTGCGGCGCATGTCGATCTTGCCGCGACGGCGACGCCGGCGACGCGCCGACAGCCGCGTGGCCAGGACGCGCGCGAGGGGGCGCACGGAGCGGCGCAGCTCCTCCAGCTGCTGGCGGTTCGCGCTGAGGAAGTCGACGCGGTCGCTCGAGGTGCGAACGGCGTGGCGGGCCACGAGCTCGCGTCCGCGGAGCTCGGCGGACCGGCGGCGCGCCTCGGCCTGCACCATCTCGCGGAAGGCCTCCACGCCCTGGCGCACCTCGTCGCGCGCGAGGCGGTCGGTGAACTGGGTGCCGAGGCCCTGGCCGCCGCTGCCGCTGCCGCCGCCGGGGCGCATGGCCATCGCGGCGGCGATCAGCGTCTGGGGCTGGAGCCGGTCGATCGTCTGGTAGGCCGACCAGCCGGCGGTGTCGGTGCCGGGCTGTCCGACCTCGCCCAGCACGTCGACGGCGATCTCGGCGATCTGGGCCAATGTGCGGGGGTCGCGGTCGAGCAGCGCCATGAGGAGGAGCTCGCGAATCTGCTGGACGTCGAGGTTCTCGGCGACATCGCGGGCGGCCTCGGGCCGGCCCACGCCGACGGGGAAGAACAGGTCGAAGGTCTGGTCGAAGACGTCGCGCTGCCCGCCGCGTCGCACCAGCGCGGCGGCGAGGCCCTCCCGCAGGAGGTCGCGGTCGTCGAGCCCCAGCACGCGCATGACGTCGGCGGCGTCGATCGACTCGCTGGGGCCGGCGTTGACGCCCTTGGCGCGAAGCGCCTCGACGAACTCGACCAGCCGGGTCGCGAGCTGGGTGCTCATGCCACTGCGCCCGAGGAGAGACGACGGTACGGACGCATCGACCTGAGGTGTCGAATGCTCGCTCGCTGGCGCTCGCTCATGAGAGCACGGCGTCCAGGTCCAGCTTGGTGCGGGCCTTGTCGATGTCGTCCTGGTGCTTCAGCACGACGCCCAGGCTCTCGGAGACGACCTCGGTGGTGAGCGTGTCGGCGCCGAGCGCGACGAGTGTGCGCGCCCAGTCGAGCGTCTCCGAGACGGACGGTGCCTTGCGCAGCGGCATCGCGCGCAGCGCGTTGATCACGCGGACGAGCGAGTCGGTGAGCGCGTCGTCGAGGTCGGGCACCTTGAGCGCCACGATGTCACGCTCGAGGTCGGCGTCGGGGAACTCGATGTGCAGGAAGAGGCAGCGGCGGCGCAGGGCCTCGGACAGCTCGCGGGTCGCGTTGGAGGTCAGCACCACGAAGGGGCGCTGCGTGGCCGTGACCGTGCCGAGCTCGGGGATCGTGATCTGGAAGTCGCCGAGCACCTCGAGCAGCAGGCCCTCGATCTCGACGTCGGCCTTGTCGGTCTCGTCGATCAGCAGCACGGTCGGGCCGTCGTTGCGGATGGCCGAGAGCAGCGGGCGCGGCAGCAGGAACTCCTCGGAGAAGATGTCCGACTTCGCCTCGCTCCAGGACTCGTCGTTCCCGGCCGAGATGCGCAGCAGCTGCTTCGCGTGGTTCCACTCGTAGATCGCGCGGGACTCGTCGACGCCCTCGTAGCACTGGAGACGGACGAGCTCGGCGCCGCAGGCCTGCGCGACGGCGCGCGAGAGCTCGGTCTTGCCGACACCCGCCGGCCCTTCGACCAGCAGCGGCTTGCCCAGCTCGCTGGCCAGGAAGACGGTGGTGGCGACGGCGTCGGAGGCGAGGTAGCCCGCCGTGGCGAGCCGGGCCTTGACGTCGGCGACCGAGGTGAACGGCATGGTGCCCTTGTTGAACATGGATTCAACTCTACGCTGTCCCCATGCCCAGAACGGTAGTGAGGTACACGACACACCTCGACGCGGTGGACGCGTTCGCCCGCGTGACCGACTGGGAGCGCCATCGCGTGCCGCTCACGACGATCACGATCACGCCCGAGGGCTTCACCGCCAGGACCGCGGTGGGACCGGTCGGATTCGACGATCCGATGCACGTCACCCGCTGGGAGCCGCCGCACCGCGCCGACCTGCAGAAGCAGGGCCGGGTGATCCGCGGGAATGCGACGATCACGGTCGAGCCGAGCGGCTCCGGCTCCGGATCCGTGGTCACGTGGGACGAGGACGTCAGCGTGATCGGTGTCCCGAGGCTGCTGGACCCGGTCGTGAGCCGCCTGCTCCGGCTCATGGTCTCGACGGTGCTGCGCCGCCTGATGGCCTGACTAGGCTGGGCGCATGACCGCCGCCGAGAACGAGGTCGTCGACCTCTGCCGTGACCTGATCCGGATCGACACGTCCAACTTCGGCGACTCGTCCGGACCGGGGGAGCGCGTGGCGGCCGAGTACGTCGCCGCGAGCCTCGCCGAGGTCGGCATCGAGTCCACGATCCTCGAGTCGGAGACGGGCCGAGCGTCGGTCCTGGCCCGCTGGGGCAACCAGGACTCCCCGCGCCCCGGACTCGTGATCCACGGTCACCTCGACGTCGTGCCCGCGCAGGCCGCCGACTGGTCGGTCGACCCGTTCGCCGCCGAGATCGTCGACGACTACGTCGTGGGCCGCGGCGCGGTCGACATGAAGGACTTCGACGCGATCCTGCTGGCGGTGGTGCGCGAGCGCCAGCGCGCCGGCCGGATCCCCGACCGCCCGATCCTGCTGGTCTTCACGGCTGACGAGGAGGCCGGCGGCCAGCTCGGCGCCCACTGGCTCGTCGCCGAGCACCGCGAGTGGTTCGAGGGTTGCACCGAGGCCATCGGCGAGGTCGGCGGCTTCTCCACCGAGGTCGGCGGCAAGCGCCTGTACCTGCTGGAGTCCGGCGAGAAGGGCATCGCGTGGCTGCGCCTCACGGCCTCGGGCACGGCGGGCCACGGCTCGATGCGGAACCACGACAACGCGATCACCCACCTCGCCCGCGCGCTCGTGCGCATCGGCGAGCACGAGTGGCCGGTCGAGCCCGGTCCGTCGATGCTGCTCCTCCTGGAGAAGGTGCGCGAGCTCACCGGTCTCGAGGGCACCCCCGACGAGCTGCTGGAGCACTTCGGTCCCGCGGTGCGGATGATCGGGTCGGGGCTGCGGAACTCGACGAACGCGACGATGGCGCAGGCCGGGTACAAGCACAACGTCGTGCCGGGCGAGGCGGTCGCGTACGTCGACGGCCGTCCGCTGCCCGGTCACCACGAGACCTTCGTCTCGCGCGTACAGGACATCGTCGGCGACGGCGTCCGGGTGGAGCCGTACCACGAGGACATCCCGCTGGAGTACGGCTTCGAGGGCGACCTCGTCGACGCGATGACGGTGTCGCTGCTCAAGCACGACCCCGAGGCGCACGTGGCGCCGTTCCTCATGTCGGGCGGCACCGATGCGAAGGCCTGGCACAAGCTCGGCATGACCTCCTACGGCTTCACGCCGCTGCGGCTGCCCGGCGACCTCGACTTCACGGCGCTGTTCCACGGCGTCGACGAGCGCGTGCCGATCGACGCCCTGCAGTTCGGCACTCGCGTCTTCGACGAGTTCCTCGATCTGGCCTGAGTCCGCATGACCCGGCGTCGGCTGGGTACACCCTCGTGGCAAGCAATCACACCGACGAGAGTGGGGGTGGCCACCATGGCCGGAAAGTTGACGTTCCTCGTGGGAGCGGCGGCCGGATACGTTCTGGGGACGCGTTCGGGACGAGAGCGCTACGACCAGATCGTGAGCCAGGCGCAGCGCCTGTGGAAGGACCCGCGGGTCCAGGACGCCACCGAGAAGGTGCAGCACGCGGCGCAGGAGCACATGCCGGGGTCGACCAGCGGCCCGGGCTTCGACAGCGGAGTCGGCGGGCGATGAGCCAACACGAGTCCGGTCGCGACTCGGCCTCGACCTCCGAGCTGATCTCGAGGCTCAGCGACGAGCTCAAGACGCTGGTGCGCGACGAGATGCGCCTCGCGCAGATCGAAGTCGGCAGCAAGGCCAAGCGAGCGGGCGTCGGCGCCGGGATCATCGGCGCCGGCGGCCTGCTGGCGCTCTACGGCCTCGGCGTGCTGATCGCCGCGGCCGTCCTGGCGCTGGCGCTCGTCGTCGACGCCTGGCTGGCCGCCCTGATCGTCGCGGTCGTGATCCTCGTGATCGCCGGCATCGCGGCGCTGCTGGGCAAGAAGCGCGTCCAGGAGGCCGGTGCACCGGTACCCCAGGCGACCGTCGAGAGCGTCAAGGCCGACGTCGACGCCGTCCGTCACGCCCGAGACCACTAACCGGAGGACACCATGACCGATCCACACGAATCCGAAGTCCTGCGCGACGAGGTCGAGAAGACCCGCGAGAACCTGGCGGAGACCGTCGATGAGCTGGCGGCCAAGTTCGACGTCAAGAGCAGGGCCAAGGAGTCGGCGCACGAGTTCACGGCGTCCGCCAAGGAGACCGTGGTCGACCCCGACGGCAAGCCGCGGCCGGAGGTGCTGTCGCTCGCGGCCGGGATCACCTGCCTGGTGCTCGCCTTCGCCGTGCTGCGATCGCTGCGCCGGAGCAGCTGATGGCGTCCGAGCCCGGGGGCGAGCACGCGCCGAGCTCGCCGAAGGACCTCAAGAAGCGGCCGTGGCTCTACGTGGTGCGCAAGACCGTGCGGGAGTTCTCCGAGGACCAGGGGACCGATCTCGCGGCGGCACTGACGTACTACTCGGTGCTGGCGCTCTTCCCGGCCATGCTGGCGATGCTGTCGCTCATCGGCCTCTTCGGGCGCAGCGAGCAGACGGTCGACGCGATCCTGCAGATCCTGCGCGACGTGGGCGCGTCCGGCGCCGCCTCCACGCTCGAGCCGACGCTCATGCAGCTGGGGCAGAACCAGAGCTCCGGGCTCGGCTTCGTCATCGGGCTCGCGGCGGCGCTGTGGTCCGCATCGGCGTACGTCAACGCGTTCTCGCGGGGCATGAACCGCATCTACGAGATCGACGAAGGACGGCCGTTCTGGAAGCTGCGTCCGATCATGCTGCTGCTGACGCTCGTCACCGTGATCCTCGCGGCGCTCGTCGGGCTGAGCCTCGTGCTCACCGGACCGGCCGCCGAGGCGGTGGGCACGGCGATCGGCATCGGCGCGACCGCGGTGACCGTGTGGAACATCGCCAAGTGGCCCGTGATGCTGCTCGTGGTCGTGCTGATCGTGGCGCTGCTGTACTACGTCACGCCCAACGTGAAGCAGCCGCGCTTCCGCTGGATCAGCGTGGGCGCCGTCATGGCGATCCTCACGTGGATCCTCGCCTCGGTGCTGTTCGGGCTCTACGTGGCGAACTTCTCGAACTACGACAAGACGTACGGCGCGCTGGCCGGTGTCATCGGGTTCCTGTTGTGGCTGTGGATCACGAACCTCGCGCTGGTCTTCGGCGCCGAGCTCGATGCCGAGCTGGAGCGCGGCCGCGAGCTGCAGGCGGGACTGCCCGCGGAGGAGGAGATCCAGCTGCCTCCACGGGACACGACCGTGATCGAGAAGAACCGCAAGAAGTACGAGGCCGACGTCAAGCGCGGCCGCGAGCTGCGCCGCACCCACGGGGAGTCGGACGACCCGAGCTGATCAGACCGTGGCTCGCATGCGGATGATCTTGCGTCGCAGTCGCACGGTGCGGTGCCCCGTGGGGTCCTTGCGCAGGCGGTCGAGCTCCCAGCCCTGGAACTCCGCCGCCTGCGTCAGCCACTGACACACGGCGTTGCGCGACTTCGTCCGGGAGATGGAGACGTCCCAGAACTCGTACTCGATCATCGAACTCCTTCGGACACGTCACTGAGTGCGGCAACGATCTCGGAGGGGAGCTCCACCAGCTCCGAGCCGAGGGACTCCTGCAGCTGCGCGGTGGTGCGGGCGCCGACGATGGCCGACGCCACGAGCGGCTGGTCGCGCAGCCACGCCAGCGCGACGTGCGAGATCGGCACGCCCAGGCCCTCGGCGGCGGCGGCCAGGGCGTCGACGACGCGAGCCTTCGACGGGGTCAGGTGCGGGGCGACGAACGCCTCCCAGCGGGCGTCCGCGGCCCGCGAGTCGGTGGGGACCCCGCCGCGGTACTTGCCGGTGAGGACGCCGCGGCCGAGCGGCGACCAGGCCAGGATGCTGAGCCCGGCGTGCTGCGCGGCGGGGATGACCTCGATCTCGGGCTCGCGCCGCACGAGGGAGTACTCGACCTGGGTGCTGACCAGCGGCACACCGCCGCCGAGCCGCGCGAACGCGTGCTGGGCGGCCACGGTCTGCCATCCGGTGAAGTTGCTGATGCCCGCGTAGCGGACCTTGCCCGAGCGCATGGCCTGGTCGAGGGCGGCCATCGTCTCGTCGACGGGGACGGACTCGTCGAAGCGGTGGACCTGCCACAGGTCGAGGTGGTCGGTGCCGAGATCGGCCAGCGACTGGTCGAGCTGGCGCAGCAGCGAGCGCAGCGACCCGTCGGTGACGACCCGGCCGTCGCGACGGACGACGCCCGCCTTGCCGGCCAGCACGACCTCGTCGCGGACGCCGTGCTTGTCCAGGAGGGCGCCGATGACCCGCTCGCACGCGCCGTCGCCGTAGATGGGGGCCGTGTCGAGCAGCGTGCCGCCGGAGTCGAGGAAGAGCCGCAGCTGCTCCTCGGCCGCATACTCGTCGACCGCCGCGCCCCAGGACATCGTCCCGAGTGCGAGCCGCGACACCTGGAGACCCGAGCTCCCGAGCCGACGCACGTGCATGCGACGAGATTAGTCGGTGCCCTGAAGGTTCGTGTGTAGGCTCGCACGGTGGATCTGCTGCGCTCCGTGATCCTGGGCATCGTCCAGGGCCTGACCGAATTCCTTCCGATCTCGAGCAGTGCGCACCTGGCGATCGTGCCGCAGCTGCTCGGCTGGGAGGACCCCGGCGCCGCCTACACGGCGGTGGTCCAAATCGGCACCGAGCTCGCGGTGATCCTCTACTTCTGGCGCGACATCTGGACCATTGGGTCCGGCTGGGTGCGCGGCGTGTTCAGCGCGAAGGCCCGCCAGGCCCCCGAGTGGCGCATGGGCTGGTTCATCATCATCGGCTCACTGCCGATCGTGATCCTCGGTCTGCTGCTGGAGGACCTGATCGACCGGGAGTTCCGGAACCTGTGGTTCATCGGCACCATGCTGATCGTGCTGGGTCTCGTGCTCGGGCTGGCCGAGAGGATCGGACGCAAGACCAAGCCCATCGGCGACCTCTCCACCCGCGACGCGATCCTCCTGGGCGTGGCCCAGGCGTGCGCGCTCGTGCCCGGCGTCTCGCGCTCCGGCGCCACCATCTCGATGGGCCTGTTCCTGGGCTACGAGCGCCAGGCCGCCACGCGCTACGCCTTCCTGCTCGCGATCCCCGCCGTGGTGGGCGCCGGCGTCTACAAGCTGAAGGACATCCCGGGCGGCGAGAACGCCTACGGCATCGGCCCCACCCTCGTCGGCACGGTCGTCTCGTTCGTCGTCGGCCTCGCGGTCATCCACTGGCTGCTGCAGTACGTCAGCAACCACTCGTACAAGCCCTTCGTGATCTACCGCGTCGCGCTGGGCTCGCTCGTGCTGATCTTGCTCTCCGCCGGAGTCATCACCGCCACCGTCGCCGCCTGACCGGGGCGGGGCGCCGCCCGGCGACGAACGATGATGCATCTGGGTACCTCAGCGGGGCTCAATGCATCATCGTTCGTCCCTATAGCCAGCCGGACTTCTTGAAGCGCCAGTAGACGTAGAGGCAGGCGCCGCCCATCGCGGCGAGGCAGGCGGGGTAGCCGTAGGTCCAGGTCAGCTCGGGCATGTGCTCGAAGTTCATGCCGTAGATCCCGGCCACGGCGGTGGGGATGGCGAAGAGGGTCGCGCCGGCGGTCAGCTTCCGCATGTCCTCGTTCTGCTGGACGCTCAGCTGCGCGAGGTGGGCGTTCAACGCGTTGGACAGCAGGCTGTCGATCGAGTCGATGGCGTCGAGCGCGCGCTGGAGGTGGTCGCCGATGTCGCGGAAGTAGGGGCGCAGGTCCTCGGGCTCTGCCACCTGGGCGAAGCGCAGGATCGGGTCGCGCAGCGGGGCGACCGCATGACGGAACTCGAGGGTCTCGCGCTTGAGGCGGTAGATGCGGGCGGAGTCGCGCGTGCGGTCGGCCGAGAAGACCGAGGACTCGACCTCCTCGACGTCGGTCACCAGTTCGGCGGCGACGTCCTCGTAACGGTCCACGATCGTGTCCACGAGGGCGTGCACCGCGGCGATCGGGCCCTGCTTGAGCCGGTCGGGGACCATCTCGGCGCGGTGACGCGCCATCGACAGATGGGGCCCGCCGTGACGGACAGTCAGCACGTAGTGGCGCCCGAGGCAGATGTTGACCTCGCTCGTGGTGATGTCGTCGTCGCTGTACGACACGATTCGCAGCGACAGGAAGAGGTGGTCGCTGAAGCGGTCCACACGAGGCCGCTGGTGCGGTGCCAGCGTGTCCTCGATCGCGAGGGGATGCAGTCCGAGGGCCCCGCCGAGGCGCTCCATCTCCTCGTGCGTGGGGTCGCTGACGCCGATCCAGAGGAAGTCCTGGCCCGTCAGGTCGGCCAGCGTGTCGTCCAGGGTCTCGGGGTCGCGGTCGGTCTCCTCGCGCACTCCGTCGAGATACACCGCGCAATCCATGATCACCTGCTCATTGTGGACTTCACCGTCCCGATAGGCTCGACGACATGCAGAGTTGGTCCCGCCCGCCGATCCCACGACTCTCCGACTCCGGGCTCGGTTCGGGACCGGGTCTCCACGTCCACGACACCGCCCGCCGCGAGGTCGTCCCGTCCACGCCCGAGGGCGCCGCCCGGCTCTACGTCTGCGGCATCACGCCGTACGACGCGACGCACCTGGGTCACGCCAACACGTACCTGGCGTTCGACCTGCTGCAGCGAGTCTGGCTCGACCAGGGTCTCGACGTGCACTACACGCAGAACGTCACCGACGTCGACGACCCGCTGCTCGAGCGCGCCACCGCCACCGGCATCGACTGGGTCCAACTGGCCGAGCGCGAGACGCAGCTCTTCCGCGAGGACATGACCGCGCTGCGCATCCTGCCGCCCGAGCACTACGTCGGAGCGGTCGAGTCGATCCCGCTCGTGGTCGACCTCGTGAAGCGGCTGGAGAAGACGGGCGCCGTCTACAAGGTCGACGACGACCTGTACTTCGAGGTGCGCTCCGCGGCCGGCTTCGGCTCGGTCTCGGGCCTCGACACCGAGACGATGCTCAAGATCTTCCCCGAGCGCGGGGGCGACCCCGACCGGCTCGGCAAGCGCGACCCGCTCGACTGCCTGCTGTGGCAGGCCGAGCGGCCCGGCGAGCCGGCATGGGACACGGAGCTGGGCCGTGGCCGCCCGGGCTGGCACATCGAGTGCTCGGCGATCGCGCTGCACCACCTCGGCACGGGATTCGACGTGCAGGGCGGGGGATCCGACCTCGTGTTCCCGCACCACGAGATGTCCGCCGCCGAGGCCGAGTCGGCCACCGGCGAGCCCTTCGCGCGCGCCTACGTCCACGCCGGCATGGTCGGCTACGAGGGCGAGAAGATGAGCAAGTCCAAGGGGAACCTGGTGCTCGTCTCGAAGCTGCGCGCCGAGGGTCGCGACCCGATGGCGATCCGCCTCGCGCTGCTGGCGCACCACTACCGCGAGGACTGGGAGTGGTTCGGCGACGCGATCGAGGCGGCCGAGACGCGACTCGCCACCTGGCGCGCCGCGGCGGACCGCTCGACCGGCCCGTCGGGTGCCGAGCTCGTGGAGCAGCTGCGGGCCGCGCTGGCGAACGACCTGGACGCGCCGGCCGCCCTGAAGGTCGTGGATGCCTGGTCGGCGTCCACGGGCAAGGACGCGGAGGGTCCTGCGACGATGCGCACCGCCGTCGACGCGCTGCTCGGCATCGAGCTCTGACGCAGCGACGGTCTCGATACGCCGGCTCGTTCCTCGCCGAGCCACTCGACCTCGGGGACCGTCAGGCGTCGTCGCTGCCGCGACGGCGCAGGTAGCGCTCGAACTCGCGGGCGATCGCGTCGCCGGAGGCCTCGGGCGTGTCGCCGGCGTCGCGTTCGTTCTCCAGCGTGCGGACGTAGTCGAGCAGGTCCTCGTCCTGCTCCATGAGGTCGTCGGCGCCACGCTGCCAGGCCTCGGACATCTCGCGCAGGACGCCCTGGGGCAGACCGACCCCGATCGCGTCCTCGAGGGCGCCCAGGAGCCCGAGCGTGGCCTTGTAGCAGGGCGGCTCGGCCACGTAGTGCGGCACGGCGGCCCAGATGCCCGCGGTGGCCAGGCCCGCGCGCGCGGCGACGTCGCTGAGCACCGTGGTGATGCCGATCGGCCCGGTGTAGCGGGACTGGTCGAGCGACAGACGCTCCATCAGCACGGGGTCGTTCGTCGAGCCCGTGACGGGCACCGGGCGGGTGTGGGGCGTGTCGGCCAGCAGGGCGCCGAGGGTGATCAGCTCCTGGACTCCGGCGGCCTGCGCCAGCTCCACCACCGACGCGCAGAAGGCCTGCCAGCGGTAGTTCGGCTCGACGGCGCGCAGCAGCAGGACGTCGCGGTCCTGACCGGGAGGGTGGGCCAGGTACAGCGTGGGGGTGGGCCACACGATGTCGCGGCTGCCGTTCTCCGACGGGGCGATGACCGGGCGGACGGCCTGGAAGTCGTAGAACTCCTCGGGGTCCAGCTCGGCGAAGATCTCGGCGTCCCACTCCTCGAGCAGGTGGTCGACCGTGCTCGTGGCAGCGTCGGCCGCGTCGTTCCAACCCTCGAAGGCGGCCACCATCCACGGGTTCCTCAGGACGGGGATGTCGGCATCGGTCACACCTTCAGCCTACTCATCCTCGGTTCGGTAGCCGAGGTTCGGCGACAGCCACCGCTCGGCCTCGGCGATGGTCCAGCCCTTGCGCTCGGCATAGTCCTGCACCTGATCGCGGCCGATGCGCCCCAGGACGAAGTACTGCGACTGCGGATGCGAGAAGTACAGGCCGCTGACGGAGGCGCCCGGCCACATGGCCATGCTCTCGGTCAGCTCGATGCCCGTGCGTGCCTCCACGTCGAGAAGCGACCAGATCGTGCTCTTCTCGGTGTGCTCGGGGCAGGCCGGGTAGCCCGGCGCGGGCCGGACGCCGTCGTACTTCTCCTTGATGAGCTCGGTGTTGCTGAGCTTCTCGTCGGGGGAGTAGCCCCAGATCTCGGTGCGCACCCGCTCGTGCAGCCGCTCGGCGAACGCCTCGGCCAGCCGGTCGGCGAGGGCCTCCACCATGATCGCGGAGTAGTCGTCGAGCTCGGCCTTGAACTGCTCGACCTTCTCGGTGCTGCCCAGGCCGGCGGTGACCGCGAACGCGCCCACGTAGTCGGGCACGCCGGCCTCGACCGGGGCGACGAAGTCGGCCAGGGACCGGTGAGGGACGCCGGGACGGTGCTCGGTCTGCTGGCGCAGGTGGTGGAACCGGGTCAGCTCGGTGGTGCGGGACTCGTCGGCGTACACGATCGTGCTGTCGCCCTCGCGCGCCGCGTGGAAGAGACCCGCGACGCCGCGCGCCGTGAGCCAGTCCTCCTCGATCATCCGGTCGAGCATCGCGTTGGCGTCCTCATAGAGCTTGCGCGCGGCCTCGCCGTGGGTGGGGGAGTTGAGGATGTCGGGGAACGAGCCCTTCATCTCCCACGCGTTGAAGAACGGCTGCCAGTCGATGTACTCGCGCAGCTCACCGAGCGGGTAGGGGCCGAACTCCTGCACCCCCAGCTGGGTCGGCACCGGAGGCGTGTAGTCGGACCAGTCGATCGGGGTCTGACCGGCGCGGGCGGCGTCGAGCGGCAGCATCGTGCGCGCGTCACCGCGCGAGGCGTGGCGCTCACGCAGCGCGTCGTAGTCGGTCTTGATCTCGGCCATCAGCTTCGGGCGCTGGTCGTCCGACAGCAGCGCGGCCACGACGGGCACCGAGCGCGACGCGTCCTTCACCCAGACGACGGGGCCCGGGTACTTGCGGTCGACCTTGACGGCCGTGTGGGCGCGCGACGTGGTGGCGCCGCCGATGAGGAGCGGGATCTCGAACTCCTGGCGCGCCATCTCGGCGGCGAAGTTCTCCATCTCGTCGAGCGAGGGTGTGATGAGCCCGGACAGGCCGATGACGTCGGCGTGGTGCTCACGCGCGGCATCGAGGATCTTCTGCGCCGGCACCATGACGCCGAGGTCGATGACGTCGTAGTTGTTGCACTGCAGGACCACGCCGACGATGTTCTTGCCGATGTCGTGCACGTCGCCCTTGACGGTGGCCATGATGACCGTGCCGTTGCTGTTGCTCACGTCGTCGGGCGACTTCTCGGCCTCGATGTACGGGATCAGGTAGGCGACGGCCTTCTTCATGACGCGCGCCGACTTCACGACCTGGGGCAGGAACATCTTGCCGGCGCCGAACAGGTCGCCGACCACGTTCATGCCGTCCATGAGCGGACCCTCGATGACCTCGATCGGACGGCCGCCACGATCGGAGATCAGCTGGCGCAGCTCCTCGGTGTCGGACTCGACGTGGGCGTCGATGCCCTTGACGAGGGCGTGCGTGATCCGCTCGCCGACGGGCAGGTCGCGCCACTCCTCGGTGGCCGCCTCGGCCTTCTCGCCGGTGCCGGCGTAGTCGGACGCGATCTCCAGCAGCCGCTCGGCGGCGTCCTCACGACGGTTGAGGATGACGTCCTCGATGCGGTCGCGCAGCTCGGTGGGCACGGTGTCGTAGGGCACCAGGGCGCCGGCGTTGACGATGCCCATGTCCATGCCGGCCTCGATGGCGTGGACGAGGAAGACCGCGTGGATCGCCTCGCGGACCGTGTTGTTGCCGCGGAACGAGAACGACACGTTCGAGACTCCGCCCGAGATGAGGGCGCCGGGCAGGTTCTGCTTGATCCACCGCGTGGCCTCGATGAAGTCCAGGCCGTACGCGGCGTGCTCCTCGATGCCGGTGGCGACCGCGAAGACGTTCGGGTCGAAGATGATGTCCTCGGCCGGGAAGCCGACCTCCTCGGTCAGGATCCGGTACGCCCGCTGGCTGATCTCCTTGCGGCGCTCGAGGTTGTCGGCCTGGCCGTCCTCGTCGAAGCCCATCACCACGATCGCGGCGCCGTACTTGCGGCACAGGCGGGCGTGCTCGACGAAGGGCTGCTCGCCCTCCTTGAGGGAGATCGAGTTGACGATGCACTTGCCCTGGATGGCCTTCAGGCCCGTCTCGATGACCTCGAACTTCGACGAATCGACCATGACCGGGACGCGGCTGATGTCGGGCTCGCCCGCGATCAGCTTGCAGAATCGGTCCATCGCGGCGACGCCGTCGATCATGCCCTCGTCCATGTTGATGTCGATGACCTGCGCGCCGTTCTCGACCTGCTGCAGTGCCACCGCGAGGGCCGCGGGGTAGTCCTCGGCCTTGATGAGGTTGCGGAACCTCGCCGAGCCGGTGATGTTCGTGCGCTCGCCGACGTTCACGAACAGGGAGTCCTCGGTGACGATGAGCGGCTCGAGCCCCGACAGGCGCAGGGCGGGCGCGATCTCGGGCAGCTCGCGCGGGGGCAGGCCGTCCACGGTGGCGGCGATCGAGCCGATGTGCGCGGGGGTGGTGCCGCAGCAGCCGCCGACCACGTTGAAGAAGCCGCTCTCGGCGAACTCGCGCAGGATGGCCGCGGTCTGGTCGGGCGACTCGTCGTACTCGCCGAACGCGTTCGGCAGGCCGGCGTTGGGGTAGCAGGAGATGTGGCAGTCGGCGATGCGCGAGAGCTCGGCGATGTACGGGCGCATCTCGTCGGCGCCGAGCGCGCAGTTCAGCCCCACCAGCAGCGGCTTCACGTGGCGGACGGAGTGCCAGAACGCCTCGACCGTCTGGCCCGACAGGGTGCGGCCGGACGCGTCGGTGATGGTGCCGGAGATGACGACAGGCCAGCGGCGACCGGTCTCCTCGAAGAGCGTCTCGACGGCGAAGATCGCGGCCTTCGCGTTGAGCGTGTCGAAGATCGTCTCGATCATCAGCAGGTCGGAGCCGCCGTCGACCAGGCCGCGGGCGGCCGTGAGGTAGGCGTCGACGAGCTCGTCCCAGGTGACGTTGCGGGCGCCGGGGTCGTTGACGTCGGGGGAGATCGACGCCGTGCGGGTGGTGGGGCCGAGCGCGCCGGCCACGTAGCGCGGGTGGTCGGGCGTCCCGACGGCGTCCGCGGCGGCTCGGGCGAGTCGCGCCGAGGCGTAGTTCAGCTCGTACGCGAGGTCGACCATGTCGTAGTCGCGCAGCGAGATCGCGTTCGCGTTGAAGGTGTTGGTCTCGATGATGTCCGCGCCGGCCTCGAGGTACTCGCGGTGGATGTCCTCGATGATGTCGGGCTGGGTCAGCGTAAGGAGGTCGTTGTTGCCCTGGACGTCGCACGACCACTGCGCGAAGCGGTCACCGCGGTAGCCGGCCTCGTCGGGCCGGTCGCGCTGGATCGCAGTTCCCATCGCGCCGTCGAGCACGAGGATCCGTCGCGCCATCGCCTCGGTGAGGGCGTCGGTGGCGTCGGGGCGGAACTGCGGAACGAACTCGGTCATGGGTGGAAATCCTCAGCGGGCATCGGCGATGGATGCTGGGAACCTCCAGCCGGCGGCGGGCTCGCCTGGGCCTCGGGAAGGTTCCGAACGATGACGTTCACTCTACGGTAGTTCCCACCCGGTAACCGCGACCCGCCGCGGAGTGGAACGCGCCCCCCGGATCAGGCGGCGGGGACCTCCGCGCCCACACCGGACTTCGGGCCGCGGACGAACAGCGCCACCACGACGGCCAGCGCGGAGATCGCCCCGCCGTAGAAGAGCGCGGCGTGCACCCCGGCGGCAGTGGCGTCGACCACGGAGGCGCCGGCCTCGAGGTCGGCGACGGACCGACGGGTCATCACGGTCACGAAGAGCGCGGTGCCCGCGGCGCCGGCCACCTGCTGGAGCGTCGAGACGGTCGCGCTGCCGTGGGAGTACAGGTGGTGCGGCAGCGAGCCGAGCGCCGAGGTGAGCAGCGGGGTGAACATCAGCGCCAGGCCGATGCTCATCAGCACGTGGACGGCGACGACCGTGCCCTGCGACGTGCTCGTGCCGAACATCGCCATGGACCACAGGGCGACCGAGGTGACCGCCGCGCCGGGCGCCACGAGGGGGCGCGGACCGTGCCGATCGAAGAGCCGACCGACGAACGGCGCGAGCAGGCCCATCGTCAGGCCGCCGGGCAGCAGCACCAGACCGGTCTCCAGCGTGCTCAGACCGAGCACCGACTGCAGGTAGATCGGCAGCAGGATCAGGGTGCCGAAGAGCGCCATCATGCTGACCGCGACCAGGCTCGCCGCGATCGTGAAGGTGCGGTGGGCGAAGGTGCGCAGGTCGAGCAGGGCCCGCTCGCGCAGCGAGAGCTGACGCGCCACGAAGAAGGCCAGAGCGACGGCGCCGATGACGATCGGGACCCACGGCTGCACCGGGACCTCGCCCGCGGCGGCCTCACCGATGCTGCTCAGCCCGTAGATCAGGCCACCGAACGCCAGCGCGGAGAGGACGACCGACAGGGCGTCGATCGGCACGTCGACCGGCTCGGTGACGTTGCGCACCCACGCCGCGCCCAGCCCGAGCGCGACGAGCGCGATCGGCAGCACGAGCCAGAACATCCAGCGCCAGTCGAGCTGATCCAGCACGATGCCCGAGATCGTGGGGCCGATGGCGGGGGCCACCGAGATGACGATGGAGACCGTGCCCATCATTCGGCCGCGGCGGTCGGCCGGCACCAGGTTGAGGATCGTCGTGATCAGCAGCGGCATCATCAGCGCCGTGCCAACCGCCTGAACGGAGCGCGCCGCGACCAGGACCCCGAAGGTGGGCGCCAGCGCGGCGAGCAGGGTGCCGACCGTGAAGGAGATCATCGCCGCCATGAAGATCCGGCGCAGCGGGTAGCGCGTCAGCAGGAACCCCGTGATCGGGATGACCACGGCCATGGTCAGCAGGAACGCGGTCGTGAGCCACTGGGCCGTCGCGGCGGGCACGTCGAACTCCCGCATCAGCTCGGGCAGGGCGACGCTCATGATCGTCTCGTTGAGGATCACGACGAACGCCGAGCCGACGAGCAGGGCGATGAGGCGCCCGGCGCGGTCGGTGCTCGGAGCCGGGGGTGCCGAGAGGGCGGTGGTGGTCACGAAGCTCCTGGGAAGACGTCTGCGGGTGGTCGACCGAGGGCGGACGACAGGGACGTTCAACGCCCGAAGACCCCTGCATCTTCCCCATCCGCCCCAGCCGTGACATCTCTCACAGACCCGCCTAGGCTCGGGTGGAGCGCCCGAGAGACGGGCTCGGGGGGATGGTTCCATGCGTTGGATGGCGTCGGCCGTTGCGGCCTCGATGACGGTGGTGTTGGTGGGAGCGGGCGCCCAGCCTGCCGTGGCGGAGGCTCCGGACTCCGTCGTGACGGGGCGGATCGTCGATGACCTCGGTGGCCCGGTGAAGGGGATGAAGGTCAGGTTGGACCCGGAAGGCTCGGCCTCACCGATCGACCTCGTGACGTCGGCGACCGGCGAGTTCCGCACCGATGCCGCCGTTCCCGGCCAGTACACCCTGGCGGCGGAAGAGTCGTTCGACTACTGGGACCTCACACCGGTGAAGTACACCTGGCTCGGACCGGTCGCGGTGACGGTGCACGCCGGATCCACGTCGTTGGGCACGTTCACGGTGGCGCGCGGGGGAACGCTTCGCGCGACGGTCATGACGCCCACCGGGCACCGGCTGCCGGAGTACCTCGTCTACGCCGACGGTGCCGCGGGGCCGCTGTCGGGGAATCGCGACGCGTTCACCGACCAGCGCGGCATCCTCACCCTGCGCGGGCTGCCGGTCGGGTCGGTGCCGCTGGCCGGCACGAAGGACTGGTCGCCCCGTCTCCCGACCGTGAAGTTCCCGCCGGTCAGGATCTCCCAGCCCGGCGGGGTCGTCCGTGGAGTGAAGCTGGTCACGAAGGTGCACTGGTCGACGTTCCTGCGCGATCGCGGCTACGTGAAGGACGGCGTGCCGCTGGCCGGACCCGGAGAGGCGCGATTCGGTGTCCGGATCGGCAACACCTACGGCAAGGACGCGGAGTTCGACCTCTGGCGCGACAAGCCGCTGCGGCTCTCGCTCTACCGCGACGGCAAGCGGATCAAGAACCTGTACGTGAAGCTCGGGAAGTCCAAGATCTACACGCTCGGCAAGCAGCCCAAGGGCGAGCACACGTACAAGTGGATCTGGGGCGGCGACGCCGACACCTTCCGGATCGCGTCGAAGCCGCTGAAGATCACGGTGCGCTAGGGACGCTGTCCGTCTCTGGAACGTGCGCCGGGACGGGCGTACGTTGCAGACATGGACGACGCGGAGGCGGAGCGGGACGCGCAGTTCCGCGGCGGCATCCCGGAGGTCTACCAGCGGCTCCTCGTGCCGATGATCTTCGAGGAGCCGGCGGAGAGTCTCGCCCAGGTGGTCGCGGATCTCGCGCCGGGCGAGGTCGTCGAGACCGCGGCCGGCACCGGGGCGCTCACCGTCGCTCTGCTGCGGAGCTGTCCCGGCGCCAGGATCACGGCCACGGACCTCAACCAGCCGATGCTGGACGCCGCCGGAGCGGCCGTCCCGAACGAGGTGGTGACCTGGCAGCAGGCGGACGCGCTGGACCTGCCCTTCGACGACCGGGCCTTCGACGTGGTCGCCTGCCAGTTCGGTGCGATGTTCTTCCCCGATCGCGTCCTGGGGTACCGCGAAGCGGCCCGCGTGCTGCGGCCGGGCGGTTCGCTCGTCTTCAACGTCTGGGACCGGATCGAGACCAGCGAGGTCCCGTGGGTCATCCACGCCGCGCTCGTCACCGCCACGCCGGAGCACCCGGTGGACTTCCTGAGCCGCACGCCACACGGCTACTTCCACGTTCCGCGGATCAGGGACGACCTCGAGGAGGCAGGCATGCCGGGCGCCACCATCCGGGCCGTCGACGGGACGAGCCGCACCACCCCGGCGGAGGCCGCGAGGGCGTTCTGCCAGGGCACGCCGCTTCGGGTGGCGATCGAGCACCACGAGACCCTCACGGTCGACGATGCGACGGCGATCGCCGAGGACGCGCTGACACGGCACTTCGGTCCGGGGCCGATCGAGGCGCCGACCCGGTGGATCGAAGTGGTCGCGAAGACCGGAGGCTAGGGGCGGTCCGCGCTCGCAGTGCGGAGCGGCCGGAAGAAGTCACGGAGGTCGCGCACGAGGCGCTCGGGCTGCTCGAGCGCGAGGAAGTGGCCGCCGGGCTCGGGCCCTCGCCACAGCTGGATGTCCGTGTAGGTCCTGGCGGCGAACTCGCGCGGAAAGTGCGCGTCCTCCGGGGTGAGGATCAGGCCCGCCGGAGCGGTGACGGGCGGGAGTGGCGGCGTCGCGTCGTCGTCGCGGTAGGGCAGGAACGAGGTGCCGATCGTGTTGGTGACCCAGTACAGGGTGGCGATGCTCATCAGCGTTCCGCGGTCGATGGACGACTCCAGGTCCCCCTCGCAGTCGCTCCATTCGCGGTACTTCTCGACCAGCCAGGCGGCGAGGCCGGCGGGGGAGTCGGCGAGTCCCGCCGCGAGCGAGTTCGGCCGCGTGGCCTGGATCGCCGCGTAGCCGTCGTCGTGCCCGCCGGGGTCGTTGCTGCGCTCCTCGAGGTACCGCTGCTCGGCCGAGGAGAGCGGCCAGGCCGGATCGAGCTGGGGGTGGAGGTTCGGGTGATGGGTGAACACGCCGAGCACGCGCTGGGGATGGTTCGCGCCGAGGAAGTTCGTCACGTGGGAGCCGATGTCGCCGCCGTACGCGCCGAAGGAGCGGTACCCCAGCTGTTCCATCACCTCGACCCAGAGGTCGGCGATGCGTGACGGCTCGGTCGGCCCCTGCGGCAGCTGCTCGGAGAATCCGAATCCTGGGAGCGACGGGATGATCACGTCGAAGGCGTCGGTGGCGTCACCGCCGTGGCCTGCCGGGTCGGTCAACGGGCCGATCAGCGGGAGGAACTCGAAGAAGGAGCTCGGCCAGCCGTGCGTCAGCACGAGCGGGATCGGCGACACAGCGTCGCCACGCGCCGGAACGTGCAGGACGTGGATGTCGGCCCCGCCTGCCCGGACCAGCTGCTGCGGGATCTGGTTCACCGCGCGCTCGGTGGGCCCCCAGTCGAAGTCGGCCCACGACGCGACGAACGCGGCGAGGTAGTCCGGGTCGGTGCCGGCCTCCCAGCCGTCGCCGACGCGAGGCGAGAACCTCGTCCGCGCGAGTCGCTCGCGCAGGTCCGTCAGCGTGGCAGGAGGAATGTCGATCGTGAACTCGCGCACGTCGTTCATCTGCCGACAGTACAAGCCACCATCCGACACGATCCGGGGTCGACGGGCGCGATCACCCTGTGGGCATGGACGACTCCGGTAGGTCGCGGTGAGCAACGAGCCCCCCGGCGTCCCACCCGGGCGCGCGTCCGCCTCCGGGTGGGTGGAGGTCGCCGAGGTCGTGCCCGCTCCGGCGCAACAGCCAGGAGGTCAGCGAGTTGGAGTTCCACATCTCGCCGGCCCGCAGCTCGTCTCGGCCCCAGGTGGCTGTCGGGAACGACGGGACCGCGTCGAGCACCCGACGTGCCGGCGCTGATCCGGTGCTGACGCGCTTCGGACCGCCGACTGCCGATCGCACGTCCGGGATGAACCCGTCCCGCCAGCACCGGACCTCGTAACGGAAGAGCCGCAGACGGCCCGCGGAGTGGAATCCGACGGGGCCCTCGGAGACCACGCCGCGATCGGGCACCCGCAGCGACCACACCGGTGCCATCTCGATGGCGTGGTCGTGGCCGTCCAGCCGGACGATCAGGGCCGAGTGGAACAGGTCCACCCGCGCGCGGCGCTCGCGTGCCGCGACCAGCGCCTCGTAGATCCTGCCGCTGGTCCGGACGACCTGACCGCCGGGACCCGCGCCCAACGGGATCCAGAAGAGCTCCACCCCGTCGGTGCTGGCTGCGGTGGTGGGCACCGTTCAGGTCTACCAGTGAAGCTGCCTCGGCGGCGACGCTGCTTGCCCGGCGACCGTCCGTCCCCGGACGGACGGGATACTGGTCCGGTGGACTCCCAGGCCCGCCGCACCGCCCGGCTGATGGTGGCGGGAACGACGTCCGATGCCGGCAAGAGCCTGGTGACCAGCGCGCTGTGCCGCGCCTTCGCCCGCCGGGGCATCCGCGTGGCGCCGTTCAAGGCGCAGAACATGTCCAACAACTCCATGGTGTGCGCCGACGGCGCCGAGATCGGCCGGGCGCAGTGGGTGCAGGCGCTGGCCGCGCGGGCCGAGCCCGAGGCGGCCATGAACCCCGTGCTGCTCAAGCCCGGCGGCGACCGCCGCAGCCACGTGGTCGTCATGGGGGAGCCCGCCGGGGAGATCAGCAGCCGCGAGTTCATCGGCGGCCGGGTGCACCTGGCCGAGGCGGCCTACGGCGCATACGACGACCTCGCGTCGCGCTACGACCTCGTCGTCGCCGAAGGAGCGGGCAGCCCGGCCGAGATCAACCTGAGGGCCGGCGACTACGTGAACATGGGGCTGGCGCGGCACGCCGACATGCCCGTCGTCGTGGTCGGCGACATCGACCGCGGTGGAGTGTTCGCGGCGTTCTTCGGCACCGTCGCCCTGCTCGAGCCCGAGGACCAGGCGCTGGTGGCCGGCTTCGTGGTGAACAAGTTCCGGGGGGACGAGTCGCTGCTCGCTCCCGGGCTGCGCCAGCTGGAGCAGCTCGCGGGGCGCCCGGTCCTCGGGACGCTGCCGTGGAGCCCCGACGTCTGGCTCGACTCCGAGGACGCCCTCGACCTGCAGGGTCGCCGCGCCGGGAGCGATGCGGCCCTGCGGGTGGTCGTCGTGCGACTGCCCCGGATCAGCAACTTCACCGACGTCGACGCCCTCGGCCTGGAGCCCGAGGTGGACGTCGTGTTCACCGCCGACCCGCACGACCTCGCCGACGCCGACCTCGTCGTCCTGCCCGGAACGCGCGCGACGATCTCCGACCTGGCCTGGCTGCGCTCGCGAGGCCTCGACCGGGCGATCGCTCGCCATGCGGAGGCGGGACGTGCGGTCCTGGGGATCTGCGGCGGCTTCCAGATGCTGGGACGCCACGTGCACGACCCGGAGGGGATCGAGGCCGGTGCGCCGGACAGCGTGGCCGGCCTGGGGCTGCTGCCCGTCGAGACGACCTTCGCCGCCGAGAAGACGCTGCGGCTGCCTCGCGGTGAGGCGCTGGGTGCGGCCGCGAGCGGCTACGAGATCCACCACGGCCGGATCAGCCGCGACGCCGGCACCACCGACTTCCTCGGCGGGGTGCAGGAAGGGGCCGTCCTGGGCACGATGTGGCACGGCAGCCTGGAGTCCGACGCGCTGCGCACGGCCGTCCTCGATCTCGCGGCCCGAGCCCGTGGCGGCTCGTTCGTCGCCTCCGGGGTCGACTTCGCGGCAGCACGCGACGCGCGCCTCGACCTGCTCGGTGACCTCGCGGAGAAGCACCTCGACGTCGACGCCCTTCTCGCCCTCGCCGAGCAGGGCGCGCCCGCGGTCCCGGTGATCGGGCCGCACGCATGAGGGTCCTCGTGCTCGGCGGCACGCGGGAGGCGCGTGACCTCGTCGGTCGGCTCGTGGACGACGGCGACGCCGTCGTGACGTCGCTCGCGGGGCGCGTCGCCCGTCCCCGGCTGCCGGTGGGCGACGTCCGGGTCGGTGGCTTCGGCGGCGTCGACGGCCTGACGGAGCACCTGCGCGCCGAGCGGGTCGACGTCGTCGTCGACGCGACCCATCCGTTCGCCGAGGGCATCAGCGCGAACGCCGCCGCCGCGTGCCGCGTCTCAGGCGTGCCGCTGCTGCGGCTCGAGCGACCCGGCTGGTCCGGCCGTCCCGAGGCGGAGAGCTGGCACTGGGTCGACGACCACGACGAGGCCGCCCGGGTGACCGCCACCCTCGGCCAGCGCCCCTTCCTGACCATCGGACGGCAGTCCCTCCACCGATTCGTGGAGCCGCTGCGCGACCTCGCGTGCGTCGTCCGCGTGGTCGACCCGCCGGAGATCACGCTGCCGGCGGCCTGGACCCTGCTGCAGAGCCGCGGTCCCTACACGCTCGAGCACGAACGGGCCGTGATGGCCGACGTGGACGTGCTGGTGACGAAGGACTCGGGCGGTGACCACACCGAGGCCAAGCTCGACGTGGCGCGCGAGCTCGGGGTCCCGGTGGTGATCGTGCGCCGCGCGCCCGGGCCTGAGGGGGTCACGACCGTGGGTGACGCCGGCGAGGCTCGCTCCTGGGTGCGAGCGCAAGCCCCACGCTGACCACTGCGGCGGCCCAGGCGACCGCGGTGGCGAGTCGCGTGGCCCGCGGCAGGTCCGTCACGGTGGGCGCGGGTCCGTCGCCCATCTCGGCCCGGTGCTCCAGACGACCGCCGTAGTCGTTGAGGCCGCCGAGTGTCACGCCCAGCGCACCCGCGAAGGCCGCCTCCACCGGACCGGCATTGGGACTGGGATGGTCATGCGCGTCGCGGGCCCAGGCGCGCATCGCGTCCGACGGACGTCCTCCCACGTGCGGCGCGAGGGCCACGGCGAGGGCGGCGGAGGCCCGTGACGGGACGAGGTTGGCCACGTCGTCGATCCGGGCGCTGGCCCACCCGAAGCGCTCGTACCGTGCCGAGTGGTGGCCGACCATCGCGTCGAGCGTGTTGACCGCCCGGTACCCGACGAGGCCGGGGACACCGAGGGCCGCGCCCCACAGCAGGGGCGCGACGACGGCATCCGACGTGTTCTCCGCCAGCGACTCGGTGGCCGCGCGCGCGACTCCGGCGGCGTCGAGCCGGCTCGGGTCGCGGCCCACCAGATGGGTCACCTGGACGCGAGCGGAGGCCAGGTCGTCGCGCCCGAGCTGCTCGGCGATGATCGAGCCCTCACGCACGAGCGAGCGTCCACCCACGACCGCCCACGTCACTGCCGCGGTCAGCAGGGCGCGCTGCCACGGCCGGCGACAGGCGCGCTCGGCCAGCACCGCAGCACCGACGAGCGGAGCCGTGACGGCGACGTGGTGGAGCACGCCTGCTGCTCGGTGGTCCCGGTAGGAGTGACGCTCGACCGCGGCGGCCCAGCGGCCCAGCCCGGCGACGGGGTGAAAGCGGGCCGGATCGCCGAGCGCGCGATCGAGGACGAAGCCGAGGGCCAGCCCCGCGGCGAGGGACCTGCTCACAGGGCGGCGGCCGCCTCGCGCCGGCGCTGCGTCGCCGCGATCCGGTCGGCGTCACGGCCGACGAGACCGGCGAGCACGACGCCCAGGACCGCCCACAGCACCGCCACGGTGACGATCGACTCACGGCGGAAGTACCAGAGTGTGTCCGCCGGGAAGTCGCCGATCTCGTTGACGGTGGGCAGGGCCACGCCGGCCACCGTCACCACGAGGAGGTATGCCGCGGCGCCCACGACAACACTCCCGTACGCGCCGAGCCGCGGGAGCAGCCGGCGGGCCAGGACCACCGCAGCGATCGCCGCCACGAGGCTGATCGCCCAGAACCCGAAGTAGAGGGCGGTGCGTTCGCCGATCGTGTCTCCGCTTCCCACGGCCGGCGGGGTGGACGGGTACTTCAGGAACGGCACGAGACCGGTGGCGACGAACCCGATCCCGGCGATCAGAGCGGTGGATGCCCGGGCGGAGAGCGATCCCAGCCGGCCCAGGGCGAAGGCCGCGCCAAGCGCGGTGGCGCCGCCGAGGACGGTGCCGAGCAGGAGCGTGCCGGTGGCCAGCCCCCACGTCGACTGCGTGGAGCGCGAGACTTCGGCGCCCTCGCCGTGGCTGTGGCCTTCGTCGGCGTGGGCGGCCGCGTCGTCGTGACTGTGCTCGGGCTCGGCCGATCCGGCCTCCTCCAACGCGATGGCGGTGTCGATCTGTGGCTCGGCGAAGACCACCGCGACTGCGAAGGCGGCGAAGCCCGCGATGAGGCCGGCGACGAGACCGTGGACGAGGAAGCTGCGAGGGGTCATGAGGGTTCCGTTCGAGAGCCGGACCGCGCCGAGGCAGCACGAGCCGCCGGGCGGGCCGGGATGAAGAGGGGAGGTGGACGCGCGGGCGTCAGTGGCAGGGATAGCCCAGCACGTGACGGGCGTCGTGGACCCACTCGTGGATCGCGGTGCCCTCGAACACGGAGAACGCGCCCTGCTCGGCGCCGACGAAGAACAGCACGACGACAGTGAGCAGCGCGGTGAAGATCGCCCACGGCGCGAGCGCCGAGACGGGGATCTGGGGAAGGGTTGCGGCCGGGACGGCCGTGGTTGCCTGAGGCATCTGACACTCCTTGGGGATGACTGCGTCCCGTTGACGGATGTTCGCCCGGCTGGAGGGTCTGGCTTCGCCGCAAGCGGCGTCACAGTAGCGCGACTGCGCCGGATTCACACCGGCTTCCTCAGCAAGGTGTGACGAGGCTAGCAGGTGTTCAGGGCACCGTCGCTCGGGCGCCCGTCACATGGATCCGAGCGTTCCCGGGCACGGGACAGGAGTGACCCGTGAGCAGCTCCACGGCCACCGCGATGGTGTCCCCGTGACTCACCACGAGCAGTTCGCCGGAATGCTCCTGCACCAGGGACTCGACCCGCTGGCGGACCTGCGCGACCGTCTCGTCCCTGTCCATCTCTACGAGCCGGTCGTCGATCACGACGTCGAGCCCGAGCACGTCGGCGACGATGCGCGCGGTCTGCCGGGCCCGCAGCGCGGGAGAGGTGAGCACGACGTCGACGCAGGTGCCCCGCAGCCCCTCAGCCGCCTGCCGTGCCTGGCGCCGGCCGAGCTCGGTCAGCGGGGGAGCGGGATTGCGGTGCTGGAGGCGTCCGGCGGCGTTCCAGGTGGACTCGCCGTGCCGCATCCAGCGGATCACGGCTCGAGCGCGGCGACGTGACCCACGACGGCGACCGCCGGGGCGCCGATCCCGGCGGCGGAGGCGTCGGCCGCGGCGTCCCGCAGGGTGCTGCGCACCACCCGCTGGCTGGGCAGGCTGGCATCGGCCACGAGAGCGCACGGGGTCGCCTCGTCGAGCCCACCCTCGATCAGCGCCTCGACGATGGCGGGCAGGGTCCGCACCCCCATCAGGACGACGAGCGTCGTGCCGGAGCGGGCCAGCGCGGCGTAGTCCAGCGTCGAGTCGGGGTGGCCCGGGGGCACGTGGCCCGAGACGACGGTGAAGCCCTGCACGAGGCCGCGATGGGTCACCGGGATCCCGCCGAGTCCGGGGCCGGCGACGCTGGAGGTCACGCCGGGCACGACGGTCGTGGGGACCCCGGCCGCGGCGCACGCCTGGACCTCCTCGAACCCCCGCCCGAACACGAACGAGTCACCGCCCTTGAGCCGGACGACGTGGCGACCGGCGCGGGCGTGCTCGACGAGGACGCGGTTGATCTCGTCCTGGCTCGTGGACCGGCCGAAGGGGATCTTGGAGACGTCGACGACCTCCACCCCGGGCCTCGCCCATGCGATGGCCTCCCATGGGGCCAGGCGGTCGGCGACGACGACGTCGGCCGACTCGATCGCCGCCCGTCCGGCGACGGTGATCAGGCCGGGGTCACCCGGACCGGCGCCCACGAGCGTGACGCGTCCGACCGACTCCGAGCTGGGCGGCATGGTCTCGCGCGGCACGCTGCGCAGCACCACCTCGTGGGCCGACTCGTCCACGTGGTCCGGGGCCCAGTCGACGAGCCCGCGCCGGGCGAGGTCCTCGATGGCGGCGCACACGGTGGGCGCGCCGACGGTGACCTTCGCGTTCTCGCGCAACAGGCCGGCGATGGTGGGGACGACCGTCTCGTTGCCCTCGAGGACGAGGACGGAGCGTCCGGCGACGTTCAGTTCCATGCGGCGTGGACTCCCAACGTGGTGAGCAGGTGACGGGTGGCGTCGGGCTCGCGCACGGCCAGGCGTGCCCACGAGTCGTCGAGGCCGGGGAAGGTGTCGGCGCGCCGGACCGCGATGCCCGCCCCGCGCAGCCGTGCGTGTGTGCCCCGCCCGAGGCGGGCCAGCACGAACGGGGCGCTCGAGGGCGCCACCGCGACACCGAGATCGGCGAGTCCGTCGACGAGGACGCGCCGGTGCTGGACCGCGAGACGGGCGCGGCGCTCGGCCTCGGCCACGGCGTCGGGTCTCGCCGTGGCGACCACGGCGTGGAGCGCCGGCGTGCCCACGGCCCACGGCGCCTGCTGCGCGCGCAGGTCCGCGACGACGGCCGGGTCGCCCACCACGTAGCCGGCGCGGATCCCCGGCATCGACCACAGCTTGGTCAGGCTCCGCACGACCACGAGGCCGGGCAGGGCCCGCGAGGCCAGGGTCTCCGGCTCGCCCGGGACGAAGTCCATGAAGGCCTCGTCGACCACGACGACGCGGCCGGGACGGCACAGGGGCGCCAGCATCGACGCCGCATGAAGGCGCCCGGTCGGGTTCGTCGGGTTCCCGACGACCACGAGGTCGGCGTCGTCGGGCACGGCGGCCGGGTCGAGGGCGAAGTCGTCCTCGGCACGGCACAGGACGTGGCCCGGCGTGTGACCTGCGGCCCGGAGGGCGACGTCCGGCTCGGTGAACTGAGGATGCACGACGACGGGTCGGCGCCATGAGCGCGCGCGGGCGAGCAGGAAGAACGCCTCGGCGGCGCCTGCCGTGACGAGCACCTCGTCGATCCCACGACCGTGGCGTCGTGCCACCGCGACGTGCGCGGCGGAGGACTCGGGATAGGACGCCGATCCGGTCACGCCGTCCCGCAGCGCCTGCTCGAGCCACGCCGGACGGGGCAGCCGGCTGACGTTGACGGCCAGGTCCAGCAGGCCGTCGGACGCCTCGACATCGCCGTGATGTCGGAGCGGGTCGGTGACGGGAGGCAACGAGGCCCCTGTCGTCGCGGCGAGCCGAGCGGGCTCGGGCGCCGAGGAGACCGCAACGGCGGAGTGCACGGCGTCCGCGAACGACTGCGCCAGGCCGGGGTGGCCCGCCCAGTGCACGTGGAGGTACGACGCGCTCAGGCTCGGCCCGGAGAAGCCGACGGCCTGGTCGTCGACCGTCCAGGCGGGCCGGTCGCCGTGAACCGGGGTGACGGTGGTGCGGTGGAACTCGTGCGTGGTCACCGTCGTGCCGGCCGGGCCGAGCAGCTGGTCGTCCGCCATCACGGGACGTCGGTACGAGAGCGTGAGTCGGGGCGTCATCACGGCGTCGGCGTCGAGCGCGCCGACCATCGGGTGCCCGTCGACGGTGCGACACAGGTAGAGCAGGCCCGCGCACTCGGCGACCGTGGGCACGCCGTCGAGGACCGCCTCGCGCAGGTGGGCCCGCAGGCTCGCGTTCGCGCTCAGCGCGGCGGCATGGACCTCGGGAAAGCCACCGCCGAGATAGAGACCGCGGGTTCCGGCCGGGAGGTGCGCGTCGCGCGCCGGGTCGAAGGGGACCACGGTGCAGCCCGCGGCCTCGAGCAGCTCGGTGGTCTCGGCGTAGCGGAACGTGAACGCGCGACCCGCGGCGACGGCGACGACGGGGGAGTCGGCGCCGCTCGGCCTGACGTGCGCGGCCGGGTCCCACGGCGTCGCGTCGAGTGCGGGCGCCTGCCGCGCCAGCTGCAGGACGGCGTCGAGGTCGACGTGCGCCGCGACCTGGCCGGCCAGGCGCTCCAGCGCCCCGGCGGCCTCGTCGCGCTCCTCGGCGGGCACGAGCCCCAGGTGGCGGGACGGCGCGCTCACGCCGTCGTCGCGGTGCAGGACGCCGAGGACGGGGATGCCGGTCGACTCCACGGCACGGGCGGCCTCGGCGGCGTGCCGCGGTGATCCGGCCTTGTTGAGGATGACTCCCGCGATGGTCACGGTGGGATCGAAGCCCGCCATCCCGTGCACCACCGCGCCGATGCTGCGCGAGGCGTGGGAGACGTCGACCACCAGCACGACGGGCGAGCCGGTGAGGGTCGCGACGTGGGCCGTCGAGGCGAATCCGTCGCCGCCGATCCGTCCGTCGAACAGACCCATGACTCCCTCGACCACCGCCACGTCGGCACCCCGGGCACCGTGGAGCAGCAGCGGCACCATGAGCGCCGGGTCCGTCAGGTGCGGATCGAGGTTGCGACCGGGACGACCGGTGGCCAGCGCGTGGTAGCCGGGATCGATGTAGTCCGGACCGACCTTGTGCCCGGAGACGGCGTGGCCTCGTGCCGCCAGCGCCGCCATCAGCCCGGTGGCGACCGTGGTCTTGCCGTGCCCGGAGGCCGGAGCCGCCACGACGAGGCGCGGCAGGCTCACCACTCGATGCCTCGCTGGCCCTTCTGCCCGACGTCCATCGGGTGCTTCACGTGCTGCATCTCGGTGACGAGGTCGGCCACCTCGATCAGTCGGGGGTCGGCGCGGCGGCCCGTCACGACGACGTGCTGGGTGCCCGGCCGGTTGCCGAGGGTCTCGACGACGTCGTCGACGTCGACCCAGCCCCACTGCATCGGGTACGTGAACTCGTCGAGGACGTAGAGCCGGTGGCGCTCGGCGTGGATCCGGCGCTTGACCTCGGCCCAGCCCTCGGCCGCGTCGGCCGCGTGGTCGGCCTCGGTGCCGCCCTTGCGGCTCCACGACCAGCCCGAGCCCATCTTGTGCCACTCGATCGGGCCGCCCTCGCCGGTCTCCTCGTGCAGCCGGGCAAGGCGCTCGAGCACGGTCTGCTCGCCGATGCGCCACTTCGCCGACTTCACGAACTGGAACACGCCGACGTCCCAGCCCTGGTTCCACGCCCGCATCGCCATCCCGAACGCTGCGGTGGACTTTCCCTTGCCGTTGCCGGTGTGCACCATCAGCAGGGGTCGGTTGCGGCGCTGCCGCGTCGTGAGCCCGTCGTCGGGGACGGTCAGCGGCTTGCCCTGCGGCATCAGGCCGCACCCTCGCGCGAGGCGGTGGCGGCGTGGACCACGTCGGTCAGGCCGTCGGCCGTCACCTCGCCGAGTGGGACGTGCTCGGCGCGGAGGTGGCCGGCCAGCTGGGCGGCGAGGCCCAGCCGGAACCGGCCCGTCTCGCAGTCGACCACGACGCTGTCGAGTCCGGTGGCGGCCAGGTGCGCGGCGGACCGGTGGGCCCGACCGAGCGCGTCGGCGCCGGAGGTGGCACGCCCGTCGGTGACCACGACCAGCAGCGGGCGCCGGGAGGGATCGCGCAGCGCCTCGCGGCGCAGGATCTCCGCCGAGCGCTCGAGCCCTTCCGCCAGGGGCGTGCGACCACCGGCGGGCAGCTCGGCGAGGCGGCGCGAGGCCACGTCGACCGAGCCGGTGGGTGGCAGCACGACCTCGGCGGTGTGCTGACGGAACGTCACGAGGGCGACCTTGTCGCGGCGTCGGTAGGCGTCCAGCAGCAGGGAGAGCACGGCCGTCTTGACCTGCTCCATGCGGCGCCGCGCGGCCATCGACCCCGAGGCGTCGACGCACAGCAGCACGAGGTTGGACTCCTGGCCGACGGTCTCGGCGCGACGCAGGTCTGACGGCGTCAACGCGAGGCCACGGCCATCGACGAGCCCTCCGCGGCTCTGCTGGTGCGGGGCGGCCGCGGCGATGGTGCCGGGCAGGTGGAGGCGACCGGACGTGGCCTCGGGCCGCTTTCCCACGACACGGCCCTGCGGCGTGCGGGCGCGGGAGCGCCGCCCGGACTGGCCCTCGCCGGTACCGCGGACCACGAGCAGTCGCGCGCGCGCCGGATCGCCGGCCGCGGCGACCGAGCCGGCGCCGGCCGGCTGCGGCTGGGGCTGCTGCTCATCCTGCTCCGGGGAGTGGCCGGGGGCGTCGGCGGGGCGATGGTCCTCGGGACCGTCCTGGGGGGAGTCCGAGCCGGAGCCGTCCGGACCACCCGGGCCGTCGTCGTCGGGTCCGGGGTCGGGCTCGTCGTCGCCGAGCAGGTCGTCGAGCCGGTCCTCGTCGAGCCCGGGCTCGTCGAACGGGTTCCGACGGCGACGGTGCGGCAGCGCCAGGCGCGCCGCGACGCGGACGTCCTCACGCGTGATGTGGGTGCGGCCCTGCCATGCCGCGTGGGCCGCCGCCGTGCGCGCCGTGACGAGGTCGGCTCGCAGCCCGTCGACGTCGAAGGCGGCGCAGATCTCGGCGATCGTCGTGAGCGCGTCGTCGTCGAGGACGACGTCGCGCACCAGCTCCTGGGCGGACCCCAGGCGGGCACGCAGGAGGTCCTGCTCGCCGGCCCAGGCGGCCGCGAAGCTCGCGGGATCGGCGTCGAAGGCCAGACGCCGGCGCACGACCTCGACGCGCAGGGCCGGCTCGCGCGGTGCGGACACCTCGACGGTCAGGCCGAACCGGTCGAGCAGCTGCGGGCGCAGCTCGCCCTCCTCGGGGTTCATCGTCCCGATCAGCACGAACCGCGACGCGTGCTCGACCGAGACCCCGTCGCGCTCGACGCTCACCCGGCCGGTCGCGGCGGCGTCCAGCAGCAGGTCGACGAGGTGGTCGTGCAGCAGGTTGACCTCGTCGACGTAGAGCAGGCCGCGGTGGGCGCGGGCCAGCAGACCCGGCTCGAACTCGACCACGCCGTCGCGCAGCGCCGAGTCGAGCTTCAGCGAGCCCGTGACGCGGTCGTCGCTCGCGCCGACCGGCAGCTCGACGAGCCGCACCGGGCGCTCGACGACGGGCGTCCCGGCTTCGAACGGTCCGTCGGGGGAGACCGCGGAAGGGTCCCCCGGGTCGACCGAGAAGCGGTCACCCCGGTAGGCGCGGACCGGCGGCAGCACGTCGGCGAGTCCGCGGACGGTGGTGGTCTTGGCGGTGCCCTTCTCGCCACGCACGAGGACGCCGCCGATGAGCGGGTCGATCGCGACGAGGGTGAGGGCGAGGGTCATGTCGTCCGAGCCGACGACGGCACAAAAGGGGTACTGCGTTGGCATGTAGGGCTCCCGCTCGATCTGCCATGACGGTCCGCGACGCGGGCAGCGTCGCGGGTCGGATCGAGGCCGGTCTTCGGACTTCCCAGGTCTGTGCCTGAGTCACCGCAGCGGGCCCTGTGCCGGATTCTCACCGGCTTCCCAGATTCTCCCCGTGGCCATGAGCCGTGGGGCACCTCGAACCTTCGACCACACCCTAGACGCCGCCGGCAGCCCTCGGGCAGGGGGCCCGACCCGCGGACGGGTCGGGTTAGGGTGCTCCACCATGGATGCGCACGTGACCGTCGTCGGAGTCGGAGCCGACGGCTGGGAGGGCCTGCCGGAGTCCTCGCGGTCGCTCGTGAGGGCCGCCGCCACCCTGCTGGGCGGGCACCGCCACCTCCACGCGGTGCCTGCGGTTGCAGGTCAGGACCGGGTCGCGTGGCCGTCGCCCCTGCGCGAGGGACTGCCGCCTCTCCTGGACGAGGCACGTGAGCCCGTCGTGGTCCTCGCCTCGGGTGATCCCCTCGTCTCCGGCATCGGCACCACGCTGCTGGAGCTGCTCGGTCCGGACCGGGTCACCGTCGTCCCGGCGGTGTCGTCCGTCACGCTGGCGCGGGCGCGGCTGGGCTGGCCGGCCGAGACGGTCACGGTCGTCAGCGTGGTGGGCCGCGACGTCCGCCTCGTCGTGCCGGCGCTCTCCGCCGCGCGGCGCCTGCTCGTGCTCTCCAGCGACGAGACCACCCCGGCGGCCGTGGCGACACTGCTCACCGTCCTCGGCTGGGGCGACTCCGACCTCGTCGTCCTGGGTCATCTCGGCGGGGCCGACGAGACGCGGACCGCGTCGACCGCACGGGAGTGGGACGTCGCAGGCGTGCCCCGCCTCAACGTGCTGGCCGTGGAGGTCCGCGGCACCGGGCCGGGCTGGGCGGCCGGGGGAGTCCTGCCCGATGACGCGTTCGAGCACGCCGGCCAGATCACCAAGCGCGACCTGCGCGCCAGTGCCCTTGCCCGGCTGGCGCCGGCGCCCGGCCAGCTGCTGTGGGACGTGGGCGCGGGCAGCGGCTCGATCGGGGTCGAGTGGATGCGGGCCTGGCCCAGCGCCCGCGCGATCGCCGTCGAGCCGCGACCCGACCGCCTCGCCCTCGTCCGCCGCAATGCGGAAGCTCTGGGTGTCCCCGGCCTGCGGGTCGTGGAGGGCTCGGCGCCGCAGGCGCTCGACGGCCTCGACCGGCCGGACGCGGTCTTCGTCGGCGGAGGTGCGAGCGTCGACGGTGTCCTCGACGCGTGCTGGGAAGCGCTCAAGCCGGGGGGACGTCTCGTCGTCCACGGCGTCACGGCCGAGACCGAGGCCGTGCTGCTCGAGCGGTACCGTCGCCACGGCGGCGAGCTCGTCCGCCTCCACGTCGAGCGCGCCGAGCCGCTCGGCTCCTTCACCGGCTGGACGCCCGCGCGCGCCGTCAGCCAGTGGTCCGCCACCAAGGGAGACTCATGACCGTCCACTTCGTCGGGGCCGGCCCCGGCGCCGCCGACCTGCTCACCCTGCGCGCGGTGCGCCTGCTGGAGGTCGCCGACGTGTGCCTCTACGCGGGCACCTACCTGGACGCCGAGGTGCTGGGGCACTGCCGTGAGGGCGCCCGGCTGGTCGACACGCAGCACCTCGACCTCGACGAGATCACGGCGCACCTCGTGGGCGCGCACGCCGAGGGGCTCGAGGTCGTCCGGCTGTGCTCGGGCGACCCGTCGCTCTACTCCGCGGTGCACGAGCAGGCACGTCGGCTCGACGCCGCGCAGGTGCCGTGGGACGTGACGCCGGGTGTGCCCGCCTACGCCGCTGCGGCCGCGATCGTGGGTGCCGAGCTGACCGTTCCCGAGGTCGCGCAGTCGGTCGTTCTCACGCGCACCCAGGCGCGCTCGACCGCGATGCCCGAGGGGGAGCGGCTCGCCGCCTTCGCCGCGACGGGTGCCACGATGGCCCTGCACCTGGGGATCACCCGCACGCGTGAGCTGGCCGCCGAGCTGGCCGAGCACTACGGCCAGGACTGCCCCGTCGTGGTGGTGTCGAAGGCGACCCAGCCCGACCAGCTCGTGCTGCGCGGCACGCTGGCCGACATCGCCGACCAGGTGGAGGACGCGGGCCTGCGACAGGCGGCCGTCATCCTCGTCGGACCGGCGCTGGCGCCGGACGTCCGCGGCGGCGAGTCGTTCCTCTACGCGGCCAGCCGCGAGCGTCGCGCGCGCGGCTGATCACTCGACGTAGCGGGGGCTCCAGACGCGTCCCGAAGGCGTCACCCGGGTCGACGAGGCGCCGATCAGCAGCAGGCACTTCATGTCGACGGCCTCGGGGTCGAGGTCGCCGAGTGTCGTGACCGTGAGGCTCTCTTCTGCCCGGCCCACGTCGCGGCCCACCACCACGACGGTGTCGGGTGACTTGTGATCGAGCAGGACGGCCTTCGCCTGCGCCACCTGCTCGGTGCGCGACCGGGAGCGCGGGTTGTACAGCGCCAGGACGAGGTCGGCCTCGGCGATCGCGCGCAGGCGGCGCACCACGACGTCCCAGGGCTTGAGGCGGTCCGACAGGCTCATCACGGCGAAGTCGGCGCCGATGGGCGCGCCGGCCCGGGCGGCGACGGCCTGCACGGCCGAGATGCCGGGCACGACGCGCACGGCGACGTCGGCGTAGCGCGGGTCCTCGGCCGCCTCGAAGACGGCCGAGGCCATCCCGAAGATCCCGGCGTCGCCCCCGGACACCACCGCGACGCGCTCGCCGGCCAGGGCGAGGTCGAGTGCCTCGCGGGCCCGATCGACCTCCACCGTGTTGCCCGAGGCGTGGCGGACCAGGCCGGGCCGCTGCGGGACGCGCTGGACGTAGGGGCCGTACCCGATCACGTGCCCCACCTCGGCCAGCACCTGCGACGCCTCGGGGGAGAGCCAGTGGTCGGGTCCCGGACCCAGCCCCACGACGACCACCTCGGCGTCCGTGGCAGGGGCGACGGCCTCGGCGACCGGCTTGTCGTACCGCGCGACGCCGGGCCGGGTGTCGCCGGGCACGAGGACGATCGAGAAGTACGGCACGGTCTCGGGATCGACGTCCGCCACGGGCAGCACGCGCTCGGCGTCCATCGAGGCGCGCTCGACGTACCACGAGCCCTCCACGCGACCGGCCTGCTCGAGCGCGGAGCGTACCTTCGCGAAGGTCCGGCCGAGCTTCATGATCACGGCTCCGTCGGTGTCGGCGAGTCGGCGGGCGAGCTCGGGCTCGGGCAGGGTCCCGGGCAGCACGGTCAGCACGTCGGTCTGGCGCACGAGGGGCAGCGCGGTGGTGGCCGTGGCCGCCGCGAACGCGGGAACGCCGGCGACGACCTGCGTCTCGAAGTCGGGCGAGAGCCGGTCGTGGAGGTACATGAACGAGCCGTAGAGCATCGGATCGCCCTCGGCCAGGACCACCACGTCGCGCCCGCCCTCCAGGTGGGCGCGCACCCGCTCGGCGCAGTCGGCGTAGAAGTCGGCCATCGCCCCGGCGTAGCCGCCGGGATGCTGGGTCGTCTGGGTCGTCACGGGGTAGACGAGGGCCTCCTCGACGACGCCTGCCGGGATCAGCTCGGCCGCGATCCGCCGCGCGTTCGACTGCTTGCCCACCCCCTGGTGGTACACGACCACGTCGGCGGCGCCAATGAGTCGCGCGGCCTTGAGGGTGATGAGCTCGGGGTCGCCGGGACCGACGCCGACGCCGTACAGCCGCCCGCTCACTCCGCCTCCTGGGCGAGCGCGTTGAGCGCCGACGCGGCCATCGCTGAGCCGCCGCGGCGTCCGGTGACGGCGAGGAACGGGATGTCGAGGCCGGGCTCGTCCGTCGTGAGGTCGATGAGCGCCTGCTTCGACTCGGCGGCCCCGATGAAGCCCACCGGCGTGCCGATGATCGCGGCCGGACGCGGTGCGCCGTCGCGGAGCATCTCGAGCAGGTGGAACAGCGCGGTGGGCGCGTTGCCGAACGCGACGACGGCGCCCTCCAACCGCTCGGTCCACAGCGACACCGCGGCGGCCGACCGCGTGGTGCCCCACTCCTTCGCGAGGGTCGGGACGGCGGCGTCGCGCAGGAAGCACAGGACGTCGTTCTCGTGCGGCAGCCGGGCCCGCGTCACGCCCGCGGCGACCATGTGCGCGTCGGTGATGATCGGGGCCCCAGCCTCCAGCGCCGAGCGGGCCGCGGACACGAGACTGGGATGGATCACGAGGTCCCGGGTCAGGTCGGTCTGGCCGCACGCGTGGATCATCCGGACCGCCACCTTCTCGGCGTCCGCGGGGATGCGCGACAGGTCGGCCTCGGCGCGGATCGTGGCGAACGAGTCGACGTAGATCGCGGCGCCGTCGGTGACGTAGTCGTAGCGGCGCGACGGTGGGGCGAGAGTCATGCGTTCTCCAGGTCGGGGACGATCAGGGTGCGCCACGGCGTCACCACGAGGCCGTGCGCTCCGTGCGCGCGGACCTCGTCGAACAGGCGGGCGTCGATGCGGCCGTCGGGCACCGGCAGGTGCCACGCGATGCGGCCGTCGACCTGCTCGATCCTGCCAAGGTCCGGGGGAGGGCTGCTCACCCGGGTGCCGGGACGGGGCTCCGAGGGTGAGGCGAGGACGGTGGCCCCGCCGCCGGGCAGCTCGTCGACGTGCCACGGCGACTCCGCCTGGGCTCCCGCGAGCTCGACGAACCGCGCGGCGAGCGCCGTGAGGACTTCGGCGGCGGCTGCCAGCGGGACCACGGGACCCCACGATCCGGCCCCGGCACGGACCTGCGCGGTGTCCGCTTCGAGGGCGACGAGGCCGAGATCGAGGTCCCGGTCGACGAGGTCCCCGCGGCCGTCGTCGAGGACGAACAGGAAGCGGCCCGCCAGGGCCGCGAGACCCGGCTCGGCGCACAGTCGGCGGTCGAGCTCCGCGACGACGAGTCGCAGGTCCGCCCGGCCGCCGGACCGTCCGGTGAGCGGCGACGCCATGACGTTGCGGATCCGCTCGTGGGAGGTGGAGGGCATGAGGCCGGTCGCCATCACCGCGTCCACGACCGCGTCGGACAGGCAGCCCTCGTCGTGGGGGATCGCCCGCACCTGCAGGTTGGCGCGACTGGTCACGTGGACCGTGCCGTCGCCGTGGGCCCGGGCGACGCCGAGGAGGCCCCCGAGCGCGTCGACCGACACGGCACCACCCGGGATGCGGACCCGGATCAGGGCGCCGTCGTCGGCGATCCAGGGGCGCAGCAGACCGGGGCACAGGTCGCGTCGAGTCCGTCCGGTCACCCGGTCATGGTGTCAGGCACCCTCGTGGCGGCCGACCGGCGGACGGCCTGCTACGTTCGTCGCGCCAGTCAAACTCAGCGATGAGCCAGGGAACCCGGTGAGAGTCCGGGACTGACGCGCAGCGGTGAGGGTGACGGGCGGGGCACGAAGCCACTGGACCGAGAGGTCTGGGAAGGCGCTCCGTCCGGTCGATCCCGAGTCCGAAGACCTGCTGGCCCTCACGGCGACCGCCGTTTGGTCCCACCGGGCTTCGCGAAAGAGCCCCAGACCTCGAAGGATCGCGCCTGTGCGTACTCCCGTCCGTCGTCCCCTCGTCCTGCTCGCCGGCGCCGCGCTCGCGCTGAGTGCCTGCTCGAGCAGCGACGCCTCGTCCGATGCCGAGACCGCCGCGGGGTACCCCCGTGAGGTGGAGAACTGCGGTCGCACCACCGCCGTCACGGCCCCTCCGAAGCGCATCGTGTCGCTCAACCAGGGATCGACCGAGATCCTCCTGTCCCTCGGGCTGGCCGACCGCATGGCCGGCACCTCCACCTGGACCGATCCCGTGATGAAGGGACTCGAGGGCGACAACGCGAAGGTCGAGCGGCTGGCGGACAGCGCGCCCTCGATGGAGCGGGTCCTCGAGACCGAGCCGGACCTCGTGACCGCCTCGTTCGCGAGCGTGCTCGGCCAGGGCGGCGTCGGCTCGGCGGACGCCTTCGGCAAGTTCGGTGTCCCGACGTACCTGTCGCCCGCCGAGTGCGAGGGCAAGGACAACCAGGGCGACGGCGACGGTGCGCGCACGGGGATCCTGGAGATCGACACGATCTACCGCGAGATCACCGAGCTCGCCGCGCTCCTCGACGTCGAGGAGCAGGGTGACGAGCTCGTCGCCGGCCTGCAGGACCGTGTCGCCGCGGCCGCGGCGAAGGCGCCGGAGGACGAGGTGAGTGTCCTCTACTGGTTCGCCAACAGCGAGGCGCCCTACATGGCCGGCTGCTGCGGGGGCCCCGGCATCATCACGCGGGCCCTGGGCCTGAAGAACGTCTTCGACGACACGAAGTCCGAGTGGCCGCAGATCGGCTGGGAGACGGTCGCGGACCGCGACCCCGACGTCCTCGTGATCGGCGACCTGACCCGCAAGAGCCAGACCGCGGAGACCGCGAAGGCGAAGATCGAGTTCCTCGAGACCAACCCGGTCACCCGGGAGATGACGGCCGTGAGGAACCGCCGCTACGTCGCCCTCACCGGCGCTGCCCTCAACCCCTCGATCCGCACCGTCGAAGGACTGGAGCAGGTCGCCGACGCACTGGCCGCCTTCGGTCTCTCACGGTGACGACGACCCGGCGCGCCTGGCTGCTGGCCTCCGCGGGGCTGGCCCTGTTGGTGGCCTCGGCCTGCGTTGCGGTCACGATCGGCCCCTCCGACGTGGGTCCGCGGTCGGTCGTGTCCCTGGCCTGGTCGCGACTGGCCGGGGGCGAGTCCGGGCTGAGCCGGATCCAGGAGGGCATCGTCTGGGACCTGCGGCTGCCGCGCACGCTGCTCGCGGCGGCCTGCGGTGCCGGGCTCGCCGTGTGCGGCGTGATCCTGCAGTCCCTGCTGCGGAACCCGCTGGCCGATCCCTTCGTGCTGGGCGTGTCCTCCGGCGCCTCGACCGGTGCGGTGTCGATCGTCGTGCTGGGAGTGGGCGCCGGCGCGGTGGGGTTGGCCGCCGGAGCGTTCGTCGGCGCCATCGGGGCGTTCCTGCTCGTGCTCGTCCTCGCCGCTGCGGCCGGCGGGACCACCGACCGCGTCGTCCTCGCCGGGGTCGCGGCCACGCAGCTGTTCTCGGCGCTGACGTCGTTCATCGTCTTCACCTCCGCCGACGCGGAGCAGACGCGCGGCGTGCTCTTCTGGCTGCTCGGGTCGCTGGGCAGCGCCTCCTGGACCGACGTCGTGGTGGTCGGGGTGACGGTGGTCGGGGCCGTGATCGCGTGCCTCCTGCTCGCCTCCACGCTCGACGCGTTCGCCTTCGGGCAGGACAGCGCGGCCACGCTCGGCATCGACGTGGCCCGAGCGCGGCTGGTGCTGCTGGTCGTGACGGCCCTGACCACCGCGGTCATCGTCAGCACGTCGGGGGCGATCGGGTTCGTCGGGCTCGTGCTGCCCCACGTGGCGCGCGCCATGGTGGGCGTGAACCACCGGCGCATGCTGCCGCTCGCCGCGATCCTCGGGGCCGTCTTCCTCGTCTGGGTCGACACCGCGGCGCGCACCGTAATCGCGCCGCAGGAGCTGCCGGTCGGTGTCGCCACGGCCCTGCTCGGCGTTCCCGCGTTCGCGCTCATCCTGCTCCGGCGGAAGGGTGTCCGCGCATGAACCTCACCGCTCGCACCGTCTCGTGGTCGGTGCGCGACCGGCTGATCGTCGACGGTGTCAGCATCACGGCGGCACCCGGCTCGATGGTCGGCCTGCTCGGTCCGAACGGCTCGGGGAAGTCCAGCCTGCTCCGGCTCCTCGCGGGCCTGCGCGCGCCCACGACCGGTGTCGTCCGCCTCGGCGACGACGACCTCGCGTCCCTGCGCCGCCGCGAGATCGCCCAGCGGGTCGGCGTGGTCGAGCAGGAGTCCGCCACCGACACCGACCCGCTGGTCCGTGACGTCATCGAGCTCGGCCGCATCCCGCACCGCCGTTCCTGGCAGCCCGTGGGCGAGCGGGACGTCGAGGCCATCCGCCGCGCCGCCGCCGCGACCGGCGTCCTGGACCGGCTCGAGCAGCCCTACGCCACGCTGTCCGGCGGCGAGCGACAGCGTGTGCAGATCGCTCGCGCACTGGCCCAGGACCCCGAGGTCCTCCTGCTCGACGAGCCGACCAACCACCTCGACGTCCGGCACCAGCTGGAGGTGCTGCGGCTCGTCCGCGACGCGGCGGTCACGGCCGTGGCGGCGCTGCACGACCTCAACCTCGCGGCGGCGTACTGCGACGAGATCGTCGTCCTCGCCGAAGGCCGGGTCGTGGCCGCCGGGACCCCCGTCCAGGTGATCACCGAAGAGCTCGTCGCCGACGTCTACGGCGTGAAGGCCTTCGTCGAGCGCCATCGCATCACCGGCGCGCTCACGGTGGTGTGGCAGCCATGACCCTCCTCGTCCATGTCGCGACCGCGCTGTCCGATGCCGCGCGCCAGACCGTCCTGCGCCGAGCAGCTGCCGAGGCCGGTGCGCGGATCGCCTTCCTGCAGGGCGCCGACCCGACCCTCGTCCGGGTGCTCGACGAGCTGCACGCGGAAGGCGTCCGCGACCTGCTCCTCGAGCCGGTCACCACCGACGACCCGACGTTCGCGCGCTCATGGGTCGGCCGGGTGGCCGGTCACTGGCACCGGGAGCAGGTCGACCCGCCCACGATCCGCTTCGGCGATCGCGTCATCAGCGGCCGGGAGGCACGGCTGTCATCGCCCGCATGGGAGACGCCGCCCCCGCACCGCCACCACCTGCTGCTGTGCCGGGGACCGCGCTGCAGCGCCCGCGGCTCCGACGAGACCTACCGGGCGCTCGTCCTGGCGCTGGTCGAGCAGCGGCTGACCGACGCCGACGTCCTCATGGCGCAGACCGGCTGCCTGTTCCCCTGCAACCACGGCCCCGTTGCGGTCGTCCACCCCGAGGGTGCCTGGTATGGACCCGTCCGGCCGGAGGACGCCGGCCGCCTCGTCCGCGAGCACCTCGCCCTGGGTCGACCCGTCGACGACCTGCGCATCGTCTCCCCGACCACCTCCACCGAAGGAGCCTCATGACCCGCATCGCCCTCATGTCCACCTCGGACACCGACCTGCTCTCGGCCCGCGCCAGCGGCGCCGACTACACCTGGGCCAACCCCGTCCGGGTGACGGACGAGCGACGGGACGAGCTCACCGGCGAGGCCGACCTCGTCGTGCTGCGCGTGCTGGGCTCTCCCGAGGACGTCCGCGACCTCGCGGCGCTCGTGCGGGAGGCCGGCCGTCCGCTCGTCGTTCTCGGCGGCGAGCGCACGCCCAACGCCGCGCTGATGGAGCTGTCGACGGTGCCGATCGGCATCTGTGCCGAGGCCCATCGCTACCTCGCGGAGGGCGGCACCGAGAACCTTCGCCAGCTGCACGCCTTCCTTTCGGACACCGTTCTCCTGACCGGCGAGGGCTTCGAGCCGCCGGCCCTGCTGCCCGAGTGGGGGGTGGGCCGCCAGCCCGAGCCGAGCGACCTGCCGCGGGTCGGTGTCCTGTACTACCGGGCCCACGAGGTCAGCGGCAACAACGCCTTCGCCCACGAGCTGGCCGACGCCATCGACGCGACCGGCCGGGCCTGCGGCGTGCCGATCTACGTCTCGTCGCTGCGGGCGGCGGCCGACGAGCTGTTCGCCGAGCTGGGCACGCTCGACGCGATCGTCGTCACGGTTCTCGCGGCGGGCGGCTCGAAGCCGGCGGCCGTGAGCGCCGGCGGCGACGACGAGTCCTGGGACGTCGAGCGGCTGCGGGCGCTGGACGTGCCCGTCCTCCAGGCGCTCGCCCTGACCTCCAGCCGCGCGGAGTGGGAGGCGTCCGACGACGGCGTGACCCCGCTCGACTCCGCCACCCAGATCGCGATCCCCGAGTTCGACGGCCGCCTCATCACGGTGCCGTTCTCGTTCAAGGAGGTCGACGCAGACGGCCTGCCCCGCTACGTCACCGACGCCGAGCGGTGCGCCCGCGTCGCCGGCATCGCCGTGAACCACGCACGCCTGCGCCACGTGCCGCCGGCCGAGCGCAAGGTCGCCCTCGTGCTGTCGGCCTACCCGACCAAGCACAGCCGCATCGGCAACGCCGTGGGGCTCGACACGCCCGTGTCGGCCATCCGGCTGCTGCGCCAGCTGCGCGACGCGGGCTACGACCTCGGTTCGCCCGGCGCCATCCCCGGCCTCGACCCGCTGCCGCCCGTCGAGGGGGAGGAGCCGGACACCACGTCGGGCAACGCCCTGATCCACGCGCTGATCGAGGCCGGTGGCCAGGACGAGGAGTGGCTGACCCAGGCCCAGCTGAGCGAGTCGCACGTGCGGATCAGCCGCGACGACTACCTCCGCTGGACCGCACACCTGCCTGCCGCACTGCGTGAGGAGATGGTGGAGACGTGGGGCGAGGCGCCCGGCTCGCTGTTCGTCGACGACGCCGGGGACATCGTCCTGGCGACCCTGCGGGCGGGCAACGTCGTGATCCTGATCCAGCCGCCGCGTGGCTTCGGCGAGAACCCGGTCGCGATCTACCACGACCCGGACATGCCGCCGTCGCACCACTACCTCGCGGCCTACCGGTGGCTCGAGCAGGGCTTCGGCGCCGACGCGGTCGTCCACCTGGGCAAGCACGGCTCGATGGAGTGGCTGCCGGGCAAGAACGCGGCACTGTCGGCCGCGTGCGCCACCGATGCCGCGATCGGCAGCATGCCGCTGATCTACCCGTTCCTCGTCAACGACCCGGGGGAGGGGGCTCAGGCCAAGCGTCGGGCCCACGCCACGATCGTCGACCACCTCGTCCCGCCGATGGCGCGGGCGGAGGGCTACGGCGACATCGCGAAGCTGGAGCAGCTGCTCGACGAGTACGCCAACGTCGCCGCCATGGACCCGCCCAAGCTGCCCGCGATCCGCCAGCAGATCTGGACCCTCATGCAGTCCGCCCAGATGCACCGCGACCTCGGCCTCGAGGAACGGCCCGGCGACGAGGAGTTCGACGACTTCCTGCTGCACGTCGACGGCTGGCTGTGCGAGATCAAGGACGTCCAGATCCGCGACGGCCTGCACGTCCTGGGCCAGGCGCCGGCGGGGGAGGCGCGCGTGAACCTCGTGCTCGCGGTGCTGCGCGCCACGCAGGTGTGGGGCGGGCAGAACCGTGCCCTTCCAGGGCTGCGTGCCGCGCTCGGGCTCGCCGACGAGGCCCCGATGGCCGAGGTCGACGCCGTCGAGGCGCAGGCCCGTGGCCTCGTCGAGGCGATGGAGAAGGCGGACTGGGACCTGCAGGCGATCGACACGCTCCACGACGACCCGGTGGTCCGCGACGTCCTGCGGTTCGCGGCCGAGCAGGTCGTCCCGCGCCTCGCGGCCACGACCGACGAGCTGACGAACATCCTGCACGCGCTCGACGGCGGCTTCGTCCAGGCCGGGCCGTCCGGCTCGCCGCTGCGTGGCCTCGTGAACGTCCTGCCGACGGGGCGGAACTTCTACACCGTCGACCCGCGCGCCGTCCCCTCGCGACTGGCCTGGGACACCGGGCAGGCGATGGCCGAGTCGCTCGTCACCCGGCACCTCGAGGACACCGGCGAGCACCCGCGCTCGGTGGGCCTCTCGGTCTGGGGCACGTCCGCGATGCGCACGTCGGGTGACGACATCGCCGAGGTGCTCGCACTGATGGGCGTGCGGCCGACGTGGGACCCGGCGTCGCGTCGGGTCAACGGGCTCGAGGTCATCGGTCTCGAGGAGCTCGGCCGTCCGCGCATCGACGTCACCATCCGCATCTCGGGCTTCTTCCGCGACGCGTTCCCGCACGTCATCGAGATCCTCGACGACGCGGTCCAGCTGGTGGCCAGCCTGGACGAGCCCGACGAGCTCAACTTCGTGCGGGCCCACACCCGGCAGGACCTCGCCGAGCACGGCGACGAGCGTCGCGCGACGACACGCATCTTCGGCTCGAAGCCGGGCTCCTACGGCGCCGGCATCCTCCAGGTGGTCGAGTCCGGCTCGTGGCGCGACGACGCCGACCTTGCCGAGGTCTACACCGCGTGGGGCGGCTTCGCCTATGGCCGCGGGCTCGACGGCGTGGCGGCCAGCGACGACATGCGGACGAGCTACCGCAGGATCGCGGTCGCGGCGAAGAATATCGACTCCCGCGAGCACGACATCGCCGACTCGGACGACTACTTCCAGTACCACGGCGGCATGATCGCCACGGTCCGCGCGCTGACCGGCACCGAGCCGAAGGCGTACGTCGGCGACTCGACCACGCCCGACGCCGTCCGCACGCGCTCCCTGCAGGAGGAGACGAACCGGGTCTTTCGGTCGCGCGTCGTGAACCCGCGCTGGATCTCGGCGATGCAGCGCCACGGGTACAAGGGCGCCTTCGAGCTGGCCGCCACCGTCGACTACCTCTTCGGCTTCGACGCGACGGCCGGCGTCGTCCACGACTGGATGTACGAGTCGCTGGCGAAGGAGTACGTCCTGGACGAGACGAACCAGGAGTTCATGCGCCGGTCGAACCCGTGGGCGCTGCGCGGCATCGTCGAGCGGCTCAACGAGGCGGCCGACCGTGGCCTGTGGGCCGAGCCCGATCCGGAGGTCATGGCCGAGATGGCGCGCGTGTACCTCGAGGTCGAGGGCGACCTCGAGGACGACGCGTGACGCGGCGACTCGCCCTCGTCGGCCTCGGCCCGGGGGATCCGGAGCTCCTCACGGCCCAGGCAGCACGCGTGTTGAACGAGGTCGACTACTTCCTCGTCGCGGACAAGACGGCGCAGCATCCGGGCACGGCCGACCTCATCGCGATGCGCGAGGCGATCTGCGACCGGCACGTGACGGGGGAGTGGCGCATCGTCCACGTCCCCGATCCGGAGCGCGACCGTGCCGACCCGGCCGACTACGGCGCCGCCGTGCGCGACTGGCACGAGGCGCGGGCCGTCGCCTTCGAGCAGGCGCTGCAGGAGCACCCCGGTGACGCCGCGATCCTCGTGTGGGGGGACCCCGCGCTGTACGACTCGGCGATTCGCCTGGCCGACCGCATCGTCGAGCGCGGGAACGTGGACGTGGCGGTCGAGGTGGTCCCGGGCCTGAGCAGCGTCCAGCTGCTCGCCGCACGGCACGGGCTCGTGCTCAACACGATCGGCGGGCCGATCACGATCACGACGGGCCGTCGCCTGCTGGACGACGCCCGCACGGGCGACAACCTCGTCGTCATGCTCGACGGCTCGCTCACCTGCCGCCGCCTGTCCGACCCATCGGCCTGGCGGATCTGGTGGGGCGCCAACCTCGGCTCACCCGACGAGCAGCTGGTCGCCGGGCAGCTCGACGAGGTCGCCGACGAGATCTCGACTCGCCGCGAGGAGGCCCGGGCCGCGCGTGGCTGGGTGATGGACACCTATCTCTTGCGCCGCGCGAGCCACATCGTCGTGCCCTAGCCTCGTTCGAAGCCGGACCTCCCCGCCCCACCGCCCTCACCACCAGGAGCACGATCGTGACCGACCACACGCCCGCGACGTCAGCGGACCCACGCGGCTTCTGGGATCGACCGGCCACCTGGAAGGCCTTCGCGGTCGTGGGCGGGTACCTCGTCTTCTACCTGCTCGTCGGCCAGATCACCCAGCGCGTCTTCGCGGACCAGATCGACGAGGACGACATCCTCTCCAGCGCATCCAGCATCCTCCTCGGCGTCGCGCTCCCCATCGCGATCGGCGCGCTCGCGCTCCTGGCGTTCATCGCGAAGGTCGGCTGGCTGTCGGAGATCTTCGGCCGCCAGCGCGTCCCCGGCCGTCGGTGGATGTGGATCGCGCCGGTGCTCGTCCTGGCTGCCGTCGCCGCCCACGTCGCCGGCACCGACTGGGACTACTGGTCGGGTGAGCAGCTGGCGGCGATGGTCGTGGTCGGTATCTGCGTGGGACTCGCCGAGGAGCTCGTCACGCGCGGTCTGGCCGTCAAGATGCTGCGAGACGCCGGCCGCACCGAGCGCTTCGTCGCTGGTGTCTCCTCGCTGCTGTTCGCCCTGATGCACACGGCGAACATCTTCTCCGGGATGGCCGCGAGCGTCGTCGGTGCCACCGTCGTCTACACGTTCGCCTTCGGCATGCTCATGTATCTGTCCATGCGCCTCACGGGCACGATCTGGACGGCCATCGTCCTGCACGGCCTCACCGACCCGACGACCTTCCTGGCCACGGGTGGGCTCGATGAGGCGGTCACGGGATCCGCCGACGGTGCCACGGCTGTCGCCACGGTCGTCACCGTCCTGCTGATCGTGTTCGGCTTCGTCTCTGTCTTCCTCGTTCGCGGCTCCAGCCGGGCGGCGAGCTCCGAGCTCCCATGAACTTCCAGCAGCCGACCCGATCAGGATGAGACGAGGAACCCGATGACCACCTCACCCCAGGCGACCACGCGCGCCGCTGCGGCCCGTGCCGTCGAAGCCCGCAAGACGTACGGGGAGGGCGATGCCGCCGTTCACGCCCTCGCTGGGGTCACCGTGGACTTCCCCGAGCACGAGTTCACCGCGATCATGGGTCCGTCCGGGTCGGGCAAGAGCACGCTCATGCAGTGCGTCGCCGGACTGGACCGTCTGACCGCGGGCGCGGCCTACATCGGGGACACCGACATCTCCAAGCTCAACAAGAACCAGCTGACGCTGCTGCGTCGTGACCGGCTGGGCTTCATCTTCCAGCAGTACAACCTGATCCCGTCGCTGACCGCGCGCGAGAACATCCTGCTCCCGCTGACGCTCGCGGGTGCCGACGCGGACGACGCGTGGTTCGACGAGATCGTGCAGACCGTCGGGCTCACCGAGCGCCTCGGCAACCTGCCCAGCCAGCTCTCCGGTGGCCAGCAGCAACGCGTCGCGGTGGCTCGGGCCCTGGTACCGAGGCCTGACATCATCTTCGCCGACGAGCCGACCGGGGCCCTCGACTCCCGGACGGGAATCGAGATCCTGACGTTCATGCGTCGCGCGGTCGACGAGACCGGCCAGACGATCGTGATGGTCACCCACGACCCGCACGCCGCGGCGTACGCCAACCGCGTGCTCTTCCTGGCTGACGGCCAGATCGTCGACTCGATGGACGCTCCCACGTCGGATCGGGTCCTCGACCGGATGAAGCAGTTCGAGGGCTGATCGCACCGTGTTCAATCTCGTCCTCAGCAGCGTCCGCCACAACCTCGGGCGGTACCTCGCGACGCTCGTGGCCATCATCGCGGGAGTCGGCTTCTACACCGCCGTCTGCGTCATCTCCGACGGTGTGATCGACTCGCTCGAGGGCAACATCGACGACCAGTACGGCAACGTCGACGTCGCGGTGGTCCCGGACGACCCCGCGACGGTGGAGAACACCGGTGCGCAGCCCGAGCAGCTCAAGCTCCCGCAGTCCACGGTCGACCAGATCCTGAAACTCCCCGGTGTCGAGGGAGGGGCGGGCATCCTCACCGCGCCGGTCGCCTTCCTGGACGACGAGGGCAAGCCGTTCGCCAGCTCGGCCACCGGGCGGCTGTGGATCTCCGACAAGGACCTCGACCCGCTCAGGGTCGTCGACGGCGATGCGCCCGATGCATCCGGCGAGATCGCCGTCGACCAAGGGCTCGCCGACAACGAGCGACTGAAGGTGGGCGACCAGCTCACCCTGCTGACCCTGGCCGGCAAGCAGCAGGTGGAGCTGGTCGCGATCACCGCGTTCGGCGACTCCGACTCCCTCGACAGCGGGGGCACCGTCTCGATCAGCGAGGCCGATGCCTTCGACTGGCTGAACGCGGGCAGGCAGGCCTTCGAGTCCTACTACCTGACGGGGAGCGGATCTGCCGACGACCTCGTCGCCGGGACTGGCCAGGTGGTGCCGGACGGGTTCGACGTCCAGACCGGTGACGAGTTCCGCGAGGACCAGCGTGAGGCCAACGGATCGTTTGCGCAGACGTTGAAGACCGCCCTGCAGGCCTTCGCCATCCTCGCCCTGCTTGTCGGTGGGTTCGTCATCTACAACACCTTCAGCGTCATCGTGGCCCAGCGGCTTCGCGAGCTCGCCGTGCTGGCCGCGATCGGTGCCACTCCACGACAGCTCAAGCGGTCGCTGCGGATGGAGGGCCTCGTCCTCGGTGTCCTTGGCTCGATCCTCGGCGTCGTGGCCGGATACCTCCTGACGCTGGCGCTGCAAGGCGTCCTCGAGCTCACGGGCAACAGCCTGCCCGGCGGGATCTCCTTCAGCGCGTCGAACCTCATCACCGGTGTGCTGCTCGGCACGATCATCACCGTGCTCTCGGTGATGGTCCCCGCGCGACGTGCCGGACGAACGGAGCCGATCGAGGCGATGCGGGAGGCGGCCACCGAGTCCGCATCGCTGGGCCGTCGTCGGGCCGTCATAGCCCTGGCGCTGGGGATCGCGGGGCTGGCCGGGCTGCTCGTCGGCTCCCGCATCGGAGTCATCGGCACCGGTGCCGTCGCGTTCGTGGCCGCGGTGTTCGTGGGCGCGCCCTACCTTGCCCGGCTGGGGGCCCGAGCGGCGCGTCCGTTGATCGAGCGGTTCGGCATCGAGGGGCGGCTGGCCGTCGACAACTCCGTGCGCAGCCCGAAGCGGACGGCGACCACGGCCAACGCGCTGCTGATCGGTGTCTTCCTGGTCACCCTGGTGGCGGTGGCGGGATCCAGCATCCGCGACTTCGCCGTCCAACAGGTCAACGACGTCCAGTCCGCGGACTACCTGGTGGTCAGCCAGGGCGGCACCATCGACGACGCGTTCGTGGCCAAGCTGAGCGCCGTCGAGGACGTCAACGAGGTCGTCGCCTTCAAGCGTGTGGCGGCCACGTTGGACGGGGCAGCCTCCACGATCTCCTCCGGTGACGTCGACGAGATGACCAAGATCGCCAGCATCAACGTCGAGAAGGGCAGCCTCGACGACCTGGCCGACGGGACCATCGCCGTGCTCGACCTGGGCGACGGCACGGCGCCCAACATCGGCAGCACGGTGACGGTGAAGGTTGCTCAGGGGGCGGATCAGGATCTGCGGGTGGTGGCGACGCTCTCGCCGTCGCAGGACACCGGCCAGACCGGCAGCATCGTCGACGAGAAGACGTTCGCCTCCCTGGTCGGCGACGCCGCACCGACGGTGGCGTTCGTGGACGTGGCGTCGGGTGCGCAGGGCAGCACCCAGCGGGCGATCCAGGACCTCGCCGACGAGCGACCGGACATCACCGCGCAGGAAGGCAACGCGGTCGGCAAGCTCATCGGGACGGTCTTCGACTTCCTGATCGAGGCGGTGACCGGGCTGCTGCTCATGAGCGTCCTGATCGCGCTGATCGGCATCATCAACACGATGTCGCTGTCCATCCTGGAGCGCCGTCGTGAGCTCGGGCTGCTGCGCATCATCGGCATGACCGACCAGCGAGTGCGCAGGATGATCACCCTCGAGTCGATCGTGATCTCGCTGCTCGGCACGCTGGGCGGCCTGTTGACCGGCCTGATGGTGTCGCTCCTGCTCGTGCTGTCCTTCAACCGGCTCAGCGAGGCGACCATCACCCCCAGCATCCCGTGGATCGAGCTCATCACGATCCTGGTGGCCGGAATCGTCCTCGGGGTGCTCGCGGCCCTTCTGCCGGCACGGCGCTCGACCAGGACGGAGGTCCTGGACGCGATCGCCAGCAACTAGCGCTCGTCTGCGGTGGTGGCGTCGCCGATCGCGGCCACGACGGTCCACCCCGGTCGCGCGTGGTTGCCGAGCAGGATGCGGCCGACGCCGAGCAGGTAGGGCCACGATCGCAGCAGTCTCACCCTGGGGGCACGAGCGCGACGGGTGAGCGGCGCTCAGGAAGCCTGGACCAGCACCGCGGCTCTGCGTTCGTCCCTCTCGCGGCGCCAGGCCCTGGCGGCGACGGTGCCGGTCACGCCGACCGCGAGCAGGATCAACACGGCATCGAGCCAGCTCGGCAGGCCGCCCAGCGCGTCGAAGATCGTGACGCCGTTGACCAGGATCACGAGGCCGCCGACCATCGTGCCCATCGGTGCGTGTGGGAGCCGCCCGGCCAGTCGAGCCGCGATCGGGGCCATGATGACGCCGCCGAGCGCGAGACCGACCACGGGCAACCACGGGATCCCGTGCTGCGCGGCGCCGGTGAGGAATCCGAACGAGACGGAGACGGCGACCAGGAACTCGGCGGCATTCACGGTTCCCACGACCTTGCGCGGTTCGTGACGGGTGACGGTCATCAGGCTGGGCGTGACGACCGGGCCCCAGCCGCCGCCCCCGGTGGCGTCGACGAAGCCGCCGAGCAGTCCGATCGGCGAGAGCCAGCGCGCGGTGTTGCCGTTCCTGGGTGTCGGGATCAGCCGGACCCCGAGCCCGAAGCGGGCGAAGATCACCAGGCCGAAGAAGACCAGCAAGCCTGACATCCAGCCCTTCGCCGAGGCGAGGCTGATGTTCGTGAGCACGACGGCGCCCAGGAAGCCGCCGACCGCGCCAGGCAGCGCGACGCGGACCAGGACGGCCCTGTCGACGTTGCCCTCGCGCCAGTGCGCGAGCCCGCTGATCAGCGTCGTGGGCAGCTTCGCCGCATGGGTGGCGGCGCTCGCCGTGACGGGCGCGACGCCCATGAACAGCAGCACGGTGGCCGAGGTGACGCCGAAGCCCATGCCGAGGGTGCCGTCGACGAGCTGGGCCAGTCCGCCTGCCAGCGCAAACGCCACGACGATTCCCATGCCCACCCGCCTTCGACGTCCGTTGTGGTCAAACACGAGTAGGTTACGAGAGTTTGAGGCCATGGCGGCGGGTGTCCGGAACGTGGACGTGGTTCCGGGACGGTTACGTTGGAGACGCCCTCCTTCGCGGATGAGCACCGCTCCGACGAGAGGAACGAGATGCAGTCCCCAGCGCCCACCTCGAGCCGCCCCCTGCCCGCGCCGCTCGACCGGAGCAAGCCGGTCTGGGTCGCGCCGATGGCGGGCGGACCGTCGACACCCCGCCTCGTCATCGCCGCAGCCCGTGCGGGCCACTTCGCCCAGCTGGCCGCGGGGTACACGAGCGCCGAGGCGATGACGCGCGAGGTGCGCGAGGTGCGCGCCGCCGGCACGGAGCTGTTCGGCGTCAACCTCTTCGTGCCGAACGTTCACCCGATCACGGCAGAGGCCAACGAGGTCTACGCGCGCTCCTTGGCGCCCACCGCGGCGCGACTCCACCACGAGGCCGCACCCGTGGCGCTGCGCGAGGACGACGACGCGTGGGACGCGAAGATCGCCGCGCTGGTCGCCGAGCCGGTCCCGGTGGTGAGCTTCACGTTCGGCCTCCCGTCGGCGGCCGTGCTCGAGGCCCTCCGCCGCGCCGGGTCGGTCCTCGTGCAGACCGTGACCTCGTCACAGGAGGCGCGACGTGCGGAGGCGGCCGGCGTCGATGCTGTCCTGGTCCAGGGCTTCGCCGCGGGCGGGCACTCGGGCGTCTGGGACGCTGACGCCTCGCCCGCAGACGTCCCGTTGCCCCAGCTGGTCGAGGAGGTGGCCGGCGCGGTGTCGCTCCCGCTCGTGGCCGCCGGCGGCATCGCCTCGTCGCGCGACGTCGAGCTCGCACTGGCAGCGGGAGCGTCCGCCGTCACGGTGGGCACCGCGGTGCTCCGCACCCCCGAGAGCGGCGCCTCCGACCTCCACAAGAACGCGCTCGCCGACCCGCAGTACACCTCGACCACCCACACTCGCGCGTTCACCGGCCGACCGGCGAGAGCCCTGGTGAACCGCTTCGTGCTCGACCACGACAAGGCGGCCCCCAGCGGGTATCCGGCCCTGCACCATCTCACCCGGCCGCTCCGTGCCGCAGCCGTCGCGGCGAACGACTCATCGGCACTCAATCTCTGGGCGGGGGAGCAGTGGCGTCATGCCACGAGCGCACCGGTGGCGGAGGTTCTCGGAGCCCTCCTGTCTGCTGGCGAGAGAATGGGGCCATGAGCATCACTCTTCCGACGCCTGTGCACTACGACTCGGCGCTCCGTCAACGGATCGCCGGCCACCTCGCAGGACACGAGCGCCGGGCGGCCGACCTGGAGGGCCGCCGCCACGCGGCGGTGGCCGTCGTCCTCGTCGACTCCGAGGCGGGCGAGAGCCGAGTCGATCCTCCCCGGGACGCTGCCGACGACGTGGCCCCGGGTGCTCATGAGCTCGACGGGCGCATGGGCGACGTCTCCGGCGGTGCGGCCTTCCTCCTGAGTCGGCGGTCCGGCCGTCTGCGCACGCACTCGGGTCAGTGGGCGCTGCCCGGCGGTCGGATCGACGAGGGGGAGGACGCCGTCGAGGCGGCGCTCCGGGAGACGGACGAAGAGCTCGGCGTCAGGCTGAGTCGCGACGACGTGCTCGGACTGCTGGACGACTACCCGACGCGATCGGGCTATGTGATCACCCCGGTCGTGGTGTGGGGCGGGGGACCGCTCGACCTGCGGCCGTCGCCCGACGAGGTTCTCGCGGTCTACCGGGTCGGCCTCCACCAGCTGATGCGGAGCGACTCCCCGCGGTTCCTGGACATCCCGGAGAGCGATCGACCGGTGGTCCAGATCCCGTTGGGGGACACCGACCGCGTCCATGCGCCGACCGCGGCCGTCCTGCTCCAGTTCCGTCGGCTGGGACTCGAGGGGGACCCGACCCGGGTGGACGATCTCGAGCAGCCGACGTTCGCCTGGCGCTGAGCACTCGCTGGGTGACACGCCTGGTCGTCGTGCATCCGCGCGGATCATCGACCAGCAACAACACCCCGGCCGCGGCTCAAAGCGTTCCGGTACTCGCTGGTGACGTTCAGACGCGCAAGGAAAGTGGCGTGGTGAGTACTGAGATATCGGCGTCAATCTGCCCGACGCTCCTGCCCCAACTCGCCGGCGTGGTCGCGATCCGCAAAAGGTGTTCTACGACGACTGTCCTGACGGCTCGCACCCCGGCCGTCATCTCGTCCTGTGGGCATTTTGCAAGGAGCCCGGCGTGCTGCGTGCGTCGTTCCATCGTTTGAACATTGCTCCGCCTGACACAATGACGGGGTGATCGGAGCCAATCTGGCTGCAGCCTCCATCGCTCTGGTCGCTGCCTGCTGCCTTCTGTCGGTGCGCGCCTCCGCGGCCGCGCGGCCGATCGCGATCCTGTGCATTGCAGCCGCTCTCTGGTCGGTCGGCGCTGCGTGGAACTACGCCGAGCCCGGCTCCAACTCCAGCGCGAACGCCTGCATTCTCGCGGCCGCCGCCTCTGCCGCAGCCGCTGCCTTCGTGGCCGCCCAGCGCCTCGTGTCGGGTCGATGGTCGATACCCACCCTGGTGACGATCGTGTTCTTCGTCGAGCCGATGGTGATCGTGTTCGTCCGCTTGGTGGTGCACCCGGAGCTTTCCTCGGCCGAGTTCCGTCGGACCGCGCCGTTCATCGCCCACGCGGCCTACTGCTTCGCCCTGCTGCTGAGCGTGATTCTGACGTTGAACGTCCGTCAACGTCACCCTCAACGTCGCGTTCGGATCTTCGTCCTCACGTCCCAGGTCCTGGTGATCGCGATCATCGCGATGGAGGTCGCAGCCAGCGAGCAGACCCAGTTCGTGGTCGTCCTGGCCGCCCTCTTCGCAGTCTGGGTGGCGCGCCACCCCGACGATTGGAGCAACTCGAGAGCCCGCGCGGACAGTCTGCTCAACTCCATCGGCGTCTTCTTGTTCGTGTTCGACCACCTGGGCCGGCTGAAGGACTGGAACGGAACAGCCGATCGCCTCATCGAACTGATGGGACAGCGGCCACAACGCGACCTCACCGCGGCGCAGATTCTCGGTCGTCCCCTTCCGTTCGAGGATGGCCAACCGATCGACCTCGACCTTCTGGGTGGGCGAATGCGCACATCCGCCCACATTCACAAGGTCGATCCCACCTCGCGGACAGGTCGAAGCGATTGGGTCGTGATGCTGCGGCCTGTGCGGTCCAGCGTGAGCCAGTCATCGTTCCCGTCGATCTCCGGAAGCCTCGCCGGCCACGACCCAGCCACTCAGACCCTCAATCAGCGCGAGACCATGGACCTCCTGCGCGCTGCCACCACGAGCGGTGACGCCGCAGTCCGTGTGGACGTTCTCCCAGCAGACACTCAAGCCCGTGAGGACGAGACCATGTTCGTCGTCGCCCGGCGCCTGGAGATGATGTTCCCCAACGTGCGATGGGGACGACTCTCGGCATGGGTCTTTGTCGCCATGTTCAAGCCCGACGAGGCTGAGCAGGCGAAGCTGCTGATCGACGACGAGGCGCAGACTGCCCTGGGTCTCGATGCGTCCGTCGCCACGACGATCTGTGTGCCCACGCGAGACGAGGACTCCGAACGTTTCGTCCTGCGAGTCCAACTACTGCACAGCGCCTATGGCTCATCAGACTTTTGATGGCAATGTCCTGAGACACAGCACGGAGTCAAGTGCTCCGTCCCCGTGAAAAGGACACCCCATGAGGAACTACCCCCGCTCCCAGTCCACCCACGTCCGTCCGGCCCTGGTAACCGACGTGCCCAAACTGGCCGAGATGATCCAGGCCTTGGCCGATTTCCACGGCGAAGGTCAATCCTGTCGGATGACCTGGCCCATCCTTCGCATCCAGCTCTTCGGAACCGATCCCACCCTGAGGGCCCACGTGGCCGAGCGGGACGGGCGCGTCACCGGGATGGTGCTGTGGTACCGCACGTACTCGACGTGGGACGCCGCCCCGGGCATCCACGTCGAGGACTTCTACGTGGACCCCGAGGACAGGGGCCATGGCACGGGTCTGATCCTGATGTCCGAACTCGCACGACTCGCCGTTGATCAGGGCTACACCCGAGTGGAGGGTCAGGTGATCAGCAGCAACCCCCTGCGCAGCGCCCTCGTGAGTCACGGCGGCGACCAGATGGACGTGTGGGAGACCTACCGCATCGACGGGAACGACCTGGTGGCACTGACCAGTCGAGAGCCGGCAGTCGCCGCGATGTGAACCCGACTGTGGCCACGGTCGAACTCGGCCGTGGCCACCGTCCACGGACGTCGTGGTGAAGCTCCCGGGTCTGCTGCACGGACAGGTGACATCTGAACTGTGCCGCTGGGTGTGCCGCTGGAAGAATGGTCAGCATGCCGAAACCCGATCTTCGCGAGATCCGTGGGACGTCCGTGAGTACCGACCCAACGCCAGCGTCAGCAAAGCCGCTGGCGGACGGTGAGATCCGGCTCCCCGCAGCGGTCCTGTGGGACATGGACGGCACGATCGTCGACACCGAGCCGCTGTGGATCAACGGCGAGTACGAACTCGCCGCGCAGCACGACGCCGTCTGGACCGAGGAGGACGCGCTCACGCTCGTGGGCAGCGACCTCCGGGAGGCGGCCGTCTACATCAAGCGGCGCATCGGGTCCGACATGGAGCCTGACGAGATCGTCGACTGGCTCGGCGGTCGGGTCGCGGCCGGCCTGCGGGAGAAGCAGGACTGGCGGCCCGGTGCCGTCGAGCTGATCACGGCTTTGCGCGAGGCCGGCGTTCCGCAGGCGCTCGTGACGATGTCCTACGCCTACATCGCCGAGCCGGTCGTGGACGCCCTCGGGTTCGACGCCGTCGTCACGGGGGACAGCGTCACCCACGGCAAGCCCCACCCCGAGCCCTACCTGAAGGCAGCGCGACTGCTCGGCGTCGAGGCGGCAGACTGCGTCGCGATCGAGGACTCGCGCACCGGCGCCGCGTCCGCGAACGCTGCCGGGTGCCACGTCGTGGCCGTGCCGCACGCCGTGAACGTGCCCGAGGCGCCACGCCGCACGATCGTCACCAGCCTCACCCACCTCAGCGTCGCCGACCTCGCCCGGCTCGCCGACCGCGGACCGGAGTGAACACGACGTCCGCGAGAGCGGACGAAAGAACGGCTGCCCGGCACGCCGCCAGTAGGTTGTACCCATGAGTGGCGGTTGGCGCATCGCGCGCATCGCGGGCGCGGACATCATCGTGCGCCCCTCCTTGCTGGTGATGGGCGTCATCCTGGTGATCGTCTTCGCGCCGCAGTTCGAGTCCCTCGGCGCGGGACCGAACCCCTACCTGACCGCCGTCGTCTTCGTCCTGAGCCTCTACGTGTCAGTGCTCCTGCACGAACTCGCGCACCTCGCAGCGGCCCTGTGGTTCGGCATGAGCGTCTCCTCGGTGGAGCTGCATCTGCTCGGCGGCGAGACCCGCATCGAGGGCGACTCGCGCCACCCGTGGCAGGAGCTCGTCACCTCGATCGTCGGCCCGGTGACCTCCTTCGTCATCGGCCTCGCCGCGCTGTGGGGAGCGCAGGTGACCTCCGGCGCCACGTACTCGGTGCTCTGGTCCGTCGGCTTCATCAACCTGCTGATCGCGGCCTTCAACATGCTCCCGGGCCTGCCGCTCGACGGCGGGCGCGTGCTGCGCGCCCTGATCTGGGCCACCACGGGCAGCGAGGCCAAGGGCGTTCGCGTCGCCGGCTGGATCGGCCGCGCCGCCGCCCTCGCCCTCATGGCCATCGCGGTCTCGATGCTGTTCGGTGAGGACACCTTCGCGATCGGTCGCGCTCTGCTGCTGCTGGCCGTCGCGCTCTTCCTCTGGCAGGGCGCCTCCTACGCCTTGCGCCAGGGCGTCGCGCTGGCGCGGATCGGCGCCCTCAGGGCCGAGCAGCTGATGCGGCCCGAGACCCCGCCGAACGACGCCGTGCCGATCTCGGTCGACCTCAAGGGCCGCGACCTGCTGGTCGCGATGGCCGAGAACCCCTCCAACGCCTATGCGCTGGTGGACGGCCGGGGGACCGTGGTGGGAACCCTCTTCGCGTCCTCGGTGGACCGCGCCTATCGTGAAGCCGGATGAACCACCAACGCACCGGCCCCTTCGTCGAGGGTGAATGGATCCGTCTCTCCGATCCCAAGGGCCGCAAACACAACATCCAGCTCGTCGCCGGCAAGGAGTTCAGCACCAAGAAGGGGCAGGTCCGCCACGACGACATCATCGGCCGCCCCGAGGGCATCGTCGTGGAGACGTCGTTGGAGTTCCCCTACCAGGTGTTTCGTCCGCTGCTGTTCGAGTACGTCGTCTCGATGCCGCGCGGTGCCGCGATCATCTACCCCAAGGACGCGGCGCAGATCCTCGTCCAGGCCGACATCTTCCCCGGCGCGCGCGTCATCGAGGCCGGCGCCGGCTCGGGCAGCCTGACCTCCTACCTGCTGCGCGCCATCGGACCCGAGGGACACCTCGAGTCGCACGAGCTGCGCGAGGACTTCGCCGAGAAGGCCCGGACCAACGTGGAGCAGGCCCTCCACGGCGTGCCCGACACGTGGACCCTCACCGTCGGCGACCTGCGCGACGCCGCCGACGGACCCGAGGTCGACCGCATCATCCTCGACATGGTCGACCCGTGGACCTGCATCCCGCTCGCGCTCGAGCGGCTGGTGCCCGGCGGCATCGTCTGCGGCTACGTCGCCACCACCACACAGCTGTCGCGCTTCGTCGAGTCGCTGCGCGAGTCGGCGGGGTTCACCGAGCCGCACGCGTGGGAGACGCTCGTGCGCGACTGGCACCTCGAGGGCCTCGCGGTCCGGCCCAACCACAAGATGAACGGGCACACCGCCTTCCTCGTCACCGCGCGGCGCCTCGCGCCCGGACAGCGCCCGATGCCGAAGACGCGACGGCCCGCTCCCGGCGCCTACGGACCCGACTACGTGGGCCCGCGGCCGGCCGACCTGGACTGACGCAACGAGATCGCAACACGTTCGTTCCGAGATGGACTGGTGAGGACGTCGTCGCCGGGTAGGGTCATAGCAACCCCTCCAGGAGGTGTCACATGACCGGTAGCGAGTACACCGACAGGTACGCCGAGGTCCGCCTCGCGGACGTCGAGGCGCGCCTGGCCAGCACGGCCGCTCAGAACGAGCGCCTCACGTCCACACTGCGTGAGGCCCGCGACCAGATCGTGGCGCTCAAGGAGGAGGTCGACCGCCTCGCGCAGCCGCCCACGGGGTTCGGCACGTTCCTCAAGCTGAACGACGACGACTCGGTCGACGTGATGACCGGAGGCCGCAAGCTGCGGGTCAACGTGAGCCCCGCGGTCGACAAGGCCGGCCTGCGCAAGGGCCAGGAGGTCATCCTCAACGAGGCCATGAACGTGGTCGCCGCGCTGGAGTTCGAGCAGGTCGGCGAGGTCGTGATGCTCAAGGAGCTCATGGCCGACGGCGAGCGCGCCCTCGTCCTGGGCAACGCCGACGAGGAGAAGGTCGTGCGCCTGGCCGATGTCCTCGCGGGTCAGCGCCTGCGTGCGGGCGACTCGCTGCTGCTCGACAGCCGCGCCGGCTACGTCTACGAGCGCATCCCGAAGTCCGAGGTCGAGGAGCTGGTCCTCGAGGAGGTCCCGGACATCGACTACACGAGCATCGGCGGGCTGGGCAACCAGGTCGAGATCATCAAGGACGCCGTCGAGCTGCCCTACCTGTATCCCGAGGTCTTCGTCGAGCACGAGCTCAAGCCGCCGAAGGGCATCCTGCTCTACGGCCCTCCCGGCTGCGGCAAGACGATGATCGCCAAGGCGGTTGCCGCGAGCCTGGCCAAGAAGGTCAGCGAGCGCACGGGGGAGGAGGGACGCTCCTACTTCCTCAACATCAAGGGCCCCGAGCTGCTGAACAAGTACGTCGGCGAGACCGAGCGGCACATCCGCCTCGTGTTCCAGCGGGCGCGCGAGAAGGCCAGCGAGGGCACCCCGGTCATCGTCTTCTTCGACGAGATGGACTCCCTCTTCCGCACCCGCGGCTCGGGCGTCTCCTCCGACGTCGAGAACACGATCGTGCCGCAGCTGCTCAGCGAGATCGACGGCGTCGAGGGGCTCGAGAACGTGCTGGTCATCGGTGCCTCGAACCGCGAGGACATGATCGACCCGGCGATCCTGCGTCCCGGCCGCCTCGACGTGAAGATCAAGATCGAGCGCCCCGATGCCGAGGCCGCCCGCGACATCTTCAGCAAGTACCTCACCACCACGCTGCCGCTGCACGAGGACGACCTGCGCGAGTGGGGCGGCGACCGCACGGCCTGCATCCACGGCATGATCCAGCGCACGGTCGAGCGGATGTACACGGAGAGCGAGGAGAACCAGTTCCTCGAGGTCACGTACGCCGGTGGCGACAAGGAGGTCCTGTACTTCAAGGACTTCAACTCCGGCGCGATGATCCAGAACATCGTCGATCGTGCGAAGAAGATGGCGATCAAGGACTTCCTCGACCACCAGAGCAAGGGCCTGCGGGTCCAGCACATGCTCCAGGCGTGCGTCGATGAGTTCAAGGAGAACGAGGACCTGCCCAACACGACCAACCCCGACGACTGGGCGCGGATCTCGGGCAAGAAGGGCGAGCGGATCGTCTTCATCCGCACGCTCATCACGGGCAAGGGCGGCAACGAGCCGGGTCGATCGATCGACACGGTCGCGAACACGGGACAGTACCTCTGACACTCGAATTGCGCGTGGTCCGCTACGACCACCCGGACGCCGTGAAGCTGACCGAGCTGGTCCAGGCCGAGTACGTCCGGCGATACGCCAGCGAGGTGGGCGACTCCTCGCCGATGGCCCCTGAGGAGTTCGACCATCCCAACGGGATCTTCTTCATCGGCTACGTCGACGAGATCCCCGTCGCGATGGGCGGCTGGCGCCGCGGTGGCCCGAACGGCGACACCGACGGCGAGATCAAGCGCATGTTCGTGCTCGACTCCCACCGCGGGCAGGGCCTGTCGCGCCAGGTGCTGGACGAGCTGGAGCGCAGCGCCGCCCGCCAGGGCATCATGCGCCTCGTCCTGGAGACCGGCACCGAGCAGCCCGAGGCCATCGCGCTGTACCGCTCGGCCGGCTACGTGGACGTTCCGGCGTTCGGCTTCTACGCGGAGTACGACGACTCGGTCCACCTCGGCCGAGTCCTTTGACTCGGAGGGTGACCATGGAAGTGCACGCTTCCGGATCGCCCGCCGAACGGCCCCTGCCGTGACGTATGGGCACCCATTCGCCGCGTCCCACCCCACTTTTTGTGACGCGAGTCGGTCTCGGCCGGCCTGAGCGACCGAACGGCGTCACAAAAGTGGAGGTGGGGGCCGCCGGCCGGCCGTGTCCGCCGTGCCCGCCGCGCTCGCAGACGCCTCGATGACCGGGCCGTGCCGCGTAGGGTGAAGGCGTGAGCGTCCGACGAGTGCAAGGGTCCGAGGTCGAGTACGGCATCGCCGTGCAGGGACAGCCCCTGGCCAACCCCATGGTGGCGGCCACCCACGTCGTCAACTCCTACGCCGCGGCCAACGGGCTCACGCGCCGGGCCCGCTGGGACTACGAGGAGGAGAGCCCGCTGCGCGACGCGCGCGGCTTCGACCTCGGCCGCGACGTCGCCGACCCGTCCCAGCTCACCGACGAGGACATGGGCCTGGCCAACATCATCCTCACGAACGGGGCGCGGCTCTACGTCGACCACGCGCACCCCGAGTACTCCAGCCCCGAGGTCACCAGCCCGCTCGATGTCGTGCGCTGGGAGAAGGCCGGCGAGCTGGTCATGCTGCGGGGCGCCCAGCTGGCGGCCCGGGTGCCCGGCGTGGCGCCGATCATGCTCTACAAGAACAACGTCGACAACAAGGGCGCCGCCTACGGCTCGCACGAGAACTACCTCATGCGCCGCGACGTCCCGTTCCTGTCGATCGTGCGCCAGTTGACGCCCTTCTTCGTCGGCCGCCAGATCATCACGGGTGCGGGCCGGGTCGGTCAGCACCAGGACGGCAGCGTCCACGCCTTCCAGATCAGCCAGCGCTCGGACTACTTCGAGGTCGAGGTCGGCCTCGAGACCACGCTGAAGCGGCCGATCATCAACACCCGCGACGAGCCGCACGCCGACCCGAAGAAGTACCGGCGCCTGCACGTGATCATCGGCGACGCGAACCTTTCGGAGACCTCCATCTACCTCAAGCACGGCACCGCGTCGCTCGTGCTGGCGATGATCGAGGCCGACGCGCTGCCCGAGCCCCTCGAGCTGGCCGATCCGGTGCGCGCCCTGCACCAGATCTCCTACGACCCCACGCTCCGCACGGCCGTGAAGCTGGCCGACGGTCGCACCATCACCGGCCTCGACCTGCAGGGGCACTACCTCGAGCACGCCAAGAAGTTCGTGGAGAGCCAGGGCGACGACGACCCCCAGACCCTCGATGTCCTCGAGCGGTGGGAGTCGGTCCTGACCCGCCTCGCAGACGACCCGATGAACCTCGTCCGCGAGCTCGACTGGGTGGCGAAGCTGGCGCTGCTGGAGCAGTACCGCGAGCGCGACGGTCTCGAGTGGGACCACGCGAAGCTACACCTGATCGACCTGCAGTACCACGACGTGCGCCCCGAGCGAGGGCTCTACCACCGGCTCGTGGCCGGTGGACGCATGGATCGCCTCCTCGACGACGCCACGATCGAGGAGGCCGTCACCGAGCCGCCGCACGACACGCGCGCGTACTTCCGCGGCCGCTGCCTGCAGCGCTTCTCGTCCGACATCGCCGCCGCGTCGTGGGACTCGGTGATCTTCGACCTGCCCGGGCACGACTCGCTGCAGCGGGTGCCGACGATGGAGCCCCTCAAGGGCACCGCCGAACACGTCGACGGACTCTTCGCACGCGTCGAGTCCGCCGCAGAGCTCTTCAGGGCCATCACGGGCCGCTAGTGGATAGGGTGGAGACATGGCCGAGCAACAGCACAAGACGACCCGCAAGAGCGACGTCGACGACGAGCAGGTCGAGACCCCCGCAGTCGACACCGAGCACAAGGAGAAGCTCGACGACGACGTCGACTCCATCCTCGACGAGATCGACGACGTCCTCGAGGAGAACGCCGAGGAGTTCGTGCGCAGCTTCGTCCAGAAGGGCGGGCAGTGATGCTCGATGGAGGCTTCCGCGCCGTCGGATCCTCCTCGTTCACCGAGTTCCTCGCCACGCAGGCTCCTGACCTGCTCCCGAACACCGCCGTCGGCTCGATCGCCGGCCTCGACGTGACGCACGGGACCACGATCGTCGCCGCCACGTTCGACGGCGGAGTCGTCATGGGCGGCGACCGCCGCGCCACGATGGGCAACGTCATCGCCCAGCGCGACATCCAGAAGGTCTTCCCGACCGACGAGTACAGCTGCGTCGGCATCGCGGGCACCGCGGGCATCGCCGTGGAGATGACGCGCCTGTTCCAGGTCGAGCTCGAGCACTACGAGAAGATCGAGGGCATCACGCTCTCCACCGACGGCAAGGCCAACCGGCTCGCCACGCTCATCCGCGGCAACCTCGGCATGGCCATGCAGGGACTCGCGGTCGTGCCGCTGTTCGCCGCCTACGACCTCGAGGCCGAGTGCGGGCGCATCTTCGCGTTCGACGTCACCGGCAACAAGAACGAGGAGCGCACCTTCCACTCGGTGGGCTCTGGCTCCACGTTCGCCCGCGGCTCGCTCAAGAAGCTCTACCGCGCGGGCATGTCCGAGACCGACGCCGTCACCGCAGTGATCCAGGCGCTCTACGACGCGGCCGACGACGACACCGCCACCGGCGGACCCGACCTCACCCGACGGATCTTCCCGCTGGTCTCGGTCATCACCGCCGACGGCTACCGCGCGTGGGACGAGTCCAAGACCGCCGCCATCGCCGACGTCGTGATCGGCGGGCGCATGCAGTCGCCCGACGGCCCGTCCGCCCCGCTGACCTAGGAGCGCCATGACCACCCCCTTCTACGTCTCGCCCGAGCAGCTGATGAAGGACCGGGCGGACTTCGCCCGCAAGGGCATCGCCCGGGGCCGCAGCGTCGCGGTCGTCCGCTACGCCGACGGCATCGTCTTCGTCGCCGAGAACCCCTCGCGCGCGCTGCACAAGATCAGCGAGATCTACGACCGCATCGGCTTCGCCGCCGTGGGCCGGTACAACGAGTTCGAGAACCTGCGCATCGCCGGCGTCCGTCTCGCCGACATGCGCGGCTACTCCTACGACCGCAGCGACGTCACGGGCCGCGGACTCGCCAACGCGTACGCGCAGACCCTGGGCACCATCTTCTCCAGCGGGGGCGAGAAGCCCTACGAGGTGGAGATCTTCGTGGCCGAGGTGGGCGCCACGCCCGCCACCGACCAGATCTACCGGCTCACCTATGACGGCTCCGTGGCCGACGTGCCTGCCTACGGCGTGATGGGCGGCCAGAGCGACAAGGTCGAGGAGCACCTCGGCGCGCACTACCAGCCCGACCTGCCGCTCGCGGAGGCGCTGCGGGTCGCGCTCACGGCCCTGGGCAACGACACCGAGCCCGCCCGCACGATCGCCCCGGACGACCTCGAGGTCGCGGTCCTCGACCGCACCCGCAGCCAGCCCCGCAAGTTCAAGCGGCTCGGCCAGGCGCAGGTCGCCGAGCTCCTCGGCTGACGCCCACCGGCACTCGGTCACCCGAGTGCCGGTGAGCTCGATCTCAAGGCACCGTCGGCGGCGTGATCCTCAGCAGGGCCTCCATGTTGCCGCGGAACGACTTCTGCACGCTGACGCCGGTGCCGTAGCCGACGCCGTCGTCCTCGGGGTTGCCCGAGCCGAGCGGCGTGACCAGTCCGACGTCCGTGCCGTACAGGTCGGTCCGCGGTGCACCGTTCTGGTCGACGACCCGGGTGCTGTAGGGGGCGTTGCCCACCGACGGCACCACCGTGGAGGCGTCGGCGTCGCGGTAGAAGAGGCTGTCGCCCCGCACCTCGATGCCGGGGTACCAGCCGCGGTCGTCGGTGAACGACCGCACCGCACGCTGCGAGCCGAACCGGTTGCACGCCTCGTTCGTGAAGTCCGGCTTCGTCGTGCACTCACGGAACGCGTAGCTGCCGAACAGGTTGAACGCCGCGTTCGACGACTGCGGACGTGAGGGCAGGTTCTTCAGCGTGCTCGTGTCGTTGGCCGCGTTCGCTCCGGTCCGGCGGAGCGGGTCGAAGTGGCTGTCGACGATGAGCAGGCCGCCCTTGGCGCCCTCACTCGGCAGGGTCGTGAGGTTGTTCAGCACGTGGTTGGCGTCCCCGTACGACGTGTCGCGGTACCAGACGAGGGCACCGGGCGCGTTGTAGCGGATCTTCTCGACCTTCCACGCCCCGTCCTCGCCGAGCCGCTGGTACGTCGTGTCGTAGGCATACTTCAGGCCCTTGTCGAAGCCGTCGAAGTTGCGCCACTCGACCATGTAGTACTGGGCGTTCGAGGTGGTGCCGCTGTCGATGACCCAGCCGGCGCCGCGTGCCTCCCCGGCCACCCACGAGTCGATCGTGGCGGTCCAGCCGTTGAGGCCGCTCTCGACGTCGTCGGTGAAGGTGGTGGCCCCGCCGCCGGTGACCGAGAAGTCGTCGGCGAACCAGCCACGCTCGGTGAACGCCGCGTCGGTCGACTGCATCAGGCGAACCTGGATGGTGTCGCCCGCCCAGGCGCTGAGGTCGATGTAGTCGTGCCGCCAGCCGTCGCTCGTCCCGGTGAGGCCGTACCGCCGGTTGCCGAAGGTGGCCAGGTTCCCGTTGGGATCGGGGTAGTCGTCGGGCGTGGTGACCTCCTCGCCGGCCTCGTCGTAGACCTTCTGCGGGGTCCACGTCGCGCCGCCGTCGGTCGAGACCTCGACGAAGCCGAAGTCCCAGTCCTGCTCGATGACGTAGTTGTTCCACATCCAGAAGCGGGCGTCCGCGGCGTCGGGCACGTCGATCGTGCGCGACAGCGAGTTCATCGCCCAGTTCTGGTCGTTGTTGCCCCACCACATGTTCTCGCCGCTGTGCGGCGTGGCACGGGTGACGATCTTGTCGGGCAGGTTGATCTTGATGCCGTCCTCGGAGCCCTTGGGCGTCCGGCTGGTCTGGCCGACCTTGACCGTCTTCGCGCGGTCGCCGGGGTTGATCTCGAGGGGATCGGCCCAGCCAAGGATCCACTTGTCCCAGATGCCCATGTGCGTGGGCATCGACTGGAAGATCGGCCCCGAGTGCGAGCCGGAGGACATCAGGTCCCAGAAGTCCACGTCCGAGTCACCGCCGCTGGCGGTGTCGTAGAGGTCGGGCAGGCCGAGATCGTGGCCGTACTCGTGAGCGAACACGCCGACACCGGAGTCCTCGGGCTGGACGATGTAGTTCGACAGCCTCAGGTTCGTGCCGGGCACCGGGGCGCCGCCGGCAACCGCCGACGAGTGCGCCCAGATCGCGTACGGGCCCTCGGCGCCGCCGCCACCGGACTTGTCCTCGCCGGCGTGCACCAGGACCACGTGGTCGATGACGCCGTCGGGCTCGAGCAGGTTCCCGTCGCCGTCGGTGTCGCCCTGGTCCTCGATGTCGTAGTCGGCCCAGGGGAAGTTCGGCTGGGCCGCCGAGAGCGCCGCCACCGCGTCGATGGGCAGCTGGCCCGCGCCGAGCGGGTTGTCGGGGTGACCCTGCATGTCCTGGACCGCGCCGTAGACCCAGTCGCCGTTCTCGTCCTGGTGGCAGACGGTGGCGCCGTAGTACGCCTCGGAGTGGGCCACCGTGACCCACGGCGTCGCCGCGCCGCCGACCGTGTACGCGCCCTTGGACATCTCCTCGTACATGTTCTTCATCGTGTAGCCGGAGATGTCGATGCCCCGGCGGCCGTCAGGACCGCGCAGGTCGGGGCGGACCCGCTGGGTGATGCCCTTCTTCGTGTAGAGCATCGCGTTGTAGTGCGCGGGCGAGAAGTCCTTCACCCACATCGAGTTGTTGTCCTCGAGGTCGCTGTTCGCGGGGTTCGGGATCTGGTTGTGGGTGGGCCCGTTCTGCACGTTGCCCGGCACACACGTGTCCGAGCCGTAGCCGTCCGGCACGTAGCTGCCGGAGAAGTCGTCGTTCGCCTGCTCGTTGAACTCGACGAGGATCGTGAGGAGCTTCGCCTGCTGAGTGGTCTTGGCCTTCTTGAAGCGCCGGTCCCGGACCTCCTTGGGGCTGCGGCCCGTGCGCAGCGACTCCGCCTCGACCCGCGCCAGCTGACGCGCCGCCACCGGGTTGCCCTGGCTGTGCTTGCGATCGACCTGCTTGGCCCTGATGAGTGCCTTCTGCTGCTTCTGAGCCGTCTTCTGCGACACCCGCTTGCCGTTGACCTTCACCGCCTGGTCCGGGGTGGACGAGATCTCGGCACGGGGCGCGACGTAGTTGATGTAGCCCGGAGCCGTCGCCGCGGCACCGCCCGGCGGGGCCGGTGGGGGAGCCGCCGAGACGGAGCCCGTGCTGAAGGCCAGCCCGGACGCGGTCAACGCCAACGTGGTCGCGCCCACCAGCCAGAGGCCGGTCCTGCGCGGAGATCGATGAGTGGTCATGGTGCTCCTCAGGGAACCGGGCCGAAGTCCGGTGGTCCGTTCCCCCGTGGACGGACTCCTGACATCGTGCGCCTCCCATCGCCCATTTGGGAAGACCCAAGGTGACGGGCGTCACATCACGGCCGTGGCGAACGCGTGCGTGTGCGGCCTGCGGGACTAGGCTGTCGGCATGGACCGGCGGATCTTCGGGATCGAGAACGAGTACGGCGTGACCTGCTCGTTCCACGGCCAGCGCCGCCTGTCTCCCGACGAGGTCGCGCGCTACCTGTTCCGGCGGGTGGTCTCGTGGGGACGCAGCAGCAACGTGTTCCTGCGCAACGGCGCCCGGCTCTACCTCGACGTCGGCAGTCATCCCGAGTACGCGACGCCCGAGTGCGACGACATCGTCGACCTGGTGACCCACGACCGTGCGGGGGAGCGGATCCTCGAAGGCCTCATGCTCGACGCGCAGCAGCGCCTCGCCGAGGACGGCGTCGAGGGCGACATCTACCTGTTCAAGAACAACACCGACTCCGCGGGCAACTCGTACGGCTGCCACGAGAACTACCTCGTCAGCCGCGGCGGCGAGTTCAGCCGCCTGGCCGACGTCCTGATCCCGTTCCTGGTCTCGCGCCAGATCATCTGCGGCGCGGGCAAGGTGCAGCAGACGCCGCGCGGCACCGTCTTCAGCGTCAGCCAGCGCGCCGAGCACATCTGGGAGGGCGTCTCGAGCGCCACCACTCGCTCGCGGCCGATCATCAACACCCGCGATGAGCCCCACGCCGACGCCGAGCGCTTCCGGCGGCTGCACGTGATCGTGGGCGACTCGAACATGAGCGAGACCACCACGATGCTCAAGGTGGCCACCACCGACCTCGTGCTGCGGATGATCGAGGGCGGCGTCACGATGCGCGACCTCACGCTGGAGAACCCGATCCGGGCGATCCGCGAGATCTCGCACGACATGACCGGGCGACGCAAGGTGCAGCTGGCCAACGGCCGCGAGCTCTCGGCCCTGGAGATCCAGGCCGAGTACTTCGCCAAGGCCGCCGACTTCATCGACCGCAACGGCCTGCGCACCCCCACGATCGATCGCACGATGGACCTGTGGGAGCGCACGCTCAAGGCGGTCGAGAGCGAGGACCTGAGCCTCATCGAGCGCGAGATCGACTGGGTCATCAAGTACCGGCTGCTCGACCGCTACCGCACGCAGCGCGGGCTCTCGTGGGCCGATCCGCGCATCGCCCAGCTCGATCTGGCCTATCACGACATCCGCCGCGACCGCGGGCTGTTCTACCTGCTCGAGAGCAAGGGGGCGGTCGCGCGCGTCACGAAGGACCTCGACGTCTTCACCGCCAAGTCGGTCCCGCCGCAGACCACGCGGGCCCGGCTGCGCGGCGACTTCATCGCGCGGGCGCAGGAACGGCGCCGCGACTTCACCGTGGACTGGGTCCACCTGAAGCTCAACGACCAGGCCCAGCGCACGGTGCTGTGCAAGGACCCGTTCCGGTCCGAGGACGACCGGGTCCAGCGCCTCATCGACTCCATGTGATCTCTCAGACGTTCCTTGGGATCGGCCGTTAGTGTGGCCACGGCATCGATCCCCAGGAGGAACATCACCGTGCGTCGTACCGCTCTCGTGACCGCCATGGCCACTGCATCCTTCGTTCTCGCCGGCTGTGGCGGCGGCACCGACCTCGACGGGATCGAGGTCTCCAAGGGCAGCACGCCGAAGGTCACGGTCGAGCAGGACTACACCACCGAGAAGACCGAGTCCCGCGTCGTCACCGAGGGTGGCGGCGACGAGGTGGCCGACGGCGACACGATCAAGATCAACTACGTCGCGGTCAACGGCCGTACGGGCAAGGAGTTCGACAACTCCTTCGAGAACGAGACCCCGATGACGCTCACCCTGAACGAGAAGACCGCGCTGCCGGGCTTCTACAAGGGCCTCGTGGGCCAGGACATCGGCTCGCGTGTCCTCGTGTCGGTGCCGGCCAAGGACGGCGTCTCGCTCCTGCAGAGCGCCGACTCGCTCGGCCTGGAGAAGGACGACACCATGGTGTTCCTCTTCGACCTGGTCTCCAAGGTGCCCACCGAGGCCAGCGGCAAGGCCATGAAGGCGCCCGCCTCGCTGCCGAAGCTGACGTATGACAAGGACAAGCACCCGGCCAAGTTCGCCAAGACGAAGAAGACCCCGGCGAAGGTGGCGAAGTCCGACTCGGCCGTCCTGATCAAGGGCAGCGGCGAGAAGGTCGCCAAGGGCGCCACGCTCAGCGTGCAGTACGTCGGCCAGCAGTACCCCGACGGCGAGGTGTTCGACCAGTCCTGGGCCACCGGCCCGCGCCAGATCTCGATCGCCGAGGGCTCGGCCATCCCGTGCTGGAGCGACCAGATCCCCGGCCACACGCTCGGCAGCCGCGTCGTCGTCACCTGCTCGTCCGACGACGCGTACGGCAAGGACGCGAAGAAGAACGGACAGCCCGACGGGCCGTTGATCTTCGTCGTGGACCTGCTCGACGCCAGCTAGTCTTTCGCTCATGGCCCAGCGGAAGACCGAACGGTTGATGAACCTCGTCTTCACCCTGTTGGCCACCAGCCAGTACCTGACGAAGGAACAGATCCGCTCCTCGATCGCGGAGTACCGCGAGGACACCGACGTGGCGTTCGAGCGCAAGTTCGAGCGCGACAAGCAGGAGCTGCGCGACCTCGGCCTCGAGATCGAGACCGGCACGTTCGACGCCCTCGGCGGCGTCACCGGCTACCGGCTGCTGCGTGCCGAGGTGGAGCTGCCCCAGATCGACCTCACGGTCGAGGAGGCCGCTGTGATCGGCCTGGCCGGTCAGCTGTGGGACCACGCCGGCATGGCCGCCGAGACCACCACCGCCCTGGCCAAGCTCAAGGCGATCGGCCACGACTTCGACCCGTCGGTCCTGCGGATGACCGAGGCGCGGCTGCGCGCCGAGGAGCCCGCGTTCGACGCCGTCTTCGACGCCACGGGCCGCCGGATGCCGATCGCGTTCGAGTACCGCCGCCCCGGCGGCGAGACCACGGTCCGCCACCTCGAGCCGTGGAGCATGACCTCGTTCCGTGAGCACTGGTACGTGGGTGGCCACGACCGCGACCGCGAGCGGCCGCGCCTCTTCCGCCTGTCACGGATCGTCGGCGATGTGAAGCCCGACGGCGAGCCGGGGGAGTACGAGGTGCCCGACGACGTCGACCTGAAGAAGGTCGCCCGCGCCCTCCACCCACCCGAGCCCGACGCCACCGCCGTCCTGCGGGTCACCGCCGGCCGCGCCCAGTCGCTGCGTCGTCACGCCGTTCGCGTCGACCGGATCGACGCGGGCATCGACGAGGTCGAGGTCGCCTACGCGGTGATCGGCGACCTCGCCGACGAGATCGCTTCCTACGGCGCCGACGCGATCGTCGCGTCGCCGCCCGAGCTGCGCGACGCCGTCGTCGCGCGGCTGCGCACCGTCGCGGAGGTCCACGCGTGAACCCGTCCCTGAAGCAGGTCGTCCGGATGCTGGCGATGGTCCCGTACCTGCAGAGCAACCAGGGCATCCCGCTGGCCGACCTCGCCCGCGAGTTCAAGATCAAGCCCGCCCAGGCCCAGCGCGAGCTCGAGATCATGATGCTCACGGGCTGGGGCGAGTACCACGGCGAGCTGATCGACTTCGACGTCACCGCGCTGCAGGACGAGGGCGTCGTCTACATCCGCGACGCCGAGTTCATGGCACGCCCCCTGCGGATCTCCCGCAGCGAGGCGGCCGCGCTGATGGTCGCGCTGCGCACGCTGCGCCAGTCCGCCGCGGGCGACCAGGCCGCCCTGATCGACTCGGCGCTGGCGAAGCTCGCCGAGGCCGCCGGCACCGAGCTGGACACCCCCGTGGACGTCCTGCTGCCCGAGGTCGACGCCGGCGTCCAGGCGGCGGTGGCCGAGGCCCTGGCCGGCAAGCGTCAGCTGCACATGGTCTACGCCAACGAGACCCGCGACGAGCAGACCGAGCGCGTGGTCGACCCGCACCGCGCCTTCACCCAGGACGGGCACCGCTACCTCTCCGCGTGGTGCCACAAGGTGGAGGCCGACCGGCTGTTCCGCGTGGACCGCATCGTCGCGGCCGCGGTGCTCGACGCGCCGGTCACCACCGACGCCGACCAGCGCACGCGGCTCGAGGACCTCTTCCCGCAGGGACCCCACACGCCCTCGGTGCTCGTCGAGATCGAGCCGGGCGCCGACTGGCTGCTGGGCCAGTACCGGATGGACGTGGTGGAGCAGCGCCCCGACGGCGCCGTGCGGGCCCGGCTGTTCGGCAGCGACCCGGCGTGGCTGCGTCGCGTGGTGATGCGCGCGGGCGGCCGGATGCGCGTCATGGAGCCGGGGGAGTTCTCCCGAGAGGTACGGGAGGCCGCCCGCTCAGCACTGGCCGCGTACGATGGAGTCACTTCCGATCAAGGAGCCTGACATGCCCAATCTCGGTGCCACGGAGATCCTCATCATCCTGGGGATCGTGATTCTGCTGTTCGGCGGTCGCAAGCTCCCCGAACTGGCTCGCGGCTCCGGCCGAGCCCTGCGCATCTTCAAGTCCGAGATCCGCGAGAGCGAGCAGGAGGAGAAGCAGGCCGAGACTCCCCGCTCGATCGACCCGGCCGCCACCGAACGCCGCGACGACCCCACCCGCTGACCCGGGTGGCCCTGGGATTCGGTCGGGCCGGACGTCAGTCCGTCCCCGGCGGTGAGATGCCGCTGTTCGACCACCTCGCCGAGCTGCGCTCCCGCCTGATGAAGGCGCTGGCCGCCGTCGTCATCGGCGTCGCCATCGCCTGGTACTTCTATCCCGAGATCCTCGACTGGCTGACCGCGCCGTACGAGCAGGTCCGCCCCGCCCTCGAGGACGAGGGCATCGACACCGAGCTCGTCGTGAGCGGCATCGGTGGAGCCTTCCAGTTCCAGCTCAAGACCAGCGTGGTCGCGGGCCTGGTCCTCTCCAGCCCGGTGTGGCTCTGGCAGGTCTGGGCCTTCGTGCTGCCGGCGCTGCACCGCCACGAGAAGCGTGCCGCGCTGCTGCTCACCGCCACCTGCCTCCCGCTCTTCCTCGGCGGTGCGTGGATCGGGTACTGGACCTTCCCGAAGGCGATCGAGCTGCTCGTCGGCTTCGCCCCGGAGGGCTGGACGAACCTGCTGAACGGCGCCGACTACCTCAGCTTCGCCACCCGCATGATCCTGCTGTTCGGCGTCGGCGCCCAGATCCCCGTGGTGGTGGTGATCCTCAACCGGATCGGAGCCGTCAGCGGCGAGCAGCTCATCCGGGCACGCCCGTGGATCATCGTCGGCATCTTCGTGTTCGCGGCGATCGCCACGCCGACCGTGGACCCCGTGACCTTCCTGTTCCTCGCGATCCCGATGAGCGTCCTGTACTTCGTCTCCGAGATCATCGCGCGCGTCACCGACCGCCGCCGGGGCCGTTCGGGCGAGCAGGTCGACGACGAGGAAGCGTCGACACTCGACGCTCCCCGGGGCCTCGACGACTGATCCTCCGTAGGCTGGGGACATGTCCACCCCGGCCGAGCAGTACGCCCGATTCCGCAAGGACCAGCAGCACCCGCACGTCGCGGCCTTCCGGGACCTCTACCCGTTCGGGCTCGACGACTTCCAGGTGCGCGCCTGCGAGGCCCTCGAGGACGGCCACGGCGTGCTCGTGGCGGCCCCCACCGGCTCGGGCAAGACGCTCGTGGGCGAGTTCGCGGTCCACCTGTCGCTGGCCACCGGGCGCAAGTGCTTCTACACCACCCCGATCAAGGCGCTGTCGAACCAGAAGTTCAGCGACTTCGCCGACCGGTACGGCGCCGAGAACGTGGGCCTGCTGACCGGCGACAACACCATCAACGGTGAGGCGCCCATCGTCGTCATGACGACCGAGGTGCTGCGCAACATGATCTACGCCGGCTCGTCGACTCTGACCAACCTCGGCCACGTCGTGATGGACGAGGTCCACTACCTCGCCGACCGGTTCCGTGGCGCGGTGTGGGAGGAGGTCATCATCGGGCTGCCTCCGTCGGTCTCGATCGTGTCGCTCTCGGCCACCGTGTCCAACGTGGAGGAGTTCGGCGCCTGGCTGCACGAGGTGCGCGGCGAGACGGAGACCATCGTGGAGGAGAAGCGGCCCGTGCCGCTGCACCAGCACGTGCTCGTCGGACGCAAGATGTTCGACCTGTTCGAGCCGAACTCCACCGAGGTCAACCACACGCTCGAGCAGATGGCCCGCGACGACGCCCAGTGGAACCGCGCGTTCGCCAAGAACCGGTCCCGCCGTCCGCAGAAGGGCGGCCGCCGTCCGCGCAGCCGCCATCGCACCCCCGACCGCATCGACATCGTCCTCAAGCTGGAGTCCGAGGGGCTGCTGCCGGCGATCGTCTTCATCTTCAGCCGAGCCGGCTGCGCCACCGCGGTCGAGCAGTGCCTGGCCGCGCGCCTCATCCTCACCTCACAGGAGGAGCGCGAGGCGATCCACGAGCACGTCGACGCAGCCTGCGCGCACCTGCCCGAGGACGACCTCGCCGTGCTGGGGTTCCACGAGTTCCGCGAAGGGATCGGGCGTGGCATCGCCGCGCATCACGCCGGCATGCTGCCCACCTTCAAGGAGTGCGTGGAGGACCTGTTCAGCGCCGGCCTCGTGAAGGTCGTGTTCGCCACCGAGACGCTCGCCCTGGGCATCAACATGCCCGCTCGCTCCGTGGTGATCGACCGGCTCACGAAGTGGAACGGCGAGAACCACGTCGACGTCACGCCGGGGGAGTACACCCAGCTCACCGGCCGCGCCGGGCGCCGCGGCATCGACGTCGAGGGTCACGGCGTGGTGCTGTGGCAGCCGGGTCTGGACGCGCGTCACGTGGCCGGCCTCGCGTCCACGCGCACGTATCCGCTCAACTCCTCGTTCCGCCCGTCGTACAACATGGCGGTCAACCTCGTGCACCAGGTCGGGCGCGCCCGTGCCCGTGAGCTGCTCGAGATGTCGTTCGCCCAGTTCCAGGCCGACCGCGCCGTCGTCGGACTCGCCCGCAAGGTGCGCAAGGCCGACGAGGCGATCGAGGGCTACCGCGAGTCCGTCAGCTGTGAGCGCGGCGACTTCATGGAGTACATGCGCATCCGTCGCCGGCTCGGTGAGCTCGAGTCGGCCGGATCGAAGTCGCGTCGCGCGGCCAAGCGGGAGGAGGCGATGGAGTCCCTCACGCGGCTCAAGCGCGGCGACGTCATCAACGTGCCGGCGGGCAAGTTCTCCGGGCTGGCGGTCGTGCTCGATCCCGACACCGGCAACCGCGAGGGCCCGCGCCCGATGGTGCTGACCGCCAACCGGCACGCTCGCCGGCTGGCGCTCGTGGACTTCCCGACTCCCGTCGACTCGCTCATGCAGATGCGGATCCCGAAGTCGTTCAACCCGCGCGACGCCCAGTCGCGGCGCGACCTCGCGTCGTCGCTGCGCAACCGGGCGGGCCACCTGGCCGAGTACCCGGTGGCGTACCGCGAGGGCCCCACGGCGGAGGACCCGCGGATCACCGAGCTGAAGCGCGAGCTGCGCGACCACCCGTGCCACGGCTGCCCCGACCGCGAGTCGCACGCCCGCTGGGCCGAGCGCGCGTTCAAGCTCGACCGCGAGACCGACAGCATGCGCCGGCGGGTGGAGCAGCGCACGAACAGCGTCGCGCGCCAGTTCGACCGCGTGTGCGAGGTGCTGGACTCGCTCGGCTACCTGAGCGGCGACGAGGTCACGCCGGAGGGCCGGCGCCTGCAGCGCATCTACGGGGAGTCCGATCTCGTGGTGAGCGAGTCGCTGCGCCACGACGTGTGGGGGGCCCTGTCGCCCGCCGAGTTCGCCGCGGTCGCGAGTGGGCTCACGTACGAGGCGCGCAACTCCGACGAGGCACCGCCGCCGCGCTTCCCCACGAAGGCGGTGGCGCAGGCGGCCGAGTCGATGGGCCTGCTGTGGCTCCAGCTCGACCAGCTCGAGCGCGACCACCGGCTGTCGTTCCTGCGCAAGCCCGACTTCGGGTTCGCCTACGCCGTGTGGATGTGGTGCGAGGGCACCAGTCTCGACCTCGTGCTGGGGTCGGCCGAGATGGCCGCGGGCGATTTCGTGCGCGCCATGAAGCAGCTCATCGACACCGTGGCCCAGATCGCCGACGCAGCGGGCCCCGGGCCCCTGCGCGACACCGCGCGGTCGGCGCTCGACGAGCTCCGCACGGGCGTGGTGGCCTACTCCAGCGTCACGTCGTGACGGACGCGAGCAGCCGGTCGACCGGCCCCGCCACGTTCCACTGCTGGCCGAAGGCCCGCAGGGCGGGCTCGTCGATCACTCCGGTCACCGGATCGGCCAGGTCGAGGTCGGGGAGCACGGTGACCACCTGGACCGCCGCGTCGATGTAGTCCGAGCTGTCCAGGAGCGACTGGCGGATCCGCGGGCGCAACGTGGACGACGGGTCGGCGGCGGCCGCCCGGATCCCGTCGAGGTCGGCGTACGCGTCGAGCAAGGCCGCGGCGGTCTTGTCGCCGATGCCCTTGACGCCCGGAAGGCCGTCGGAGGCGTCGCCGCGCATCACGGCGAAGTCGACGTACTGGCTGGGCTCGACGCCGTACTTCTCGCGGACCCACGCCGCATCGACGACGTCGTGCTTGCCGACGCCGCGCGCCGTGTAGAGCACGCGGACGTCGCGGGCGTCGTCGACGAGCTGGAACAGGTCACGGTCGCCGGTGACGACGTCGATCCCGTTCTCCCAGCGGTGGACCAGAGTGCCGATCACGTCGTCCGCCTCGGCCTCGGGCGCGCCCACGACCGTGGCGCCGGCCAGCGTGAGCGCCTCGGCGATGAGCGGCACCTGGTGCGCCAGGAGATCGGGCGTCTCCTCGATGCCGGCCTCGGGGTCGGCGACGCGGTGGGTCTTGTACGTGTCGAGCAGCTCGACCCGCCAGGCGGGACGCCAGTCGTCGTCCCACGCGGCCACGACGGCGGCGGGCTCGTACCGTTCCTGCAGGGTGGCGAGGAAGTCGAGCATCCCGCGCACGGCGTTCACGGGGCGGCCGTCGGCGGCCTTGATCGTGTCGGGCACCCCGTAGAAGGCGCGGAAGTAGAGGCTGGCGGTGTCGAGCAGGAGCAGTCGCGAGGACATGGCGCCATGATGGCACGCCCGTCGGACACCGATCGCCGGACGTGCAACGTCCCCGCCACCGCGAACGGTGACGGGGACGACGCGGGATGGCTCAGCGCTGCGTGAGGTGGCCGTGCTTGTGGTGGCCGTGCGCCTTTCCGTGAGCCTTGGCCTTGCCCTGCTTGGCGGCCTTGCGGCTGCCGTCGGGGTAGAGGCCGGCCTTGGACAGACCGAGCGTCGCCACCGCGAAGGCCGCGGCGTCGCCCATCTCGTTCAGCGCGTTGACATTGATGTTCGTCATGTCGTCGCACGCCTGGTGGTAGCACTTGTCGTACGCCACGCCGGCGGTGCCGCCGTAGAGCGCGACCTGCTCGGGCGTCTTGACCCCTTCAGCACCGGTGAACAGACCACCGGCCGGGATGCCGACCGCGATGAACGGGCCGTAGTCCGACCGTCCGTCGAAGGCGGTGGGCTCGCTGGCGAGCCCCTTGCTGTCGAAGTAGTCCGTGAAGACCTTCTCGATCTCACCGGACCCGGCCGGGCCGGGATCTCCGTCGGACCCGTCACCGTCGTACACGAACCGCGCGTAGTTCGGCGAGCCGATCATGTCGAAGTTCAGGTTGGCGTAGATCCTCGACAGCTCGTCCTCGGGGAGGGTGGCGACGTAGTGCTCCGAGCCGAGCAGGCTCAGCTCCTCCGCACCCCAGAAGGCGAAGCGGACTGGACGCTGGAGTCCCTTGTAGACGCCGGTGCTGCTCAGCTGCTTGGCGATCTCGAGGATTCCGGCGGAGCCGGTGCCGTTGTCGTTGATGCCCGGGCCCTCGGCGACGCTGTCGAGGTGTGCTCCGACCACGACGACCTGGTCCGGGTTCTTGATCTTCTTGAGCACCGACTTCGGCACGTCGGCGATCACGTTGTAGGTGCTGCGCTCGAGGTCGGACTCGACGTCGGTGGTCAGCGTGCCCGTGGGCGTGCCGGCCGCGACGAACTCCGCACCCTGCTCGTAGCTGAGGCCCGACACGGGGACGGTCTTCGGCGTGCCGAGGGTGCCCGCGACCACGTCGGTGCGGCCGGGCTGGCCCTCGTTGAAGACGAGCACCGCGTCGTAGCCCGCGGCCACGGCGTTGTCGACCTTCACCGCGAAGTCGCACGTGCCGCGCTGGACGAGTGCGATCGCGTCCTCGGCCGGGGCCGGATCGAAGTCCGCCGCCTCGCAGCCCGAGTTGCTGCTCCCCGCCTCGGGGCCCGGTGGGATCTGGACATCGTTGGTCGGGACGATCGGCCCGGTCACGCTGCCGCTCGAGGAGTACGTGAACACGGAGGTCTCGATCGACTCCCCGCCCACGGTGAGCGTGGCCGGAGTGAGCTCCTGGAAGAACGGGAACGTGAACTCCTGGACCGTGACGTCGTACCCGGCCTTCTTCAGCTCGCGCGCGACGTAGGCGGCCGAGGTGTCGTAGCCAGGGAGGCCGGACGCCCGGTTCCCGCCGTTCGCGTTCGCAATGGCCTGGAACTGGCGCAGGTGCTTCAGGATGCCGTTGACGGTGACCGCCTTGGTCAGCTTGGTGGTCTGACCCTTCGGTGCCGTCGGGCCGGACTTGGCCACTGCGGGTGACGCGGTGACCAGTCCTGCCGTGAGGATTGCCGCGGATGCGGCGATGACTGCCTTCTTCATGGATCCCCCGATCCTTAAGGGTGTGGAGCAGATACGCCCTACGTTCACACAGGATCGTCGGGAGCGCTAGGTAACCTCGTCCTGTGACTGAACGCCTCGACCGCGCCCGCCTCCTCGCCGGACAGCAGGGAATCGACGCCCTTCTCGTGACCCCGGGGGCCGACCTGCGCTACCTGACCGGCTACGCCGCCAAGCCGTTGGAACGCCTGACCTGCCTGGTGGTGACCCAGCTGGGCTCCCATCTCGTCGTGCCCGGCCTCGAGCGCGCCGCCGCGGAGGCCGCGGGCGTGACCATGCCCATCGTCACCTGGTCCGAGACCGAGGACCCGTACGCGCTCGTCGCCGAGCTGCTCGGGTCGCCCGACGTGGTGGCGGTCGACGACCAGATGTGGGCCTCGCGCGTGTTCGCCCTCCAGGAGGCGCTGCCCGAGTCCGGCTTCGTGCTCGGCGGCGAGCTGGTCTCCGCGCTGCGCACCGTCAAGGAGCCCGCGGAGGTCGACGCCCTGCGCGACGCCGGTGCCGCGATCGACCGCGTCCACGCGCGCATGGGGGAGTGGCTGCGCCCCGGCCGCACTGAGCGCGAGGTCGGTGCCGACATCGCACGCGCCATCGTCGAGGAGGGTCACGAGCAGGTCGACTTCGTGATCGTGGGCTCGGGCCCGAACGGCGCGTCCCCCCATCACGAGGTCTCCGACCGCGTCATCGGTGCCGGCGAGCCGGTGGTGGTCGACATCGGCGGCACCACCGCGGCCGGGTACTGCTCGGACTCCACCCGCAACTACGTCGCCGGGGGCGAGCCCGACCCGGGCTACATCGCGATGCTCGAGGTGCTCCAGCGCGCCCAGCAGGTCCAGCGCGAGTACGCGCGTCCCGGCGTCACCGCCGAGTCCGTCGACGCCGTAGGCCGCCAGGTCATCGCGGACGCGGGCTACGGCCACCTGTTCATCCACCGCACGGGCCACGGCATCGGCCAGGAGACGCACGAGGAGCCCTACATCGTCGAGGGGAACACCCTCGAGCTCGAGCCCGGGATGGCGTTCTCCATCGAGCCGGGGATCTACGTCGAGGGCCAGTGGGGTGCCCGCATCGAGGACATCGTGGTCTGCACCGAGGACGGCATCGAGGTCCTCAACGACACCCCGCGCGATCTCGTCCGACTGTGAGACAGCTCCTCGCGGCGGCCCTCCTCGGCGCCGCGTCGGCGGCGGCCTTCGAGCCGCTCGCGATCCCGGGCCTGATGGTGGTCACCGTCGCCGGATACCTGTACGTCGTGCGCACCCTGCGCGACGAGTCGGTGCGCCGAGTCCTGGCGGTCGGCTTCGTGTTCGGCCTGGCGTTCATGGGTCCGTTGATCTGGTGGATGAACGCCGTCGACCCGTGGGCGTGGGTGACCCTCGTCGCGATCGAGGCGCTCTTCCTGGCGCTGATCACGTGGGCGCTGCGCGCGGCCGTCTGGGCGCCCTGGTGGCCCGTGTGGACGGCGGCGGTGTGGACCGCGGGCGAGCAGGTCCGCGGCGCGTTCCCGCTGAGCGGGTTCCCGTGGGGACGCCTCGCGCACACCGCCATCGACACGCCGCTCGAGGGCTGGGTGCGGCTGGTAGCCCTGCCCGCGACGTCGTGGCTGATGGCCCTGCTGGCCGGGCTGCTCGTGGTCGTGGTCACCGAGCGCCGCATCCTGCTGCTGGTGGCTGCCATCGCGATCCCGGCCATCGGCGCGGTGCTGCCCGTCGGCATCGCCGACGGCGGAGAGACCAAGACCGTGGCGGTCGTCCAGGGCAACACCCCGGGTCCGTTCCTGCAGTGGCCCCGAGCGGCGATCTTCCGCCTGCACGTGGCCGAGACCGAGCGGATCGACCAGCCGGTCGACGTGGTCATCTGGCCGGAGAACGGGTCCGACCTCGACGTCCGCACCAACGAGTACGCCCGCGACGAGGTCACCGCGCTGTCGCGGCGGCTCGGCGCGCCGATCCTGGTGGGCGCGATCCTCGACGGGCCCACCGACGACACCGCCTACAACGCGTCGGTCCTGGTCGACGAGAACGGCCCGAGGGACGACCTGTACCTCAAGCAGTACCCCGTGCCGTACGGCGAGTACGTGCCGTTCCGCGCCCAGCTGGGCTCACTCGTGCCGCGGTTCGACCGCGACATCCCGCGCGACATCGTGGCCGGCGACGAGGCGGGCGCCATGACGCTCGACGGCCTCACGATCGGCCTGACGATCTGCTGGGACATCGCGTACGACGGGGCGGTGCACGGCGCCGTCGACCTCGGTGCCGAGGTGCTGGCCGTCCAGACCAGCAACGCGAGCTTCATGGACTTCGGCCGGGGCGTGCAGCCGCAGCAGCAGTGGGCGATCTCGCGTCTGCGTGCGATCGAGACGGGGCGCTGGGTGACCGTCGCGTCCACCAACGGCATCTCGGGGATCGTCGACCCACATGGCCGCGTGGAGGGCAAGGCACCCGTGAAGGAGCCCGCCACCGTCGTCGCCGAGGTGCAGGCCGCGCACGGCACGACACCCGCCACGCGCTGGGGATCTGGACTGACCATGGTGATCTACGTCATGTCCGTGGCAGGATGGGCCCTCGGTAAATGGAAGTTACGAACGGAGCGGCCGTGAAGACGCTGGTCATCATCCCGACCTACAACGAGGCGGACAACGTCGGCTGGATCACCGACCGTGTCCTGGAGCAGCAGCCCGAGGTCGAGATCCTGGTCGCCGACGACAACTCACCCGACGGCACCGGCGAGATCGCCGACAAGCTGGCCGAGGCCGACCCCCGGGTGCACGTCCTGCACCGGCAGGGCAAGGAGGGCCTCGGCGCCGCCTACCGCGCCGGCTTCGCGTGGGGCCTCGCGCGCGACTACGACGTGCTGGTCGAGATGGACGCCGACGGCTCCCACCGCCCAGAGGACCTCGGCAAGCTGCTCGACTCGGCCCGCTCCGGTGCGCCGCTCACGCTCGGCTCGCGCTGGGTGCCCGGCGGCTCGGTCGTGAACTGGCCCAAGCGTCGCGAGGCCCTCTCGCGCGGGGCGTCGCTCTACGCCCGGCTGATGCTCGACCTGGGCGTCAGGGACGCCACCGCCGGCTTCCGCGCCTTCCGCCGCGAGACGCTGGAGGCGATCGACCTCGACGCCGTGGAGTCGCAGGGCTACTGCTTCCAGATCGACATGACCCGCCAGACCCGCCTCGCCGGGCTCCAGGTCGCCGAGGTGCCCATCACGTTCGTCGAGCGGGTGCACGGTCAGTCGAAGATGAGCCTCGACATCGTGAAAGAGGCCCTCACACGGGTCACCGTGTGGGGCCTCCAGCGGATGAATCCGTTCAGGCGCTGACGGACTTCTTCCGCGACTTGCTCTTGCGGTGCAGGTGCGGGGGGCCGATCTCGCCACCGCGCAGCATCTCCAGCCGCTCGGTGAGGATCTCCTCCAGCTCTTCCTCCGAACGCCGCTCAAGAAGCATGTCCCAGTGCGTGCGCACGGGCTTCTCCTCCTTGCGGTCCGGCTCGGCGCCGCCGACGCGACGTCCCATCTGGCCGGTCTTCGGGTCTTCCCACTCGGCCGGAACCTCGGCCTCTTCCGACATCGTCACCGTGAACGTGTGGCCGTCGGCGCACACGAATTCGATCTGCTGACGCGGTGCCATCTCGACTCCGCGCTCGTCCTCGAAGCTCTGGGCTCCCAGCCGCGCTCCGCGCAGGGCTCGTTCTGCCATGGTCGGTCCCCCTTCAGGTGGTGTCCGTCCATTCCAACGTACGCCAGATCCGTGAGATTCCCCTGAGAGCGAGGTTTCGGCCTTAGCGGGTGAGACTCCGGGCACGGTCCTCGATGTGCGCCGGGACGCGCAGCAGCAGGGCGAGACCGGCGGCGAGCACGATCATGATCCCGACGATGCCCCAGCGGTCCGTCGAGGTGTCCAGCAGCAGGTTGCCGGCCCAGATGGTCAGCGCGAACAGCAGCGGCGCCATGAACGAGACCGCACGGCCGGTCATGGCGTACAGGCCGAAGTTCTGGCCCTCGCGCCCCGGCTCGGTGATGCGGGTCAGGTAGGTGCGCGACGCCGACTGCGCCGGGCCGACGAACAGGCACAGGCCCAGGCCGAAGATCCAGAACATGCGGGGACCCTCGACGAACAGCAGGATGACGCCGCACACGAGCATCGAGGCGAGGGAGAACACGATCACGGCGCGTGGGCCGATCCGGTCGTCGTAGCGGCCCGCGAGGAGGGCGCCGGCGGCGGAGATGACGTTCGCCGCGATGCCGAACAGGATCACGTCGTCCTTCGTGATCTCGTACACCGAGACCGCCAGCACGGCCCCGTAGGCGAACACGCCGGCGAGGCCGTCGCGGAAGAAGGCGCTGGCGATGAGGAACCTCAGCGTGTCGCGGTCCTCGCGCCACATCGTGGTGACGTCGTTCCAGACGCCGCGGTAGGAGTCGAGGATGCCGGCCCTGGGGGAGTCGGGGTTGGCAGTGGCGGGCAGCTCGGGGACCTTCAGGAACAGCGGGATGGCGAAGACCAGGAACCACACGGCCGCGACGAGGGCGATGACCCGGATGTTCAGCCCGTTCTCCGACGAGACGCCGAAGAGGCCGCGGGTGTCGCCGTCGCCGGTGACGAAGCCGAAGTAGCAGATCAGCAGCAGGACGATGCCGCCGAAGTACCCCATGGCCCAGCCGAAGCCGGAGACCCGCCCGACGTCGTCCGGTGTGGACACCTGGCGCATCATCGCGAAGTAGGGGACCTGGGTGAGCTCGAAGATCACCGAGCCGGCGGCCATGAGCGTGAGGCCGAGCCACAGGAAGTGCCAGTCGTTCTCGACGAAGAACAGCGACGCGGTGATGACGACCACCGCGAGGGTGAGCCAGAAGAGGCTCTTCTTGCGTGCGCCGCCAGCGTCGGTCCGGCGACCGAGGGCGGGCGCGATCACGGCGATCAGCACGGCCCCGGCGGCGCTCGACAGGCCGAGCCAGGTGGCCGCCCGGAAGGGGCCGGGGACGTCGTCGCCGACGCCGTCGACCAGGTAGACCGAGAAGATGAAGGTGACGATCACGGCGTTGAACGCCGCGGAGCCCCAGTCCCACAGTCCCCAGGCGACGACGCGTCCCCGGTCACGCCGGGTGGCCACGATCTCCTCGCTCATGCGTGCTCCTTCCACTGGCCGCGCTCCTGCAGCACCTGCCTGAGCAGGTCGGTGCGGTCGGTCATGATCCCGTCGACGCCCAGGTCGGCGAGGCGGTGCATCTCGGCGGGCTCGTCGACGGTCCACACGTGCACGAACTTGCCCGCGCGGTGGGCCCGGCGCAGGAATCGGGGTGTCATGACGCGGGCGCGGCCGTGACGGACCGGCACCTGGAAGATCAGCGGGGCCGCCGGAACGCGTCCGGTCAGCACCATCTGGGCGACCTCCCGCGAGGACGCCGACGTGACGACCCGGGGGAGTCGGGCCCGCATCCGCACGAGGCGTGCGTGGGAGAACGAGGCGAGGCAGATGCGGTCGAGGATGTCGAGCCGCTCGACGAGGTCGGTGGTGGCGTCCACGGCGTCGTCGGCCTTGACGTCGATGTTCCAGCGGGCCTCGGGGAGCGCCTCGACGAGGGTCTGCAGACGCACGATCGGCTCGCGGTCGCCGAGCAGGGCCTCGTCGATCTCGGCCGACGTCAGCTCGGCGATGGCGGTGTCCCGGCCGAGCAGCCGGTCCAGCTTCGCGTCGTGGCACGCGTACACGACACCGTCGCGGCTGCAGCGTACGTCGGTCTCCATGTAGCGGTAGCCCAGGTCGTAGGCGTGGGTGAACGCGGCGAGCGAGTTCTCGATCCCGAGGTTCTCCTCGACGGTGGCGCCCCCGCGGTGCGCGAAGGCGATCGGCGGGGCCGGCTCGAGGTACGGCGGTGTCCTCACGCGACCAACCTAGGGCACCCGTGAGGGCGGGGGAGGCAGGTGCGTGGAACCGTCAGATGTCGCGGAAGGTCTCGATCTCGGCGCCGAGGGCGTTGAGTCGCAGGGCCAGGTCCTCGTAGCCGCGGTTGATCACGTAGACGCTGCGCAGCACCGACGTGCCCTTGGCGGCGAGCATCGCGATGAGGATGACGACCGCGGGTCGCAGCGCGGGCGGGCACACCAGCTCGGCGCCGCTCCAGTGCGTGGGCCCGTCGATCAGCACGCGGTGCGGGTCGAGCAGCTTGACCTTGCCGCCGAGCTTGTTCAGCTCGGTCAGGTAGATCGCGCGGTTCTCGTAGACCCAGTCGTGCAGCATCGTCTGGCCCTCGGCCGTCGCCGCGATGACGGCGAAGAAGGGCAGGTTGTCGATGTTGAGGCCGGGGAACGGCATCGGGTGGATCTTGTCGATCGGCGCCCGCAGGGTGGACGGGTACGTGGTGATGTCGACGAGCCGCGTCTGGCCGTTCTCGGCGAGGTACTCCTCCGAGCGGTCGTAGGCGAAGCCCATCTCCTCGAGCAGGGCGAGCTCGATCTCCATGAACTCGATCGGGACGCGCCGGACGGTGATCTCCGAGCCGGTGACGATCGCGGCGGTGATCAGGCTCATCGCCTCGATCGGGTCCTCGCTGGGCGCGTACTCGACGTCGCCGCGGATGTCGCGCTTGCCGGTGACGCGCAGTGTGGTGGTGCCGATGCCCTCGATCTGGACACCGAGCTTCTCCAGGAAGAAGCACAGGTCCTGGACCATGTAGTTCGGGCTCGCGTTGCGGATGACGGTGGTGCCCTCGTTGCGCGCCGCGGCCAGCAGGGCGTTCTCGGTGACGGTGTCGCCGCGCTCGGTCAGCACGATCGGGCGCTCGGGGGAGACGCCCCGCGCGGCGGAGGCGTGGTAGCTGCCCTCGGTGGCCAGGACCTTGAGACCGAACGGCCGCAGGGCGGTCATGTGTGGCTCGACGGTGCGCGTGCCGAGGTCGCAGCCGCCCGCGTAGGGCAGCTCGAACTCGTCGACCCGGTGCATCAGCGGGCCGAGGAACATGATGATGCTGCGGGTGCGGCGGGCCGCGTCGGCGTCCATCCGGGCGAGGTCGAGCCGCTCGGGGACGACGAGCTGGAGGTCGTTCTGCTCGTTGAGCCACGTGGTGCGGACGCCGATCGACTCCAGCACCTCGAGCAGGCGGTTGACCTCCTCGATCCGGGCGACCTTGCGCAGGACCGTGGTGCCGGTGTTCAGCAGGGCCGCGCACAGCAGCGCGACGCCGGCGTTCTTGCTCGACTTGACGTCGATGCTGCCGGAGAGCGTGGTGCCGCCCTTGACCCGCAGGTGGCTCGGGCCGGCGACGGGTGCGACGCTCACGAGCTCGGAGTCCAGGGCCGACCCGATGCGGGCCAGGGTGTCCAGCGTGAGGTTCTGCTGGCCCTTCTCGATGCGGTTGATGGCGCTCTGGCTGGTCTTGAGCTCGGTGGCCAGCTGTGCCTGGGTGAGGCCGGAGTGCTGGCGCGCGTCGCGAATCAGGGTGCCGATCCGGGCGAGGTAGGAGTCGCTCTGGGTCATATGCTCCAGCGTATATCAGTTGTGAGATAAAGCCAGCCTCGACGCTGTGAGTGTCGACACCGCACCGTCAGTGGGCGAGCGACCCGTCCTGGGCGAGCCGCTGGAGGTCATCGACGCCACCGTGGCTCTCCACGTGGGTCCAGTAGATCGCGTAGGCGATCTCGGAGATCGTGCAGTCGTGGATGGGGAAGGCGGTGCGGGGCGCCACGGCGCGCAGGAACTCCACGGTCTCGCTGACCTTGGCCCACGGCGCCGACAGGGGCAGCGCGAGGACGTCGACGCCGCTCGGCCGGTACTCGTACGTGTCGCCGGGGTGGAAGAGCGTCGGCTCGCCGTCGGCCGTGACGAGGACGCCGACGTTCCCGACGCGGGGGAGCGAGGGCAGGATCTCGGCGTGCCGCGAACCCACGCCGGTGAGGGTGACTCCGCCGACCTCGAAGGACGCGCCGGCGCCCGTGGGCTCGAAGCCGTCGAGCTCGGCGGCCGTCTCGGGCTCCGCCAGCAGTCGCGCCCGCGGGTTGGCCGCGACGAGATCGCCGATCCGGTCGCGGTCGACGTGATCGGCGTGCTGGTGTGTCACCACGACCGCGTCGAGATCCGTCAGGGCGAAGGTGGCCGGGAGGCTGAAGGCACCCGGGTCGATGAGGGTGCGGGACCCGGCGGCCTCGACGAGGACGGCGGCGTGCCCGAAACGGGTGACGTCCATGTCCGCCATCGTGCCACGATGGGCGCATGGACGACCGCGAGATCCTGACCTGGCACACCTACGGCACGGCGGTCCGCGAGCTGGCGCAGGCGGTGGCCGACTCCGGCTTCGCGCCCGACATCGTCCTGGGCATCGCCCGCGGCGGGCTGATCCCGGCCGGCTCCGTGGCCTACGCGCTGGACTGCAAGAACCTGTTCACCATGAACGTGGAGTTCTACACCGGCGTCGGGACCACGCGCGACGAGCCCACGCTCCTGCCGCCGTTCCTCGATCTCGCCGAGCTGAACGACCTGTCGGTGCTGGTGGTCGACGACGTCGCCGACAGTGGCAAGACCCTCGAGCTCGTGGCGCGCGTGTGCTCCGAGCACGCGGGCGAGGTGCGCTCCGCGGTCATCTACGAGAAGCCCCGCACGATCCTCGCGCCCGACTACGCCTGGCGCCGCACGGACAAGTGGATCAACTTCCCGTGGTCCAGCGAGCCCGTCATCATCTCGCGCACCGGCGTGCTGGACGCCTGAGGCGCTGGTGAGCACCGACCGGGTCGCCGCGACCATGCGCGACGTCGCCACCCGCATGGCCGTTCCGGGCCTCACCTGGGCCACGGTCGCCGGCCCGCGCCAGACCGTTCAGATCGGGTCCGCGGGACCCCTGGGTCACGACACCGTCTTCCGCATCGCCTCGATCACGAAGCCGATCGTCGCCGTGCTGGCCCTGCGGCTCGTGGACGATCGGGTCTTCGCCCTCGACGACCCGATCGACGCCTGGCTGCCGGAGTTCGCCGATCGTCGTGTCCTGCGCGAGCGTGGTGGTTCGCTCTCCGACACCGTCCCGGCCTCCCGGCCGACCACCGTCCACGACGTGCTGGCGATGGGCTCGGGTCTCGGCTGGGACATGAAGGCGGCACCGGACGACCCGCTCGCGCGGGAGTTCGACGCCCGCGAGCTGGGCTCGGGCTGGGAGCCGCCCGTGGTGCGCCCCGACCGCTGGGCCCAGCTCGCGGGCTCGCTGCCGATGGCGCACCAGCCCGGCGAGGGCTGGATGTACCAGTACTCCTACGACGTCCTCACGGTGCTGATCGAGCGAGCCACCCGGCGGCGGCTCGATCTCCTGCTGCGGGACAAGGTCTTCGCGCCGCTCGACATGGACGACACGGGCTACGCGGTGGACATGAAGGACGTCGACCGGGTGCCGTCCGCCTGGTTCCCGAACCGGCGGGGCGACTTCGTCGAGGTGGCTCCCACCGGCGATCCGAGGCTGATGAACGTCCCGGTCTTCCGATCGGGTGCCACGGGGCTGCTCTCGACCGCCGGCGACCTCGCGAAGTTCGTGCAGATGCTCCTGCGCGAAGGCCGAGGACCGCGCGGACGGGTGATCTCGCGGGCATCGTTCGCGGCACTGACCACCGACTCCGTGGCCCAGCCCGCGAACTCCATGGCCCGCGAGTTCCTGGAGCCGAACCTCAGCTGGGGCCTGGGTGTCGGACTGGACCTCGACGCGCGGTACCCGGGCTCGCATCCCGGCCGCTTCGGCTGGGACGGCGGCACCGGCACGAGCCTGTGGGTCGACCCGGTCTCCGGCGTGGGCGGTGTGCTGCTGACGAGGCAGGGGATGGGCACGCCCGAGCCGCCCGAGTACCTCGAGGCCTTCTGGGGCGCCGTCCACGCATGACACGCCGCCCGACGTGAACACATGTTCGGGAAAGCGGCGTAATCTACAGGCATGTGGTTCCAAGGCTCCCTGCTCGACGGTGACGCCGGCGTGCGCGTCGGCGCGCTCGATCGCGTGCAGCGCCACCCGCTCTCCGAAGGGGCCTGGGTCGACACGCTGCCCGGGTGGGTGAGCGGCTCTGATGAGCTGTTCGAGACGCTGCGGACGGAGGTGCCGTGGCGCGAGGAACGCCGCGAGATGTACGAGCGCGTCGTCGACGTGCCGCGGCTGCTCTGCTTCTACGGACCGCGCCGCCCGCTGCCGCATCCCGCGCTGGAGGAGGCGCGCGACGCGCTCTCGGCGCACTATGCCGACGAGCTCGGCGAGCCCTTCGTCACGGCCGGACTGTGCTTCTACCGCGACGGCAACGACTCGGTGGCCTGGCACGGCGACCGCATCGGCCGCAGCCGCACCGAGGACACCATGGTGGCCATCCTGTCCCTGGGGGCCGAGCGCAAGCTCAGCCTGCGGCCCGCCGGGGGAGGTCCGCAGACCGGATTCAGCCTCGGCCACGGCGACCTCTCTGTCATGGGCGGCAGTTGCCAGCGCACGTGGGAGCACGCGATCCTCAAGACGGCGCGTGCGGTCGGGCCCAGGATCAGCGTGCAGTTCCGCGTCGCCGGCGTTCTCTGACCAGCTCGAGCGCGTCGGTCGACCACAGGGCCCACACCACGAGCACCGGCTGGAAGAACAAGCGGACGAGGCGGGCCCGGTCGCTGTCGAGCCCGAACGCGTCCACGCCGTTGAGGTACTGCGAGACGTTGCCCGGGAAGACGGCGACGAAGAACGCGGCCGCCACCAGGCCGATCAGCCGGCGGTGGCGGGGCACCGCCATGAGCGCCGCGCCGAGGGCGATCTCCACGACGCCGGAGACGACCACGACGACTTCCTCGTCGAACGGGATGCTGTTCGGCACCTGCGCGTCGAACTCGTCGCGGGCGAAGGTCAGGTGGCCGACGCCCGCGAACGCGAGCATGCCCCCGAGCAGGATCCTGCCGATCGTCTTCATGCTCCGACGCTAGGTCAGTCGCCGAAGATGCGCTCGTAGAGGACGTGGTCGTGCCACGTGCCGGCGAGACGCAGGTAGTCGCGCGCCACGCCGAATCGGACGAAGCCGTTCTTCTCCAGGACGCGCTGGCTGGAGTGGTTGTCCAGGCGTGTCCCGGCCTCGATCCGGTGCAGTCCGAGGCGCACGAACGCCAGCTGCACGATCTCGTCCACCGCGGCGCTGGCCAGCCCACGGCCTTGGTGCGCCTCGTCGACGTAGTAGCCGAGCACGCCCTTCATCGAGGGGCCGCGGACGATCTCGTTGAGGTTGACCCGCCCGACCACGGAGTCGTCGGGACCGAGGATCACGCGAGGGAACGACACGCCCTCCTCGTACCGCCGCAGCGCGTCCTGGATGATCGCGCGCTGCCCCTTCTCGGTGAAGTAGATCTCGGGTCGCTTCGGCTCGAGGGCGGCCATGGCGCGGCGATTGCGGCGCAGGACGTCGGCGAGCGCCTCGGCGTCGGTCGTGGCGACGAGACGGGTGACGGCCATGCCGGAATCATGTCAGGCGCGGGCGGTGCGGCGCCGGACGTTTGACGCGGGTCACATATCGTGTTTCGATAACATCGACAAACGATATGGAGCGAGGTTCCCATGAAAGCGCCCTTCGGCACCGCCACCCGTTCGGACCTCTGGCTCGCCGTCGCCCTCGCGGCCGCGGTCATCGTGGGCACGGCGATCGGCGCGGTGCGCCGGGTCCTGCAGATCCTGCCCAACCAGGACGTCCCGGTCGAGGTGTACTTCGAGAGCCAGCAGCAGGCGATCGCGATCGCCGGGCTGGCCGAGCCCGTCCGGGTCGATCTGGACCATGCGACGATCCGGGTCTCGGACCTCGCGCCGGCGAGCTACGTCTCGGCGATCGCCGCCGTCGTCGTCCCGGCCGTGGCAGTCATCGGGGTCATGGTGTGCATCTCGTGGCTGTGCCGGAACCTCGCCGGTGGCGTGTTCTTCAGCAGGACGAACACCCGGTTGGTCACGACGACGTCCCTGCTGATCGTCGGGGGCTGGCTCGTGAGCTCCCTGGCGCGGACGATGGCCAGCAACGGTGCGCTGGCCACGGTCACGCCCGAGGCGGCCGACGTCTCGGTATCGATGCAGTTCTCGCCGATGTACCTGTTCATCGCGATCGTCGTGGGCAGCCTGGCCGCGGCGTTCCACGCGGGGGAGCGGATGCAGCGGGACGCCGAAGGGCTGGTCTGATGCCGCCGGAGGACGACGAGCACCGGGTGCACTGCCGGCTCGACGAGCTGCTGGCCGAGCGGGGGATGACGCTCACCCGGCTGGCCGAGATCGTCGGCGTCACCGTGGTCAACCTGTCGGTGCTGAAGAACGATCGCGCCCGCGCCATCCGGTTCACCACCCTGACGGCCGTCTGCGAGGCGCTCGACTGCGAGATCGGCGATCTGTTGGTGATCGCGGAATGATCGGCGCCGCGCAGCGTTGACCAGGACATGAAGAACATCGGCTTCCTGTCGTTCGGGCACTGGTCCGACTCGCCCCAGTCGGCGACCCGCTCGGCCCGGGACACGCTCCTGCAGTCGATCGACCTCGCGGTCGCGGCCGAGGAGCTGGGCGCCGACGGCGCGTACTTCCGCGTGCACCACTTCGCCCGGCAGCTGGCGTCGCCGTTCCCGCTGCTCGCCGCGGCGGCCGCACGCACGAGCCGGATCGAGCTGGGCACCGGCGTCATCGACATGCGGTACGAGAACCCCCTGTACTTCGCCGAGAACGCCGCCGCCGCCGACCTCATCTCCGGCGGACGGCTGCAGCTGGGCATCAGCCGGGGATCACCGGAGCAGGTCATCGCCGGCTACCGGTACTTCGGATTCGAGCCGCCCGAGGGCATGAGCGACGCCGACATGGCCCGCGGTCACACGCAGGTGCTGATGGAGGTGCTCAAGGGGGAGGGCTTCGCCGAGCCGAACCCACGGCCGATGTTCCCGAACCCTCCGGGCCCTCTCCCGCTGGAGCCGCACTCGCCCGGACTCCGCGACCGCATCTGGTGGGGCGCCGGCTCGCGCGCGACCGCCGAGTGGACCGCCGAGCAGGGCATGAACCTGATGAGCTCGACCCTGCTCACCGAGGACACGGGCGTGCCGTTCCACCAGCTCCAGGCCGAGCAGATCCAGCGCTTCCGCGACGCGTGGAAGGAGGCCGGCCACGAGCGCGAGCCCCGCGTCTCGGTGAGCCGCAGCATCTTCCCGCTGGTGTCCGACCTCGACCGGGCCTACTTCGGCCACGAGTCGCGCAGCACCGACCAGGTCGGCTTCCTCGACGGAGGCTCGGCGCGGTTCGGACGCTCCTACGCGGCCGAGCCGGACGTGCTGGTGAAGGAGCTCGCCGAGGACGAGGCGATCGCGGCCGCCGACACGCTGTTGCTGACCGTCCCGAACCAGCTCGGGGTCGACTACAACGCCCACGTGATCGAGAGCCTGCTGACGCACGTGGCTCCCGCACTGGGCTGGCGCTGATCGCGACACGGGTCGATGCTGTCCTCATGAGCACGCTCGACGTCCCGACGATCATCGCCGCCGGCCTGGATGACTGGCGCCCCCTCGTCCACAGCCTGCACGCCCGGTTCCGCACCGGCGACTTCGCCCAGGGCCTGGAGTTCGTCGTCGACATCGGTGCCGCGGCCGAGGCGGCGAACCACCACCCGGACGTGAAGCTCACCTACACCCACGTCGACATCACGCTGATCAGCCACGACTCCGGTGGCATCACCGACCGGGACCTCGACCTCGCGCGCACGATCAGCGACCTGGCGGGGGAGCGGGGGTTCGAGTCCGATCCCGCGCGCCTGGCCATCGTCGAGATCGCGCTCAACGCCCAGGACAAGGACGCGATCGGCCCGTTCTGGGCCGCGATGCTCACCGGTGACGCGAACGCCTACGACGGTGAGCAGGTCACCGACGACACGGGCCAGGTTCCGCTGCTGTGGTTCCAGCCCACCGAGCGTCGCAACGAGGCTCCGTCGATGTGCTTCCACCTCGACATCTGGATTCCGGTGGGCCAGCTTCCCTCCCGGATCGAGGCCGGCGTGGCTGCGGGTGGGCGCGTCTTCGACGACTCCGAGTCGCCGTCCTTCGTCGTGCTGGAGGACGCCGAGGGCAACAAGGCCTGCCTCTGCACCGTGATGGATCGCAGCTGATCGACCGACCCGGTCAGGAGGAGCCGAACTCCAGCGACGCGGCGCGCGCCTGCAGCCAGGCCCGCTCCAGGTCGTTGCCGGCGAGCTCGGCTGCCGCGATGAACTGGCCGCGTGCCTCGGCGGTGCGTCCCAGCCTGAGCAGGAGGTCCGCGCGCGTGCTGGCCACGAGGTGGCTGCGCGAGAGCGAGCCCTCGGCGTCGATCCGGTCGATCTCGGCCAGCGCGGGCTCCAGGCCGCCCTCGGTCATCGAGAGCGCGGCAGCCCGATTCAGCCGGACCACGGGCCCGGGGACCAGCGCGGAGAGCGCGTCGTAGAGCACCAGGATCCGCTCCCAGTCCGTGGCGGCGAACGACGGGGCCGTCGCGTGGCACGCGGCGATGGCGGCCTGCAGCGCGTAGGGGCCCCGGCCGCGTCCCAGCTCGTCGACACGCTCGAGCGCCGCGATGCCGCGGGCGATCTGCGTGCGGTCCCAGAGCCGGCGGTCCTGCTCGGCGAGGGTCACCGGATCGCCGTGGCGGTCCGTGCGGGCCGCGAAGCGCGACGACTGCAGCTCCATCAGTGAGACGAGCCCGTGGATCTCGGGCTCGCCGGGCAGCAGCCGGCCGACGACGCGGCCGAGGCGCAGGGCCTCCTGGGCCAGGTCGCGGCGGACCCAGCGGTCGCCGGCGCTCGCGGCGTAGCCCTCGGTGTAGAGCAGGTAGATCACGGTCAGCACCGCCGAGAGCCGGGCGGACCACTCGGTGTGGTCGGGCTCCTCGAACGGCACGCGCGCCTCGCTGAGGGTCCGCTTGGCGCGGACGATGCGCTGCTGCACCGCCGGGACGCTGGAGAGCAGCAGGCGCGCGATCTCGGTGGTGGACAGGCCGGCCACGACGCGCAGGGTCAGCGCGACCTGGGCCTCCCGCGCGAGCACCGGGTGGCACGCGGTGAAGACGAGGCGCAGCAGGTCGTCCTCGATCGGCGCCCACGCCGTGTCGTCGTCCTGCTCGAGCTGGTGGGCCATGGCGTGGTGACGCTCGTCGAGGGCCGCCCTGCGCCGCCAGCCGTCGACCGCCCGACGCCGGGCCACCGTGGTGAGCCAGGCACCCGGGTTGCGGGGGACGCCCGACTCGGGCCAGACGCGCAACGCCTCTGCGACCGCGTCCTGGGCCAGGTCCTCGGCCTCGGAGAGGTCGCCGGTCATGCGGGCGAGCGTGGCGACGACCCGCGGACCCTCGATGCGCCAGACGGCATCGAGGGTCGCGGCGAGATCGTCCATGTCAGGCGTTGCCGAGCTGCTCGCGCCAGCCGGCCTCCTTCTGCACGTACTCGTTGTCGGCAAAGCCCTCGAAGTCGGACTCGTCGGTGACGCGGCGCACCTCGAGCTTCGACCCGGGGCCCAGCGGGCAGCGCTTGGCCCACTCGATGGCCTCCTCGCGCGAGGCGACCTGCAGGACCCAGAAGCCGTTGAACAGCTCGTGCGTCTCGCCGTAGGGACCGTCGGTGACGATCGGCTCCTCGGCGGAGAAGTCGACCACGAAGCCCTCGGACGGGTCGGAGAGACCGTCACCCCCGGCCATCACGCCCGCGTTCATGAGCGCCTCGTTGTAGGCGCCCATCGCGTTGATGATCTCCTCGAAGTCCATCTCCTTCGACGCCGCGAGGGCCTCGTCGGTCGTCCGCATGATCAGCATGTACTTCTTCATGATTTCGGTCCTCTCACCGGACGCACCCTGCGTCCTCTCACCATGACGTCGAACGGCGTCGGCCGAGATCGACAGCCTTCGAGAAAAAACTTCGTCGAATCTCGTCCGGGCCACGGTATAGGTTCTGCGAGGGAACAGGAGAGGACCTTCGCATGAGCCATCCGGCCGACACGCACGACCTGATCCGCGTCCACGGCGCCAGGGTCAACAACCTCAAGGACGTCAGCGTCGAGCTGCCGAAGCGGCGCCTCACGGTGTTCACCGGCGTCTCCGGCTCGGGCAAGAGCTCCCTGGTGTTCGGGACCATCGCCGCGGAGTCCCAGCGCCTCATCAACGAGACCTACAGCTCGTTCGTCCAGGGCTTCATGCCCTCCATGGCCCGCCCGGACGTCGACGTCCTCGACGGTCTCACCACCGCGATCCTCGTCGACCAGGAGCGCATGGGATCCGACCCGCGCTCCACCGTCGGCACGGCCACGGACGCGAACGCGATGCTGCGCATCCTGTTCAGCCGGCTCGGCGAGCCCCACGTCGGGTCGCCCCAGGCCTTCTCGTTCAACGTGGCGTCCGTCAGCGGCGCGGGCGCCGTCTCGTTCGAGTCCGGCGGCCGCACGGTGAAGGAGCGCCGCGAGTTCTCGATCACCGGCGGCATGTGCCCGCGCTGCGAGGGCAGGGGAGCGGTGTCCGACTTCGACCTCACGGCCCTCTACGACGAGACGAAGTCGCTCGCCGAGGGCGCGCTGACGATTCCCGGCTACTCCATGGAGGGCTGGTACGGCCGGATCTACCGCAACGGCGACTTCTTCCCCGGCGACAAGCCGATCAAGGACTTCACGAAGAAGCAACTCGACGCCCTGCTCTACAAGGAGCCCACCAAGATCAAGGTCGAGGGCGTCAACATCACCTTCGAGGGCCTCATCCCCAAGATCCAGAAGTCGATGCTGTCGAAGGACCGCGAGGCGATGCAGCCGCACATCCGCGCCTTCGTCGACCGCGCGATCACGTTCCAGACGTGCCCGGAGTGCGACGGCACGCGGCTGAACGAGGGGGCGCGGTCCTCGAAGATCAGGGACATCAGCATCGCCGACGCCTGCGCCATGCAGATCACCGATCTCGCGGCCTGGGTGCGCGAGCTCGACGAGCCGTCGGTCGCGCCGCTGCTGTCGGTGCTGGGCGACACGCTGGACTCGTTCGTCCAGATCGGCCTGGGCTACCTGTCGCTCGACCGCCCGGCCGGCACGCTCTCCGGCGGCGAGGCCCAGCGCACGAAGATGATCCGTCATCTCGGCTCGTCCCTCACCGACGTGACGTACGTCTTCGACGAGCCCACGGTCGGCCTGCACCCGCACGACATCGACCGGATGAACGAGCTGCTGCTGCAGCTGCGCGACAAGGGCAACACCGTCCTGGTGGTCGAGCACAAGCCCGAGGCCATCGCGATCGCCGACCACGTGGTCGACCTCGGACCCGCGGCCGGCAGCGGCGGCGGGCAGATCATGTTCGAGGGCACCTTCGACGGCCTGCGCGCGAGCGACACCGTCACGGGGCGCCACATCGACGACCGCGCCACCGTCAAGGACTCGGTGCGCACCCCCACGGGCCAGCTCGAGGTGCGCGGAGCCAGCTCGCACAACCTGCAGGACGTCGACGTCGACATCCCACTCGGGGTCCTCGTGGTGGTCACGGGCGTCGCGGGGTCGGGCAAGAGCTCGCTCATCCACGGCTCGGTCGCGAGGAACGACGACGTCGTCGCGATCGACCAGGGCGCGATCCGCGGGTCGCGGCGCAGCAACCCGGCCACCTACACCGGCCTGCTCGACCCCATCCGCAAGGCCTTCGCGAAGGAGAACGGCGTCAAGCCGGCGCTGTTCTCGGCCAACTCCGAGGGGGCCTGCCCGAACTGCAACGGGGTGGGCGTCGTGTTCACCGACCTTGGCATCCTGGCCACGGTCGAGTCGCCGTGCGAGGTGTGCGAGGGCCGCCGGTTCGACGCCGCCGTGCTCGAGTACAAGCTGGGGGAGCGCGACATCAGCGAGGTGCTCGCGATGCCGGTGGCCGAGGCGCACGCGTTCTTCGGCAAGGACGGCGTGAATGTCGCCGCCGCGGCGAGGATCCTGGCCCGCCTCGAGGACGTGGGTCTGGGGTACCTGACCCTGGGCCAGCCGCTGTCGACCCTCTCCGGTGGCGAGCGCCAGCGCATCAAGCTGGCCACCCACATGGGGGAGAAGGGCGGCACGTACGTCCTCGACGAGCCCACGTCCGGCCTGCACCTGGCCGACGTCCAGCAGCTGCTCGGCCTGCTCGACCGCCTCGTCGAGTCGGGCAAGTCCGTCATCGTGATCGAGCACCACCAGGCCGTCATGGCGCACGCGGACTGGATCATCGATCTCGGCCCCGGCGCGGGTCACGACGGCGGGCGGATCGTCTTCGAGGGCACCCCGGCCGACCTCGTGGCCGGGCGGCCCACGCTCACCGGGGAGCACCTGGCGGCCTACGTCGGCGCCTGAGCGTCGCGCGGGATGGGGCTGGTGGGGCCGGGTGTGACCTGTCCTACACTCGGCCCATCATGAGAGCGCTGCCCACCGAACGGACCCGAGTTCGCCGCCAGGTGGGGTTCGTCGTGGTGCTGGTCGCGCTGACGGTCTTCCTGATCGGTGCGAGCGCTCCCTCGCCGTTCTACCCGGTGCTCCAGGAGCGCATCGGGTTCTCCTCGGTCACGATGACGCTGATCTTCGCGGTCTACGCGGTGTCGATGCTCGTGACGCTGCTGCTCACCGGATCCCTGTCCGATCACCTCGGCCGGCGGCCGGTCATCACCGCTGGACTCCTCGTCCTGGCGGTCAGCATGACGGCGTTCTGGCAGGCCGAGACCGTCGGCCTGCTCATCGCCGCGCGCGTCGTCCAGGGCTTCGGCGCCGGGCTCCTGATGTCCTCGATGTCCGCCGCGGTGGTCGACCTCGAGCCCGTCAGCCGGCCCGGTTGGGGTGCGATCGCGAACTCGGTCACGCCGTTGGCCGGACTGGCCGCGGGAGGCCTGATCGCCGGCCTCGTCCTCGAGTACGTGGACGAGGATCCGTTCACCGCGGTCTTCGGCGTGCTCACGGGCCTGTTCGTTCTGATGGCGCTGCTGGTGTGGGTGGCGCCCGAGACGTCGGCCCGGCGAGCGGGCGTCTGGGCCTCGCTCCGGCCCAACGTGGGCGTGCCTCCCGAGGCCCGCGCCGCGTTCCTCCGCGCGCTTCCCGCCCTCATCGCCGGGTGGGCCACGAGCGGCTTCTACCTCTCGCTCGGCGCCCCCTTGGTCGCCCAGGAGCTCGGCGGCGACAGCCACGTCGCGCAGGGCGTGGCCATCACCGCGATCAACGGCGCGGGCGCCGCGATGTGCTTCGTCGCCCGCGGGTGGTCCGGCCGCCGCGTCACGCTGTACGGCACCACCACCCTCGCGGTCGGCACGGCACTGACGCTCGTGGCGCTCGCCGCCGGCAGCCTGCCCTGGTTCCTCGCGGCCGCCGTGTTCGCGGGCACGGGCTTCGGCGCCTCGTTCATGGGCGTCATGCGCTCGATCACGCCGTTGGCGCCGCCCGAGCGCCGCGGCGAGCTGTTCGCCGCGGTCTTCGTGGCCAGCTACGTCGCCTTCGGTGTCCCGGCGGTCCTGGCCGGATTCGCCGTGGGGGAGTTCGGGCTGACGCCCACCGCGATGGTCTACGGCGGGGTCGTGGTGGCTCTCTCGGCGCTGGCCGCGCTACTGCGGAAGTTCGGCTCCCCGGACTGAGCGTCACGGTCGCGCGATCACCAGGTCGCGCGTCGTCCGGGTCATGGCGACGTAGCGGTCGACGGCCGACGCTACGTCCTCACCCCAGCCGTCCGGGTCGACCACCACGACGAGGTCGAACTCCAGCCCCTTGACCAGCGTCGGCGAGAGTGAGCGCACGCGCGACTCCTCGGGGAACGACGGGTCGCCGATGACGCACGCGACGCCCTCCTCGTGCTCGGACAGCCACCGATCCACGAGGGCCGGGACGTCGCTGACCTTCGTGCGGACGACGGGGGAGCCGCTGGCGCGGATCGACTCGGGCACGTTCGCGTCGGGGATCGCGGCACGGATCACCGGGCCGGCCTCGGCCATGACCTCGCGCGGCGTGCGGTAGTTGAGGGTGAGGGTGGACTCGCGCACGTCCGGAACGCCGACCCGCGCGAGCCTCTCGGCCCAGGACTCGGTGAAGCCACGACGCGCCTGGGCGCGGTCGCCCACCACCGTGAGGCTGCGCGAGGGGCAGCGGCGCAGCAGCATCGCCCACTGCGCGTCGGTCAGCTCCTGGGCCTCGTCCACGACGACGTGGGCGAACGGACCGGACAGGACGTCGGACGAGGCCGAGATGACGGCGGACTCGTCGACCAGCGCCTCCCGGAGGCCCTCCTGACGGAGCGAGCTCCACAAGCCCTCACCGTCGTCGTGCTCCATCGCGGCGAGCAGGTCGTCGACGACGCGATCCATCGACGTCCGCTGCTCGACCAGGGCGTCGTGCCGGCGCTGCTCCGTCCGGTCGTGGCCCGGGTCGCCGAGCCGCGCATGCGCGGCGTCGAGCAGCGGCAGGTCCGCGTCCGTCCACGAGACCGACTCGTCCCGTCGCAGCAGGCGCAGGTCCTCGTCGCGCAGCCCCGGAGCGCATCGGCGCAGGTAGGCGGGAACGGCCCAGAGGTCCGCCACGACGTCGGTGGGCTCGAGGATCACCCACGACCGTTCGAGTGTGTCGACGAGCTCGGCGTCGCGCCGCAGTGCCGTCACGAGGGAGTCGAGGTCGACCTCCTCTCGGGACAGCCGGTCCGCGACGATCTCGGCGAGGGCCTCCCACACGAGGCCCCGCGCCTCGTTGTGCGGCACGTGCGGGCCGGGCGCCGCGAAGGCCTCGGCCCAGTCGGGAGCGGTGAGGTCCACCTCGCCCCACGGGGTGTCGACGGTGCACTCCACCTTCGGCGGCTCCTCGTAGAGGGCGACCGCCGGCTCGATCGCGTTCACGAGAGCGGTGCCGGCCTTGAGCTCGGCGATCCGCGGGTCACGCTCGGCCACGGCCGACGCACCCTCGGGGACGAGATCGCGAGGGGTGCAGGTCAGCACGCCGTCCTCGCCCAGGCTCGGCAGCACGTCCGCCACGTACGCGAGGTAGGGGTCGTGCGGGCCGACGAAGAGAATGCTGCCGTGGCCCTGCGACAGTCGCGGGTCGGCGTACAGCAGGTACGCCGCACGATGGAGCGCCACCACGGTCTTGCCGGTGCCAGGACCGCCGTCGACGACGAGCGCGCCAGCCGAGTCGGCCCGGATGATCGCGTCCTGGTCGGCGGCGATCGTGCCCAGGACGTCGCGCATCGCGGGGGAGCGGCTGGCGGCGAGCCCCGTGAGGAACGCCGAGTCGTCGTCGAGCGCCAGGTGGGCGGTGGCGGCGCCGGGGGAGAGGACCTCGTCCCAGTAGTCCACGACGTACCCACCCTGCCAGCGGTAACGACGCCGGCTCTCGACGTCCATCGGCCGCGCCGGGGTCGCCGCGAAGAACGGCGCCGCGGCGGGGGAGCGCCAGTCCACGAGGAGCCGGTCGCCGGAGCCGTCGCTGAGCCCGAGGCGACCGACGTAGGTGACGGTGCCGTCGGTGCCCACGACCCGGCCCAGGCACAGGTCGAGGCTGTACCGCCGGAGCAGGCGCAGGCGGGCCTCGAGCCGGTGCACGTCCTGGTCGCGATCGAGGGCCTGCTGGCCGGTGCCGCCCGGCCGGCGCAGCACCTCGGTCAGTTCGTCCGACGTCTGGGCGATGGCGTGGTCCAGCCGCGCCGCCATCGCGGCGAAGTGCCGGGCGTCGCGGTCGATCATCGAGGGCTCGGCCTTGTGCCGGAGATGGTCGGGAAGTGCGAATACGGCTGCCATGACCGACGATTCTGGACCCTGTCGGGGGGCTTGTGGCAAGCCCCCATCCGCGATATACGTTGGAGAGGGAAGGGCGAACGCCCTTCCCTTCGTCATGCATCCGGCAGACAGGACCGACGCTCGTGACCGTGATCCTGCTGTGCGGTGCGGCCGGGTCCGGCAAGTCCACGTACGCCCGCCGCCTCGAGGACGACGGCTGGATCCGGCTGTCATTCGACGTCGAGACGTGGCGTCGCGGCGTCAGGTCGCTTCCAGCGCCGCCCGAGATCCTGGGCGAGATCGAGGACGAGCTCCGGGTCCGCCTCGTCGAGGCCGTCGCCGCGGGCCGTGACGTCGTGGTCGACCTCTCGTTCTCCACCCGCGAGCTGCGCGACGCCTACCGCGAGCTCGTCGCCAACCTCGGGATCGTGGCCGGCACCGTCCACCTCCCGGTCGACATGTCGACCGCGGTGGAGCGCGTCCGTCAGCGACGCAACACCGGGCCGGACGACTACCGGCTCACCGACGAGGCCGTGAGGGCCCACGTGGAGGGCTTCGAAGCCCCGACGTTCGCCGAGCATCCGCTGCAGGTCGTCGACGGCGACCTCGCGCTGCGCCACGCATGCCTCGCCGACGTGGACGAGCTGCTGGAGTTCTGGTCAGGTTCGGCCGAGAACGCGTCGAGGCCGCAGGACTCCGAGGCCGCGGTGCAGCGGCTGCTCGTGCGCGATCCGGCGGCCGTCATCGTGGCCGAGCTCGACGACCGGATCGTGGGCACGGTGATCGCGGGCTGGGACGGCTGGCGGGCCCATCTCTACCGGCTGGCGGTCGGGCCCGAGGCGCGTGGCCGCGGCATCGCGCGCCGGCTGATGCGGCACGCCGAGCATCGACTGGTCGACCTGGGTGCGACCCGTCTCGACGCGATGGTCCTGGACGGGAACGAGGCGGGAGCCGCGGTCTGGCGCGCTGCGGGGTACGCACCGCAGGGGGAGTGGAGCCGGTGGGTCAAGCCGGTCGGCCCGCAGGAGGCCGCCGCCGGGGCTACCGTGGAGTAACACCCGACCAGGCTCAGGAGGCTGCACGTGTCCAGCTCAGCGCAGACGATGGTCCTGCACGGTCACGAGCTCTCGTTCCTCGACCGTGGAGACGGGCCGGTGGTCCTGTTCGTCCACGGGATCCTCGGCTCCCAGCACAACTGGAAGCACCTCGTGGACCGGATGGACGACACCCAGCGGGTGATCGTCCCGGACCTCTTCGGGCACGGCGCGTCGGCGAAGCCGATGGGGGACTACTCCCTGAGCTCGCACGCGGCGACCCTGCGTGACCTGCTCGACCGGCTCGGCGTCGACACCGTCACGGTGGTGGGCCACTCGCTCGGCGGTGGCATCGCGATGCAGTTCTACTACCTGTTCCCCGAGCGGGTCGAGCGTCTCGTCCTGGTGGCCAGCGGCGGGCTGGGTCGCGAGGTGAGCCCGTTGCTGCGCGCCGCGACCCTGCCGGGCGCCGAGCAGGTGCTGAGCGTCGTCGCCTCCGGATGGGTGCTCGGCCGGGTGGAGACCGCCGGACGCACGGCGGCCAGGATCGGCTGGAAGCCGGGTGCCGACGTCGGTGCGATCTGGCGTGGCTTCACCTCGTTGGGCGACCGGGAGAGCCGCAAGGCGTTCCTGGCGACCACCAGAGCGGTGATCGACCCCGGCGGCCAGACGGTCAGCGCGCACGACCACCTCGGCGACGTGGGTCCGATCCCGGTGCTGCTGGTCTGGGGGACCAGGGACCGGATGATCCCGGCCTGGCACGCGATCAAGGCCCAGGAGTCGGTGCCGGGCTGTCAGGTCGAGCTGTTCGAGGGGGCGGGGCACTTCCCGCACCTCGACGACCCCGACCGCTTCGCCGACGTCCTGGCCCGGTTCATCGCCACGACCTCACCCGCGTCCGGCTGAGTCGGGGGAGGACAGGACGCAGAACTCGTTGTCGTCGGGGTCGCGCATGACGACCCAGTCCACCGTGCCCTGGCCGATGTCGGTGCGGGTCGCGCCGAGCCGCTCGAGGCGCCCGACCTCGGCCTGCTGGTCGCCGGTGGGACGCAGGTCGAAGTGCCAGCGGTTCTTCGGCGGCTTCTCCAGGAGCGGGGGACCGCCCCACGAGATCTTGGTGCCGCCGTGCGGTGACTGGATCGCCGTCTCGTCGTCCTCGTCCCAGACGAGCAGCCAGTCGAGTGCCGCCTTCCAGAACAGGCCGACCTCGCGGGTGCCGTCGCAGGACAGGGCGCCGATCGTGCCGCAGCCCGCGAGGAACCTGTTGCCCGGCTCGATGACGCAGAACTCGTTGCGCTCCGGATCCTCCAGGACGACGTGCTCGGCGTCGGCGCCCTGCCCGATGTCGAGGTGGCGGGCGCCGAGCTCCAAGGCACGCGCGACGATCGCCTCCTGGTCGTCGAAGGACGCACTGGTGAGGTCGAAGTGCATGCGGTTGGGCAGCGTCTTGGCGTGGCGCGTGGGCTGGATGTCGATCGCGAACCCGAGCGCGTCGGGGGACGGCAGCGTGAGGACGCCCTCGTCGTGGGTGTCGACGACTTCGCGTCCCAGGACGCGTCCCCAGAAGGTGGCGAGCCGCGCCGGCTCGTTGGCGTCGATGACGAGGGCTTCCAGTCGACTGCTCATGAGTGCCACGCTAGACCTCATGACTCCGCAGAGCATCGTCATCGGGCTGCCGATCGCCGACCGCCCCACATCCCGCGACTTCTACCGCGACGTCCTCGGATTCGAGGCGTCGGGCGAGCCGGCCGACGACGGAGTTCCCGAGCCGCTGCAGTTCGCGCTGTCGGACACGGTGAGCGTGATGCTCGTGCCGACCGGGGGATTCGGGTGGGCGATCGGTGGTCGTCCCGTGGCGCCTGCCGGTCAGCACGAGACGGTGTTCACGCTGGCCGTGCCGTCGGAGGCCGAGGTCGACGCGCTGATGGAGCGGGCGCGGTCCGCCGGTGCCGAGATCGTCACCGAGGCCGCCCAGCTGCCCTGGGGCTACGCCGGAACGTTCGCCGACCCGGACGGCCACCTGTGGTCAGCTTCGTCCGGCGAGGGATGACCGGGACGTGACACGCACCGAGGCGCCATGGACGGACTCGGCGGCCTGGCCGCAGGACGTGAGCCTCGTACGGATCCCGTTGCCGGTGCTGGACGCGCTCGCCCGCGGTGACAGCGAGACGGCCGAGCGTCTCACCGACGTGGAGCTCGGTCGGTACGTCGTCGGACCCGATTGTCTCTGGCTCTGGCAGATACGCAGCGAGCAACTCGTGGCGAGTCCCGACGACCACGAGTGGGTCACCCGCCTGATCGTCGACGGACCTTCAGGTGACGTCGTCGGCGTGGCCGGCTTTCACGGAGCGCCGGACCGCCGCGGCATGGTCGAGATCGGCTACCGGATCGACCCGGACCGGCGCCGGCGCGGCTATGCGCGGTCGGCCCTGCAGGTGCTGCTCGCGATCGCACGCGCCGATCCGCGGGTCGACGTCGTCCGCGCGACCGTCAGTCCCGACAACCTGGCGTCCCGCGCGCTGCTCGATCAGTACGGCTTTCGCGAGGTCGGCGAGCAGTGGGACGACGTCGACGGGCTGGAGACGATCTTCGAGGTGAGCGCCTGAGGGGCCCCTTCCCGCGGTGTCCACGGTTGTCCGATAATGCACATTATGTCAGTTACGCACGGGACGGGCCGCGAAAGGGGCTCCCCTCATCTGGTCTGCGGTACTCCTCGATCACCAGACCGGACTCGAACCGTCGCGTGCTGACGAGGTTGAACGGTGCGACCGTCGGGTCGGCGCCGGCGAACATGCGGATGCCGTCGCCGAGGACGATGGGATAGCGCTTGAGCACCAGTTGATCGATCTCGGACAGCAGCGAGCCGGCGAGCACGCCGCCACCGCACAGGTAGATGCCCAGGCCGTCCTCCTGCTTCAGATCCCGGATCGTCGCCAGCGGGTCGGCCGTGTAGGTGACACCGTCCGGCGGCGTGGCCCCGGAGCGGGTCGCCACGTACTCGCGCAGGTGGGCGTACGGATGCTCGTTGCCCTCGTCGAGCGCGATCCGGTAGCTCCTGCTCCCCTGGATCACCGTGTCGAACCGGCTGCGCGGCGGGGCGACTCCGAGCATCTCCAGGAACTGCGTCGGGACGGCGTCCGCGAAGTCGCTCGTGAGGACGGCGGCGTGGTCGCCCGTGACGGGGAATGCGTCGAACGTGCCGTCGGGTTCGGCGATGAAGCCGTCGATCGAGACGGCGACGTAGTAGACGAGTTCGCGCATCATCTCTCCATTCACTACAGATGTTGTTGTTCGAACATACCACGACAGACGTCGTGGTGCCGATACCCTGAGGCCATGGTCCGCAATCTCGAGCGCCGCACCCTCCTCTCCGACGCCGCTGTCAGCGTCCTCGCCCAGCAGGGTTCGCGGGGGCTGACGCACCGCGCCATCGACCTCGAGGCCAAGGTGCCGAAGGGCACGGCCTCGAACTACTTCGCCTCGCGCGACGACATCATCGACGCGATCCTCGTCCGCATCGGGGAGCGCCTCTCCCCCGACCCCGACATCCACGCCGCACTCGCTGCGCGCACTCCGGGCATCGATCTGTTCACGGACTACCTGAAGGACATCGTCTACCGGCTCACCGCGGAGTCCGACGTCATGATCGCGCTGTTCGAGCTGCGCCTGGAGGCCACGCGCCGCCCTCACGTCGCCGATGCCCTTGCGAGTTGGCGCCGCAACGGGCTGGCGGCCGACGTGGAGTTCAACACGTCCATGGGCTTGCCTGGTGACGCCTCGGACATCACGCTGTTCCACTACGCGATCGACGGCTTGGTGTTCGACCGACTGACCGTCCCGCTCGACGACAGTGCGGACGTCGACGCGCTCGTCGAGACCTTGGCGCGCCGGATCCTGGGCGGTTGAACGGGCCCAGCGGACGTGGACGGGCCGGGCCGCCTCGGACACCCTAGGCTCGTTTCATGGCCCCCCGATCTGCTAAGTCCGCCGCGCGCGCGGTGGACGACCATCCCGCGCTGGACTACGTGGCACGTGCCGGCCTGGTCGCGTTCGGCGTGGTCCACCTGATGATGGGCTGGCTCACCCTGCAGCTCGCGTTCGGCGACCGGGAGAACAAGGCCGACAGCACCGGTGCGGTGCGTGAGCTCGCCCAGCAGCCGTTCGGTGAGCCGATCGTGTGGGCCGTCGGCATCGGCATGGTCCTCCTCGCGGTGTGGCAGGCCATCGAGGCCGCCGTCGGTCACCGCAGCGACGACGGTGCCACGCGGCTGCGCAAACGCCTGACCAGTCTCGGCAAGGTCGTCCTCTACGTCGCGATCGCCGCCACGGCCTTCAAGGTCGTCACCGGATCCAGCTCCTCCAAGAAGGACGGCACGGCGTCGTTCAGCGCGAAGCTCATGGACCTCCCCCTCGGTCAGGCGCTCGTGGGACTGGTCGCTCTCGGGATCGCCGCCGTCGGGGCCTACCTCATCTTCAAGGGTCTGACCGAGCGCTTCCTCAAGGACATCGAGGCCGGCGGTGCCAGCGGGCGCGTCGGCTCGGCCTACGTCTGGCTGGGCAAGATCGGGTACGTCGCCAAGGGTGTCGCGGTCCTGGGCGTTGCCGCGCTCTTCGGCTACGCGGCGATCACCCACGAGCCGGACAAGTCCGGCGGCATCGACGAGGCACTCCTCGCGGTGCTGGACCAGCCACTCGGGCCCGTTGCGATCGCCCTCGTCGGCGTCGGGTTCGCGGCGTTCGGACTCTTCTGCTTTGCCTGGGCCCGTCACATCGACCGCTGATCCAGACCAAACACGCCGTACGTCGAACACGCGTTCTAGAGTGGTCCCATGGGCCACAACCGGAGGTACGGCGAGCGCCTGTCGGCGCTGGACCCTCCGGCCGTGACTCCCCCGCCGCGCATCCGGCCCCAGCACGTGTGGGTCAATCTGTCCACCGTCCAGCACGCTCCGGCGGTGTACCCCGGGGTGCTCGTGGAGTGGCGTCCGGTGGTGAAGGGGTGGGAGGCGCTGTGCACGTGGGCCTCACCAGACGGGGTCGTCCACACCGGGTGGCTGCCCGCGGCACGGCTCAAGCCCGCCAGCTGACGCATCGTGGTACCAAGGTGTCGCTGGGACGACCCGAAGGTAGAAGGATCCGTCCCCCGGGGACGCGGACGGCCCCCGGAGCGGGTGCTCCAGGGGCCGTTCCGGGCGAGGTGCGTCAGCGGCGCACGAGGCGACCCGCGCCGCCCTCGCTGAGCGAGCCCTCGACGTCGGCGCCACGCCAGATCAGCAGGTGGCCGGCGCCGCGCTCACGGACGCTGCCGTCGATCTCGGCCGCGCGGAAGATGCGGACGTGGCCGCGGTGCAGCTCGGTGACGGTGCCGTCCACGTCGCCGGCGATGTGCACGTTGCCGCTGTCGCGCTCGGTGATGTTGCCGTCGACGGAGCCGGAGGGCGTGACCGTGACGGAGCCCCGACCCAGCTGGCGGACGTTGCCGTCCACGTCACCGCGGATCACGATGTTGCCGTGGCGCACCGTGATGTTGCCGTCGACGTCGCCGTTGACCACCAGGTTGCCCTTGCGGATGCTGATGTTGCCGTCGATGTCACGGTCCTTCTTCACCGTGTAGTTGCCCTTGCGGTTGATGTTGCGGTTGTCGTCATCATCCGCGGAGGCCATCGCGGGCAGGCCGGCCAGCAGGACGCCGCCCGTCAGGGCGAGGGCGAGGCTCTTGGTGGTCTTCATCGTGCGCTCCTTCGTTCGGTGAGTGATGACTCCATCGTGCAGAGGCGAAGTGAGCCGGAGGTGAACGAAACATGAGAGAGCTCTCATGTTCGGGTCCCATCCGTTCGGCGGTCCGCAACGAACCCCCAGCATGAATCGCCACGAAGCCGTCTCGGGAGTCACCGCCGGACTCACCGCAGCCCTCGCGGGGCTCGCCACCGGGCACCTCGCCGCCGCCCTGATCGCGCCGGCCTCCTCCCCCGTGCTCTCCGTCGGGAGCGCGGTGATCGACCGGACGCCGACAGCCCTCAAGCAGTTCGCCATCGAGAGGTTCGGCACCGCCGACAAGCCGATCCTGCTCGGAACCGTGCTCGTCGTGACGCTGCTGCTCGCGGCGATCGGTGGCCTGCTCGCCCGCAGATCGTTCCTCGCCGGCGCCGCCGTCGTGCTCGGGCTCGTGGCCGCCGCCGGCTGGGCCGCACTGGCGCGGCCTGCGGCGCGCCCGGTGGACGTGCTGCCCGCGGCCGTGACCGCGATCGTGGCGCTCGTCGTCCTGCGGTGGCTCACCCCCGAGCCCGGTGAGCCCGTCGACGGTCCCGGACGCCGCCGCCTGCTGGCCAGGACCGGAGTCATCGTGGGCGCCGCGGTGGTCGTCGGATCGGTGGGTCAGTGGCTCACGGTGCGAGCACGTGACGTGACCAACATCGTGTTTCCCCGCGCGCGCAAGCCCCTGCCTCCCCTCCCCCGTGGCCTCGAGGCCCAGTACCGCGGCGTCTCGCCGTTCCGCACCGATCGCGACGACTTCTACCGCGTGGACATCAACCTGACGGTCCCCGTGGTCGACCACGAGACCTGGACGCTGCGCATCGACGGCATGGTCGACCGGCCGTTCGAGCTGACCTTCGACGAGCTGCTCGAGCTCCCACTCGTCGAGTGCGACATCACCCTGACCTGCGTCTCCAACGAGGTGGGCGGCCCATACGTCGGTGCGGCCCGCTGGCTGGGGGTGCGGGTGTCCGACCTGCTGGAGCGGGCCGGGGTGCGCGACGGTGCCGACCAGATCCTGAGCACGGCGGTCGACGGCTTCACGATCAGCACTCCCCTGACGGCCGCCCAGGACGGCCGGGACATGATCGTCGCGGTGGCGATGAACGGTGAGGCTCTCCCCCGCGACCACGGATTCCCGGCCCGCCTCGTGACTCCCGGGCTGTACGGGTACGTCGGCGCGACGAAGTGGCTGACCCGGCTCACCGTCACCACGTACGAGAAGAAGACGGCCTACTGGACCGACCGCGACTGGGCCATCGACGGGCCGATCAAGATCTCCTCGCGCATCGACACCCCCGCGGCGCTGAAGCCCGTCGAGGCCGGCCGCATCGTGGTCGCGGGCGTCGCCTGGGCGCAGGGACGCGGGGTGGGCGCCGTCGAGGTCAAGGTCGACGACGGCGACTGGAAGCCCGCGGAGTTCGGCCCCGACGCGGGCGTGGACTACTGGCGCCAGTGGTACCTGCTGTGGGACGCCGAGCCCGGCCGTCACACGCTCACCGTGCGCGCCAAGAGCCTCGAAGGTGAGGTCCAGACCGAGAAGCGGGCAGCGCCTTTTCCCGACGGTTCCAGCGGATACCAGCAGATCGTGGTGCAGGTCACATGATCCGACCCATCCGGATGCGCCGCCGCACCGAATGACTGACAACTTCGTCACCCAATGAGAGGCACGATCATGAACCGCTTGCTCCCCCGCCGTACCGCAGCAGGCGCTGCCGCCGTCGTCATGTGCTTCGGCCTGGCCGCCTGCAGCAGCAGTGGCGACGACTCCAGCAGCAGCGAGTCGACGACGCCCTCCGCGTCCGAGTCGATGTCCGAGGACATGGCGACCGGCCCGTTCGGCGCCGGCTGCGCCGGCGTCCCCACCGAGGGTGAGGGCTCCGTCGAGGGCATGGCCGACGACCCGGTCGCCACCGCCGCCTCCAACAACCCCCTGCTCACCACGCTGGTCAAGGCTGTCACCGCCGCCGACCTCGTGGACACGCTGAACAGCGCCGAGGCGCTCACGGTGTTCGCGCCGACCGACGACGCGTTCGCCAAGATCCCCGCTGCCGACCTGGACGCCCTGCTGGCCGACAAGGACGCGCTGACCAAGGTCCTGACGCACCACGTCGTGGAGGGGCAGCTCGCTCCTGACGAGGTCGCCGGCGAGCACGAGACCCTCGCAGGTGACACGATCACCGTGGAGGGCTCCGGCGAGGAGTTCACGATCGGCGAGGCTGCCGTCGTGTGCGGCAACGTCGACACGGCGAACGCCAAGGTCTACGTCGTCGACTCCGTCCTGATGCCCTGACCTGCGACTGACGGGACAACTCCGGTGAACCACCTGCGAGCAGTGCCCTCGGGCGGCGAAGAGTCGCCGTCCGAGGCGCTGGCCGACACCCTGAGGCGGTGCGGACGCGGCGACGAGGCCGCGTTCGCCACGCTGTACGACGAGACCTCCGCCCGCATCCACGGACTCGTCCGGCGGATCGTGCGGGATCGCGCCCAGAGCGACGAGGTCACGCAGGAGGTCTACCTCGAGGTGTGGCGACAGGCAGCACGGTTCGACCCCGATCGCGGGTCCGCCCTGAGCTGGCTCATGACGATCGCGCACCGCCGCGCGGTGGATCGGGTCCGCAGCGCGGAGGCCGCCACGGCACGCGACACGCAGCACGTCCTGCGGGACGTCGCGGTGGCGCATGACTCGACGAGTGAGATGGTCGAGGCCCGGCTGGACGCCCAGCGCGTCCGCCGGGCCCTGGCCGGCCTCACCGAGACACAGAGGGAGGCCATCGACCTGGCCTACTTCAGAGGCTGTACACACACCGAGGTCGCCACGATGCTGGACGTGCCCGTGGGCACGGCGAAGTCCCGCATCCGGGACGGCCTGATCAGACTTCGTGACGCGATGGGAGCAGAAAGATGAGCGACGTGCACGCGCTGTCCGGCGCCTATGCTCTCGACGCCGTCACCGACGCCGAGCGTGAGAGCTTCGAACGCCACCTGGCCGGCTGCGAGGCCTGCCAGGCCGAGGTGGCCAGCCTCCGCGAGACGGCCGCCGTGCTGACCGAGCTCAGCCTGGAGGAGCCGCCCCCGGCCCTGCGCGGGTCCGTGCTCGCCGCCATCACCGAGGTGCGTCAGCTGCCCCCCGAGCCGGCCCATCGTCCGCGCCGGCTCCGCTTCGATCCGCGCCTGCTGCTCGTGGCCGCCGCGTCCGCCGTGGTCCTGGCCGCCGGCGTCGGCGTCGCGATCACCCAGCCCTGGAACGACGGGACCTCCCAGGTGCTCACGGCCACCGACCGTGTCCTGGAGGACCCGCAGGCGCAGCGGGTGACGCAGACGTTCGACGACGGCGCGAGCGCCACGGTGGTGCGATCGCCCGGCGAGAAGCGTGCCGTGATCGTCACGCACGACATGCCCGCGGCGCCCGAGGGTCACTCCTACGTGGTCTGGCTCCAGCAGGGCGACGAGATGGTCAGGGCCGCGACGATGCCGCAGGGCCCGGACAACACCGTCCTGCTCGAGGGCGACGCACTCACGGCGTCCGCGGCCGGCGTCACGGTCGAGGAGGACCCCGACACGACCGAGCCCACCAGCGACCCGATCGCGCTGTTCGCGTTCTGACCCCTCGATCGGGCAGGCTCGTGCCGTGTACGAGTTCGAGGCGACGCTGTGGCGGTGGCGCGAGGACGGCGCGTGGCACTTCGTCACGCTGCCGGAGGACGTCGCCGACGACATCGACGACCGCACCCCGGTGCGTGCCGGGTTCGGTTCGGTCAAGGTCGAGGTGACCGTGGGGTCCCAGACGTGGAGCACCTCGGTCTTCCCCAGCAAGGAGCAGCGCTCGTTCGTCCTGCCGATCAAGAAGGCGGTCCGGGAGGCCGCCGGGTGCTCGGAGGGCGATCGAATCCACGTGGGACTCGCGGTTCAGTCGTAGGCTGGGACCGTGAACGACCTGATCACCGACCAGCGCGGCCGACCGTTCCAGACGGTGTTCGGCTGGATCATCGCCATCGCCACGGCCGGCTACATGCTGCCGTGGGCGATCGCCGCCACGCGCGGCAAGTCCAACACCGGCGCCATCTTCTGGCTCAACCTGCTGCTGGGATGGACGGTCGTGGGCTGGATCATCGCGCTCGTCATGGCCTGCACGTCGCACCAGGTGCTGGGGATCAAGAACCCACGCTGAGCCGATGAACGAGGACGCCCGCAGCCGCGCCGCCCGGTACCGACTGGAACCGGGTGCGGACACGGCGGGTCCGGACGAGACCGAGGACGACGCTCCCCCGCCCAGACGGCTCCCGGAGGACCAGACGCTCTGGGTCGACCAGCAGATCCGCGCGGCGATGGCGCGAGGCGAGTTCGACGACCTGCCGCTCGCGGGGAAGCCTCTCCCCCACATCGACACCGCGGCGGAGCCCGACTGGTGGCTGAAGCGGTTCATCGAGCGCGAGAACATCACCGGGGTCCTGCCCGAGGCGCTTCAGCTGCGCAAGGACGACGCCGTGCTGCGCGACGTGCTCGACACGCTGAGGTCGGAGCGCGCCGTGCGCGAGGCGGTGGAGGAGTTCAACCGCAGGATCGTTGCCGCGCGACGGCAGCTGCAGGGCGGCCCGCCGGTCGTGACCCAGCTGCGCGACATCGAGGTGGAGGCCGCGGCCTGGCACCAGCGCCGTGCGGCGCGCGCCAGGGAGCGCCTGGCGGCGGATCCGTCCGAGCCGACCGGACCGGGACCTATTCGAAGGGCGTGGGATCGCCTGCGCCGACGCGGATGATCTCGGCGTAGCCCTCGGAGAGGTCGACGACCGTGGTGGGCTGCGGGAGGATCTCCTCGCCCGAGTCGACGATCGCGTCCACGCGGTCGCCCAGCTCCTCCCCGATCTGCCAGGCCTGGGTCATCGCCTCGGTCTCGCCGGGCAGGATCAGCGTGGAGGTCAGGATCGGCTCGCCGAGCTCCTCGACGAGGGCCCGGGTGATCCGGTGGTCGGAGATGCGGACGCCGACGGTCTTCTTCTTCGCCTGGAGCAGGCGCTTGGGCACCTCGAGGGTGCCCGGGAGGATGAAGGTGTAGGGGCCGGGGGTCGCCGCCTTGATGGCGCGGAACACGGCGTTGTCCACGTGCACGAACTGGCCCAGCTGGGCAAAGTCGCGGCAGACGAGGGTGAAGTGGTGCTTGTCGTCGAGGTCACGGATGGACCGGATGCGCTGCAGGGCGTCGGCGTTGCCGACCTGCGCGCCGAGGGCGTAGCCCGAATCGGTGGGATAAGCGATCATCCCGCCTCCCCGCAGCAACGCGACCGCCTGTTCGACGGTGCGCTGCTGCGGGTCGACGGGATGAATGTCGAGATAGCGAACCATGCCGCTACCCTAGGCGTCTTTGCTTACGTGAAGAGACTCACGCCGCCCGGTCCGACGAGAAGTGCGATGACGATGAGCACTGCGCCCATCACGAAGTCGCGCTGGACGAGACGGATGATGCCGAAGATCGCGATGATCACTGCAGCAATCCACAAGATGGTGTCCCACATGGGGGTGACTCCCTTCGTTGGTTAACGACTCCACCTTGCCGTGAGTTGGCGATGTTCGCATGTTGGACGCTTCGTGGTCCTGCAGGCGTCGCGAACTAGGTTGGTGGAGTGAGCAGCCCGACCCTGGCCGAACGGCGCGAGCGCCAGCTGGCCCACGACCGCGAGCGCAGCGACCACCTGGCCGGGCGCATCGCGCGTCCACGCCGGTCCGCCGACGAGCTCCGCGCCGTCGCGCTGGAAGCGTCGACGAAGTTCTCCGACGGACAGACCGACGACCTGCTGGCGTGGGTCGCCGAGGAGTTCGGCCACCTGACCGCGGTGGCGTGCTCGATGGCCGACGCCGTGCTGCCGCACGTGGTCGCCCGCCACCTCCCGTGGGTCGACACGCTCTTCCTCGAGACCGGCTATCACTTCGCCGAGACCGTGGGCACGCGCGACGCGGTCGAGTCGTCGATGCAGCTCACGATCGTCGATGTCGCCCCGCGCCAGAGCGTCGCCGAGCAGGACGCCCAGTACGGCGAGCGGCTCTACGAGCGCGACCCCGCGCTGTGCTGCCAGCTGCGCAAGGTCGAGCCGCTCACCGAGACCCTTGGCGGCTACGAGGCCTGGATCACCGGCGTCCGGCGCGACGACAGCCCCCTGCGCGCCGACACGCCCTTCGTGACGTGGGACGAGAAGAACGGTCTGGTGAAGATCAACCCGCTGGCCGACTGGACCTTCGACCAGGTCCTCGACTACGCGAACGAGCACGACGTGATCCTCAACCCGCTGCTGAACGACGGCTACCCGTCGATCGGCTGCGCGCCCTGCACGCGCCGCGTGGCGCCCGGCGAGGACCCCCGGGCCGGGCGCTGGGCCGGCCTGGACAAGTCGGAGTGCGGCCTGCACACGTGAGCACCTTCCCCCTCGGCCTGAGGATCGCTGGTCGCCGCGTGGTCGTCGTCGGCGGAGGTCACGTCGCCACCCGTCGCGCCTTCGCCCTCCTCGAGGCCGGCGCCGACGTCCACGTGGTCTCCCCCGCCGTCTCCGACTCCCTGGCCTCGGCCATCGGCCGGGGCACGATCACGTGGCACGAGCGGACCTACCGCACGGGTGACCTCGACGGTGCCTGGCTCGTGCAGACCGCCACCGACGTCCCGCCGGTCGACGACCTCGTCGCCGACGATGCCGAGGCGGCGCAGATCTTCTGCCTCAAGGGCGGCGATCCCGAGCACGCCACGGCCTGGACCCCCGCGGTGGCCCGCGTGGACGACATCACGATCGCGGTCAGCGGCGGCGGCGATGCCGGGCGCGCCGCGGCCCTGCGCGACGCGGTGGCCACGGCCCTGCAGACCGGCGACCTGCCGCTGCGCCACCGCACCCACGCGAAGGGCCTCGTTGCCCTCGTCGGCGCGGGGCCGGGCGACCCCGGCCTGCTCACCACTCGAGGCCGGCGACTGCTCGCCGAGGCCGACGTCGTCGTGTTCGACCGGCTCGCCCCCCAGTCCGTCCTGGCCGAGCTCGCGCCCGACGTCGAGGTGATCGACGTCGGCAAGCAGCCCGACCACCACCCCATCCCGCAGGAGCGCATCAACGAGCTCCTCGTCGACCGCGCCCAGCAGGGCAAGGTCGTCGTGCGGCTCAAGGGCGGCGACCCCTACGTCTTCGGGCGCGGAGGCGAGGAGCTGCTCGCGTGTCGCGCGGCCGGCGTCGAGGTCGAGGTGGTCCCCGGCGTCACGTCGGCGATCGCCGTGGCCGCGGCGGCGGGCATTCCGGTCACCCATCGCGGCGTCGCGCGCGGCTTCTCGGTGCTCACCGGGCACGAGGCCGTCGGTGAGCTGCCGCGCCGCGGCGACCACACCCTGGTGCTCCTGATGGGCGTCAAGCGGCTGCGCAGCACCGCCGAGGAGCTCATCGCGGCAGGTCACGACCCGCACACGCCCGCTGCCGTCATCGAGCGAGGCTTCGCCCCCGACCAGCGCACCACGATCGCCACCCTCGGCACGATCGCCGACCACGCGGCCCACGCGCAGGCCCCCGCGATCACCGTGATCGGCGACGTCGTCAGCCTCGCTGCCGCAACCACCGGTTCAGACGCCGCTCTCCCGACCTCATGACCAGGCCGTGCGCCAGCACGAACGCCGGTCGCAGCAACCGCTCCGAGCGGCGCATCCACGGCGCGGTGGTGTCCACGTGCCAGTCGATGGTCAGCAGGGTCCGCCCGGGGCGACCCGGTGCGAAGTCCAGGTGCGCGGACCCCTCGAGGTCACCGCGCGAGCGGAACCGCATCGTGGTGGTGGGCTGCAGGTCGAGGTCGTGCACCGTGAAGCGCAGCCGGTAGCCGAAGGCGCTGCGTGCGACGAGATCGATCTCCTCGCCCCGGTGGGCGGTCACGCTGACCGCGTCCCACCACGGCAGCGGGTCGTCCTGCTCCAGGAACTGCTCCAGCGTGCGCCAGAGCCGCTCAGGCGGCTCCTCGACGTCCCAGACCGAGCGGAACTCGTACGCGCGATCACTCATCGCGCCATCACCTGAGGAGAAGCAGAGTAGGTCGGTGGCGCGATTCGTGGTGTTGGACGGCTCGCTCGCTGGCGCTCGCTGCTCATCGGGCCGTGTCGCTGCCGGGATTCGGGCACCAGGCGGGTTTCAATGGGATCAGCCCCGCGCGGTATGAGCGCACGGGGCTCTCACTTTCCTCGGGTGCGGCGCAGCCACCACAGGCCGACGAAGGGCAGCACGAGCGGGATGAAGCCGTAGCCGGCGCCGAAGCCCGACCACACCGTCTCGTCGGGGAACAGCTCGGAGTCCACGACGCTCAGCAGCCCGACACCCAGCACGCCGATCAGCTCGAAGCCGATCGCCGCCGTCGCGACCCGGCGGTTGCCGGTGGCCAGCGCCCACGTCGCGATGCCGTAGACGACGCCGGCCACGGCCGACAGCGCGTAGGCGACCGGGGCCTCGTCGGCCTTCGTCACGAGCTGGTAGACCGACCGCGCGGTCGCCGCGACGGCGAAGACGGCGTAGACCGCCACGAGGGCGCGTCCGAAGCCGTGCTGTGTCTCGGTGTCGTGCTCAGCCATGTCCCACCCAGATCTGGTGCGTACGGATCAGCATGACCGACACCGTGAACAGCGCCACCGCGACCACGCCGGTGCCCCAGCGGGTCTTGTCGCCGATCCCCCACAGCACCGAGGCGGGCGGGATGAGGACGGTGGTCAGCAGGTACGACACGTACAGCGCCTTCTCGACGTCGCGATCGGTGCCGGTGACGGCGACGATCCCCCAGACGAGGCACACCACGAGCAGCACCTCGACGACCGCCACGGCATAGAAGAGCGGGTTGCTGAAGCGGTACGACCTCGCCGTGTGCCACCCCGCGAACACGGCGGCGGCGAGGGCGGCGGCGGAGGTCAGGTAGACCAGGGCGTCAGGCATGTCAGACGTGAGTCTTTCACGCTGGCAGGATGGTCCGGTGAGCACCCCGGTCGTCCTGATCTCCCCCGCGATGGCGGTCCCCTCGTCCTTCTACGCGCCGCTCGTGGCGGCCTTCGAGCAACGCGGCTGGGAGGCGCGCGCCCTCCCTCGACGCGGCTTCGAGCGCGATCTCCCACGGGCCTCGCGCCGCCACGACTGGTCGTACGCCGACGAGATCGCCGACACCCAGGCCGCCATCGATGCCGCGCGGAACGAGCACCCCGGGCGGCCGGTCGTGCTGTTCGGGCACAGTCTCGGCGGCCAGCTCGGCGGCGCGATCCAGATCGGAGCGCGTCCCGCCGATGCGCTGGTGCTCGTGGGCGTGTCCCTCCCCCACTTCCGCCACTACCCCCGGATCGGGCTGCCGCTCGCCGTCATGGCGTCGACCGTCCCGCTGGTCGGGCTCGTGCGCGGATACGTTCCCAAGCCGTGGTTCGGCGGCCCCGGCGCGCGCACCCTCATGAGGGAATGGGCCCGTGTGGTCCGCACCGGTCGCCCGCCCTACGCGGTGGAACGGCGCATCACGCGCCCCACACTCGCCGTGCACCTGGCGGGCGACGGATTCTCGATCGAGGCGGCCGCGCACCGGTTCGAGCGGACACTCGTCGAGCCCGACGCGCTGACCACCTGGGAGTACACCCGCGACCTCGTGCCCGAGGGCGGCTCCACCCACCACGTGCTGTGGGCGAAGCACCCCGGACCCGTCGTCGACCGCGTGGTGCGCTGGTGGACCGATCAGGCGAACGCCTCGACCGGCGGGCAGGAGCAGACCAGGTTCCGGTCGCCGTAGGCGTTGTCGATCCGCCCCACGGGCGGCCAGTACTTGTCCTGCGTCGTGCCGGCCGGGAAGACGCCCTCGGCGACGGGGTACGGGTGCGTCCAGTCCACCAGCTCGTGCGCGGCGTGCGGGGCGCTCACCAGCGGGTTGTCCGTGGCGTCGTACTCCCCCGCAGCGACCCGGTCGATCTCGGAGCGGATCGCCAGCATCGCCTCGCAGAAGCGGTCGAGCTCGGCCAGGTCCTCGGACTCGGTCGGCTCCACCATCAGCGTGCCGGCCACCGGGAAGCTCATGGTCGGGGCATGGAACCCGTGGTCGATGAGCCGCTTGGCGACGTCGTCGATGCTCAGGCCCGCGTTCTTGGTGATCTCGCGCAGATCGAGGATGCACTCGTGGGCCACGAGGCCGTGGTCGCCCGAGTAGAGCACCGGGAAGGCGTCGCCGAGACGCGCCGCGACGTAGTTGGCCGCGAGCACGGCCACCGACGTGGCGTCGGTGAGGCCGTCGGCGCCCATCATCGCCACGTAGGCGAACGGGATCGGCAGGATGCCGGCCGAGCCGTACGGGGCGGCGCTGATGGTGCCCGCGGCCTGCCGCCGGTCGGCGTCGGGGTGGAAGGGGTGCTTGGGCAGGAACGGCACCAGGTGCTCGCCCACGGCCACCGGGCCGACGCCCGGGCCACCGCCGCCGTGCGGGATGCAGAAGGTCTTGTGCAGGTTCAGGTGCGACACGTCGCCGCCGAAGTCGCCGGGACGGGCGTGGCCCAGCAGCGCATTGAGGTTGGCGCCGTCGACGTACACCTGGCCCCCGTGCTCGTGGACGATGTCGCACAGCTCGCTGATGCCGTGCTCGTACACGCCGTGCGTCGACGGGTAGGTCACCATGATCGCGGCGAGGTCGTCGGCGTGGGTCTCGCACTGGGCGCGCAGGTCGTCGAGGTCGACCTCGCCGGCGTCGGTCGCCTTGACGATCACGACGCGCATGCCCGCCATCACGGCCGAGGCCGCGTTCGTGCCGTGGGCCGAGCTGGGGATGAGGCAGACGTCGCGGGCCTGCTCACCGCGGCTGCGGTGGTACTCGCGGATGGCCAGCAGGCCGGCGAACTCACCCTGCGAGCCGGCGTTCGGCTGCACCGAGACCGCGGCGTAGCCGGTGACGGTGGCCAGCCACGACTCCAGCGTCTCGACCAGCTCGATCATGCCGGCGGCGTCGCGCGCGGGCACGAACGGGTGCAGGTCGGCGAAGCCGGGCCAGCTGATCGGCTCCATCTCGGTGGTGGAGTTGAGCTTCATCGTGCAGCTGCCCAGCGGGATCATGCCGCGATCGAGCGCGTAGTCCCGATCGCTCAGCCGGCGCAGGTAGCGCAGCATCTGGGTCTCGCTGCGATGCTCCACGAACACCGGGTGTGTGAGGATCTCGTCGTCGCGCAGCCAGGCCGGCTCGAGGGAGGCGTCGGCCTCGTCGGGCAGGCTCCCGGCGCCGAACGCCGCCAGCACGGCCTCGAGGTGCGCGTCGGTGGTGGGCTCGGACACCGCGATGCCGACGCGGTCGTCGTCGAAGCGCCACAGGTGGATCTCGGACTCGCGCGCCGCGGCGACGACCTCGGCGGCGCGTCCCGGCACGACGGCGGTCACGGTGTCGAAGAACCGGTCGGACGCGACCTCGATGCCCGCGGCACGCAGCCCCGCCGCCAGGCGCGAGGCACGATCGTTGACCTCGGTCGCGATCACGCGGAGACCTTCAGCGCCGTGGTAGACCGCGTACATCGCGGCCGTGACCGCCAGCAGCACCTGGGCGGTGCAGATGTTGGACGTCGCCTTCTCGCGGCGGATGTGCTGCTCGCGCGTCTGCAGCGCGAGGCGGTAGGCCGGACGGCCGGCCGAGTCGACCGAGACGCCGACGAGACGCCCCGGCAGGTGCCGCTCCAGTCCGGAGCGCACCGCCATGAAGCCGGCGTGCGGTCCGCCGTAGAACATCGGGACGCCGAAGCGCTGGGTCGAGCCGACCACGACGTCGGCGCCGAGGCTGCCCGGCGAGCGCAGCAGGACCTGGGCCAGCGGGTCGGTGACGACCACGGCGAGCGCCCCGGCCGCCTTGACCGCGTCGATCACGGGCGCGAGGTCGATGACCGTGCCGTCGGCGCGCTGGTAGGCGATGATGACGCCGCTGAACTCGCCCTCGGGCAGGCCCTCGCGCAGGTCGGCCTCCACGAGCGGCAGCCCCACCGCCTCGGCCCGCGTGTGCAGCACCGCGAGGGTCTGGGGCAGGAGTCCGTCGTCCACGACGACCGGCAGGTCGGTGCGCTTGCGGTCGGCGCGGCGCACGAGCGTGAGCGCCTCGGCCGCGGCGGTGCCCTCGTCGAGCAGCGAGGCGTTCGCGGTGGGTAGTCCGGCCAGGTCCTCCACCATGGTCTGGAACGCGAGCAGCGCCTCGAGGCGGCCCTGCGAGATCTCGGGCTGGTACGGCGTGTAGGCGGTGTACCAGGCGGGGTCCTCCAGCACGTTGCGGCGGATGACGGCCGGGGTCGTGGTGGGGTGGTAGCCCAGGCCGATCATCGAGACGCCCGGGGTGTTGCGGTCGGCCAGCTCACGCAGGCGGGCGGTGGCCTCGGTCTCGCTCGCGGCCGCCGGCAGTCCGTCGAGGACCGAGCGGATGCCCGACGGCACCGCGGCCTGCATCAGGGCGTCGAGGCTGTCGTAGCCGAGCCGCTGGAGCATCGCGGCCTGGTCGGACGCGCGCGGACCGATGTGACGGTCGACGAAGCGGGTGGCGGGCTGGCGGGCGGACTGGGGCGTGGGGACCGACTGCGACATGGGCGGGACTCCGAGGGCTCGACGACAAGGCCCTCCCCCTCTGTCGTCGCGCCAGCGGCACGCCTTCAGAGTCGCCTGTGACGTACGGTCCTGTGGCCTGAGAGGTTCCGGGGAGGAATTGCCCCTTCGGCGCCCTGGGACGGGACTCTCCCGTACGGGTCGAACGGCGTGACCAGCCTACCCCGAGCGATGTCGGGGCGGGCGGAGCGTCCGTCAGTTGGCCTTGCGGGCGCGGCGCTGCGACAGCTCGTCGCCGGCGACGGGGACGTCGGCCTCGGCGCGCTCGGTGGGCAGCTCGTGGAGCGAGCCCTCGATCTCCTTCCACACACCGCCGATGGCGATGCCGAAGACGCCCTGACCACCCTGGAGCAGGTCGACGATCTCGGTGGCGGAGCGGCACTCGTAGACGCTGGCGCCGTCGCTCATGAGGGTGACCTGCGTGAGGTCCTCGGTGCCGCGCTCGCGGAGGTGGTCGATCGCGGTGCGGATCTGCTGGAGCGAGACACCGGCGTCGAGGAGACGCTTGATGATCTTGAGCAGCAGGATGTCCTTGAAGGAGTACAGGCGCGCGGTGCCCGAGCCGGTGGCCGAGCGGACCGTGGGCTCGACCAGGCCGGTGCGGGCCCAGTAGTCGAGCTGGCGGTAGGTGATGCCGGCGGCGTTGCAGGCGGTGGGGCCGCGGAAGCCCGTGTCCTGGGGCATGGGGGCGAGGTCGTCGTCGAACAGCAGGCCCTGGGCGCTGGCCTGTGCCCGCGCCTCCGCTGCCTCGTCACGAGGTTCGATCATGATCACGCCTTCCTGGCGGCCGGTGGACGGCCTCCCACAACAAGAGAACCACACCACTGTGGTCTTGCGTACCCTCAAGTTAGACGTGAGAGTCTCTCGACGCACGCACCGGCGCGCGTGTCGGCCGGCAAAAACTCTCAACCCTCACTTGAGGGCTTCTCGAAGTCCTCGGGGTCGACGTGGTCGAGGAACTCGCGGAACTGCTGGACCTGCTCGTCCTCGTCGGGCGTCTGGGCGAAGCCGGCGACGTCGAGCACGTCCTCGGCACACACCACGCGGACTCCCGTTCGCAGGGCGAGGGCGATCGAGTCGGACGGGCGGGCGTCGACGACCGCTCCCCCGGCGAACGCGAGCTCGGCGTAGAAGACCCCGTCGCGCACGTCGACGATCCGGACCTCGGTCAGCTCGTCCCCCAGGCCCTCGATGATCGAGGCCATCAGGGCGTGCGTCGGAGGTCGTGGGGCCACGGTGCCCTGCTGGGCGAAGGCGATGGCCGAGGCCTCGATCGCGCCGACCCAGATCGGCAGGTACCGCGTGCCCTCGCGCTCGCGCAGCAGGATCAGCGGCTGGTTGGTGGGCATCTCCACCCGGACTCCGACGATGTCGAGTTCGCGCACGGCGACCTCCTGTCAGGTGCGCAGGCCGGCGCGGACGAGCACCGTGTGCAGGCGCACGTTGAGCGCGGCCAGCTCGGCGAGGTTCGCGGCGGCCCCGGACTGCTGGCGGGTGGCCGGCGGGACGACCTGGTCGAGCAGGCCCACTTCGCGGTCGGCGGCGCTGCGGAAGCCGCGCAGGTGACGCGGCTCGAGGCCCAGCTCGGCCAGCTGGCCGACGAGGGACGCGACGACGAGGTCGTCGGTGTCGTAGTACCGCTGATTGGGACGGCGCCGGATGAGCTCGAACTCCTCGACCTGGTCGAGGGTCTGGGCGTCGATCCCGGCCGCGTCCATCAGCTCGTCGCGGGTCATGCGGGTGGACCCGCCGCCCTCGGTGATCGACTGCGGCGTGGGCGTGCCGTCGGCGGCGAGCGTCACCTGCGGCACGCGCAGGGTGGCCCGAAGCTCGGTGTCGGGCACCTCGCCGGAGTCCATCTGGTCGAGGACCTGCCGGATGTGGCTCAGCGGCCAGTAGCGGTCCTTCTGCATGCGCAGCACGAACCGCAGCCGCTCGACGTCGCCGTAGCTGAACTTGCGGTAGCCCGAGGGCGTGCGGCGCGGCTCGACGAGGCCCTGCTCGTCGTAGTACCGGATCCGGCTCTGCGAGATGTCGGGGAACTCGCCGGAGAGCTCGGCGATCACCTGGGAGATGCCGAGCAGCGGTTCGCGCCCGGCCTCACTCGTGGTCATTGACCACCTTCGGAGGCCACGGTGCCGGGGAAGTAGATGAGGCGGTACTTGCCGAGCTGGACCTCGTCGCCGCCCGCGAGCGGGATGTCCCCGTCGATACGGTCGCGGTTGACGTAGGTGCCGTTCAGGCTGCCCAGATCGGTGACGACGTACCCGCTCCCGCGGCGCGAGAAGGTCGCGTGGCGGCGGGAGACGCTGATGTCGTCGAGGAAGATGTCGCTGGAGGGGTGCCGGCCGGCCGAGACGACGTCCTGGTCGAGCAGGAAGCGCGAGCCGGCGTCGGGCCCGCGCTGCACGAGGAGCATCGCGTTGCCGACCTGCAGGTTCTCGACCGCGAACACGTCGCCGGCCGACATCTCCTCGGTGTCGGCGTCGATGACCGGGATGAAGTTGGTCTCATCGAAACCGTCCGGCGTCGTCACCGCGATCAACTCCGTCTCAAGTAGAGCTTGAAGGTTTGCTCAAGTGGGGGTTCAAAGTTCCTTCGAACCCAAACCTAACACCCGTGGCCCGACCGGTCAGCCGGTCACCAGAGCCGAGTACGCCTCGGCCGTGAGCAGGCCCGACGTGACGTCGTCCTCGCTCGTACGGACCTTCAGCAGCCAGCCCTCGCCGTAGGGATCGGAGTTGATCACCTCGGGGGTCGCCTCGAGCGCGTCGTTGCGCGCGATGACCTCGCCGGAGACCGGCGTGAAGACGTCGGACACCGACTTCGTGGACTCCAGCTCGCCCACGACGGTGCCCCCATCCACGGAGTCGCCCTCGGCGGGCAGGTCGACGTAGACGATGTCGCCGAGCTGGTCCTGTGCGAAGTCGGTGATGCCGATGATGGCGACGTCGCCCTCGACGCGCACCCACTCGTGCTCGGCGCTGTAGAACAGGTCCTCAGGAATCATGGTCGTCCTCCATCTTCAGGCGATCAGTCGTTCGCGGGTCGAGCGTACTGGGGCTCGGGGGTGTCAGCCACAGCGGTCACACGGATGCGCTGCCGCTCCTCGACCGAGACGTCTCCCCCGCGGCTCTCGACACGATCGGCGAGCCCGCCGCGGAAGGTGACGGCGTCGGCGAGCGTCTCGGGGTCCCCGATCACCTCCATCACGTACGGGGGCTTGAGCACCCGGCCGCTGACGCGGACCCCGGCGTCGTCGTCGAGGAACCACGTCTGGGCCACCACGCGAGCCACGCCGTTCAGGGCGATGACCTCGGCGCCCGCGTCACGCATCTCCTGCACCGCGTCGAGCAGCACCGAGGCTGTGACGGCCCCCGGGGGTGCGGTGATCGAGATCTCGATGCCCGCCCCCTCGGCGCCGACGGTGCCCGCGAGGATCGCCAGCGAGTTGGCCCGCTCGACCGCGGCCTTGCGGGCCTCGGCCGAGCTCTCGCTGGAGTCGCGCAGGTCGTCCCGCGAGGCGCGCAGGGTCTCGATCTGCTGTGACAGGCGGGTGTTCGTCGCGTCGAGCGACTTCAGCAGCTCGGCCAGCTCGACGCCTCGGACCCCGCTGAAGTCGTCGGTCTCGTCGTCCTGGCTCCACTGCACCGTCATGGTGAACGCGAGCAGACCCACGAGCAGCGCCACGACCCAGGCCGAGCGGCTGCGGAGGTCACGCATGGAAGATCAGCCGGCGGATGGCGGCGGAGTTGGCGAAGATCCGGATGCCCAGGACGACGATGACGCCGGTGGACAGCTGCGAGCCCACGCCGAGCTGGTCGCCCAGGAACACCATCACCGACGCGATGGCCACGTTGGACACGAACGAGACCACGAAGACACGGTCGTCGAAACGGCCCTCGAGGAACGCGCGCGCGGCACCGAGCACGGCATCGAGCGCGGCGATGATGGCGATCGGCACGTACGGCTGGAGCGCGGTGGGCACCGTGGGCTGCAGCACGAGGCCGATCGTGACACCCACCACGAGACCGATGACCGGGATCACGAGACGCTCCTCCTCAAGGGTTCGGCCGAGACCGTCAGCCGCGACTCAGGGGCGGCGGGCAGCTCGACGTCGTCTGATCCTCGCACGGCGAACCTGATGCCATCGGCTTCGGCGCGCGCGGCGAGGTAGCGGCCCGACGGCCCCTGCTCCCACTGGTTCTGCAGGGAGTCCGGGTCACCGATCGCCGCGATCACGAGCGGCTCGGTGACGGATCGGTAGTTCACGGTGATCGCCTCGCCCGCCGAGCGGATCGCCGACGTCGACGTGAGCCGGTGTCCCCCGACGGCCACGGCCTCCGCGCCGGCGAGCCACAGGCCGTTCACGATGAGCTGCACGTCGCTGTCGGTGAGCTGCCCGCCGGGACGGTCCTCGTTGGCGGACGACTCGACCGTCAGCTCGACGCCCGGGCCGGCGACCGCCGTGGACCCGGCCGCGACGCGCAGCGCCTCCGTGCCGGGGCCGTCGACGATGGACTCGGCCTGGAGGTCGGCGATCTCGCCCTGCAGGCCGGCGACCGTCTCCTGCTTGTTCGCGACCAGGTCCTCGCGCACGCGGATGTTCTCGATCAGCGCGTTGCGCTCGACCTCGGTGGCCGGCCGGTCGATGCGGGTCTGGACGGCCGCCACGGTGATCATGAGCGCGAAGACCGCCACCGCGACGCCGGCGAGCAGCCTGGAGACCTGCCCGGGAGGGGTGTCGTGGGCGACGTAGTAGTCGTCGTCGAGAGCCGTGGCCGCGAGCCGGTCGAGGATCGACTCGGCCTCCCGCACCGAGGAGGCCTCCTCGGTCCGCTCGCTCATCGCACCCGCGGGGTCGAGGTCAGCAGACGCCGCACCTGGACGGCGTAGAGGATGCCGGCCCACCAGTAGAGGCTGACGCCCCAGATGGTGAACGCCCAGCCGAAGACGCGGGCGAGGTTGGCGACGGCGCCGTCACCGTCGCCGAGCAGCAGCAGCGGGAAGGCGTAGAGCAGTCCGGCGGTGGCGGCCTTGCCCAGGAAGTGCACCGGCAGGGCGCTGAAGCCGCGCGTGCGCAGGAACGGGACGAGGGAGAACAGCACCACGTCGCGCAGCGGCAGGATCACGGCCAGCCACCACGGGATGATGTCGCGCAGGCCCAGGCCCACGACGACCGCGAGGATGTAGAGCCGGTCGGCCACCGGATCCAGGACCGCGCCGAGCCGGGTGGTCTTGCCGGTGGCGCGGGCGATCTTGCCGTCGAGGTAGTCGGTGATGCCGGAGACGACGAGCACGCCGATCGCGAGCAGGTCGGCCTCCGGGACGAGCACGAGCCACAGGAAGACGGGCACCAGCAGGATCCGGATGGCGCTCAGCAGGTTCGGCACCGTGAAGAGCTCGCCGCTGAGCGAGGGCTTCTCGGGGGTGGACTCCTCCGTGGCCTTCGGCCGAGGGTCGGGCCGCGGATCGACCGAGGGCTCCACCGGCTCGGGCACGGGAACGGCTCGCTCGGAGCGCGAGTCGGCCTCGGAGGTCGGAGCGACCTCGAGTTCCTCCTCGCCCTCGATCCGGCGAACGCGCTTGCCTGCCACGGCCACAGCCTACCGGCGGCGGTCCCGCGATCCGGGCTGACCTTGCCTCGGGGAACACAACTGACAGACTGAGGCTTGAACCCAACGAGTACTTCATCCACAACGACCAGGAGGACGCGTGGCCGACTACACCCTGCCCGACCTGCCCTACGACTACGGGGCACTCGATCCCCACATCTCCGGCAAGATCATGGAGCTGCACCACAGCAAGCACCACCAGAACTACGTCAACGGCCTCAACACCGCCCTCGAGAAGCTCGAGGAAGCGCGTTCGGTCCAGGAGTTCGGCACGATCAACCTGCTGGAGAAGAACCTCGCGTTCAACCTCGGCGGCCACATCAACCACTCCATCTTCTGGAAGAACCTCTCGCCGGACGGCGGCGACAAGCCGACCGGTGAGCTGGCTGCCGCCATCGAGGACAACTTCGGCTCGTTCGACGCCTACCGGGCGCAGTTCGAGCAGGTCGCCCTCGGCATCCAGGGCTCGGGTTGGGCCATCACCGCGTGGGACACGCTGGGTCAGCGGCTGGTCATCGTCCAGCTCTACGACCAGCAGTCCAACATCCCGGCGACCCTGATCCCGATCTCCCAGCTCGACATGTGGGAGCACGCGTTCTACCTCGACTACCTCAACGTCAAGGGCGACTACGTCAAGGCGTTCTGGAACATCGCGAACTGGGCCGACGCCCAGGAGCGCTTCACCGCGGCCACGAGCGGCGGTCAGATCCTCTTCTGACCTCCTGCCCCGGCCGGGGCGAACCACACGACTGCCCGGTCACCGTGAGGTGGCCGGGCAGTGGTGTGTCCGGGTGCGTCAGCGACGCGAGGCGTCGTCGCTCAGGCCGGCGAGGTAGGCGTTGTACTGCTCGAGGGCCGCGTCGTCGTCGCGGTCGGCGGCCCGGTCCGATCGGGTGGCCTCGCGCGAGTCGGACCGGAACCACTGGACGAAGATCGCCCCGATGACCAGCAGGAGCGGGATCTCGCCCATCGCCCAAGCGATGCCGCCGCCGAGGTACTGGTCCTGCGCGAGATCGGTGAGGTAGGGCCGCTCGAGCGCCTGGTAGTACGACTCGGCGATCACGACGTCGGCGGACATGAGTGCCACGGAGAAGAACGCGTGGAACGGCACCGAGAGCATCAGCACGCCGAATCGGGCCAGCGGGCTGAGCCGCACCGGCGACGGGTCGACGCCGATGATGACGTAGTAGAACAGGAAGCCCGAGAGCAGGAAGTGCAGCTCCATGAAGGCGTGGCCGGAGTGCGTGCGCATCATCGACTCGAACAGGCCGGAGTAGTAGACGGCGTACAGCGTGCCGAGGAAGATCACCGCGGCCACGATCGGGTTCGTGTAGAAGCGGGACACCCGCGAGTGCAGGGCGTCGCGCAGCAGCGACCGGGGCGAGTGCTCGCCGGGGCGTCGCGGTCCGGGCAGCGTGCGCAGGGCGAGGGTCATCGGCGCGCCCAGCACCAGGAAGATCGGCGCCACCATCGACAGCATCATGTGGGACACCATGTGGAGGCTGAAGGCGACGCTGGAGTACTGCCCCAGGCCGCCGAACGTCGCCCACGCGACGATGGTCAGGCCGAGGAACCAGCTGATCGTGCGGCCGATCGGCCATGCGTCATTGCGTCGGCGCATCACCAGCAGGCCGGTGACGTAGAGCGCCGTGCCGAAGCCGACCACGGCCAGGCCGATGCCGTCGGGGTAGAAGCCGAACAGGACCCGCGTCACCGTGGGCTCGGGCGGCAGCGAGCGACCCAGCAGGAGCTCGGCCGGCGTGGTGAGCACGTCCTCCCCCACCGGCGTGGCCGTGCGTCCGAGCACGACCGCCAGCGCGAAGGTCACGGTCATCAGCGCGACCTCGAGGATCGCGAAGCGCGCGAAGCCGGCGCCCCGCGAGCGCAACCGCCGCCGCTGGGCGACGCCGATGGCCCCGAGCCCGATGAGCGCGACGGCCTTCAGGACCACCAGGAGGCCGTACGTGGAGTCCAGTCCCCCGAGCGAGCCGAGGTTCACCGAGGCGCTCACCACGCCGGAGACCGCGACCACGACGAAGCACCAGGCCGCGAGGGTCGAGTAGCGGGCGACGGCGTCCTCGAGGCGGCGGCTGCGGCGCAGCGCCACCCAGCCGAGAGCGATCAGGCCGCCCACCCACAGCACGACGCCGACCAGGTGCAGCACGAGGCTGGCGGTGGCGAGCATGTGCGAGCCGGACGAGGCCGAGTGTCCGGTGAGCCCGACCGCGGAGATGCCCAGCAGTGCCACTCCCACGCAGATCGCGAGCTGGCGCACCGAGAAGGTCCAGGAGGTCCACAGCGCCACGACGAGTGCCGCGAGCGCCTGGACGAGCAGGCCGCGACCGGTGGCGAAGACCGAGGCGAAGTCCCAGAGCTGCCCGATCCCCACGTCGTGCATCGGACGGGCGTAGAGGTCGGCGACGTTGGCCCAGTAGAAGACGAGCGACGCGGCGAGCCAGCCCCAGGCCGTGCGCGACGCGATCCGCACCGCCTGGACGGCGAGACCCTCGAGCCGCTCGCCCGAGGGCAGCAGCACCACCGCCACGAGCAGGAAGCCGACCGTGGCGGTGGCGAGCAGGTTGGACAGGAAGCGGGAGATCGGGATGGCCCAGCCGACGACGGGCCCGGGGTCGGGCAGGCCCGCCGGCGCGGGCTGCGGCGTGGCACCGCTCAGGACGACGACGGCGACGAGCGCGAGCAGGCCCAGGCCGCCGACCGCAGCGGCGAACGGGAGCCCGGGGCGGTCAGGAGCGGTCATCGTCCGGCGACGTCGAGCGGCGGCGGAGCACGGTGGCGCCGCCGATGGCGAGCACCACGACGACCACGAGCGCGCCGAGCACGAGGGGCGAGGACCAGACGGAGTCGTCCTTCGCGTCGGCCGCGGTCTCGGTGGGATCGGCCGGATCGGCCGAGATCTGCTCGGAGGGAACGGTCGTGGGGGTCCCCTCGTCGGCCGGCGCCTCGTTGGCGACCGCGTCGGGATTGGTCACCGTGAAGGCGATGGTTCCGGTGATGGGGTGGCCATCGGCCGAGACGACGCGATAATTGACCTCGTACGCGCCATCGGGTGCATCGGCCGACGGCGTGACGACGACACGCGGACCGTCGACCTGCACCTTGGAGTCGATGGCCTTCCCGTCGACGATCACGCCGGCCTCCGACGGCTCGCGCAGGTTCTCGGTGAAGGTCAGCACGACCCGCTCGGGAACCGACTCCAGTCGAGCCCCTTCCGTGGGGTCCGAGGAGATCAGGGAGGTGTGCGCTTGGGCAGGCATCGACCATCCCACGAGGACCGCAGTGACGAGGAGCACAAGAGAAGTCAGACGCACTCCATCAGCCTATCCGGCGGTTGTTCGGAGGGTTTCTGGCCCTTCGGGACCAGAGCCGATGGCACCACAGGAGTGACTGATGGGGATAGCGTGAACAGGGGGTTGGAGCACGTGGTTCACTCACCCGTGGAGGTGTCACACGTGCGTCTGACTCGGGTCTTCGCGGCAGTGACGGTCACGATCGCCGCGTTGGCGGTTCCGACCGCCGCTCACGCCGTGGACCCCACGACTCCCCCGACCACCGGGGCGAGCTCCTCCACGCCGTCCATGGACGTCCCCGATCCGCTCGCGATCGCCCCCAGCGCCGTCACCGAGCTGACCACGCTCGCCCTGCGCTACGAGGCCAATCTCAGCGTGGCCGAGGACCGCCGCAAGGAGGCCGTCGAGCGCCAGCGCGACGCCGACCGGCAGCGCACCATCGCCCGGGCGTACGTGGCCCAGGTGGTCGAGTACGCGATGTCCCCGAACGGCGACCCCTTCGCCCAGAAGCTCACGGCGCTCGCCGCGGCGGAGAACCCCGAGGACCTCATCACCGGGATCTTCAGCACCGAGCAGGTCACCGAGGCCCAGGAGGGACACCTCGGCGACGCCAAGCGGGCGTTCGACGCGGCGCAGGTGCTCCAGGCCCGCGCCGACCGCGCCACCAAGATCGCGGAGAAGGCCGAGGCCAGCGCGGCCCGTCAGCTCAAGCAGGTCGGCCAGATCGCGAAGCAGCTCGGCCTCGGCGCCTCGTCCACGCCCGAGGGCCTGCCCCCGACCCGGGTCGAGCAGGAGTCGTGGAACTCCTCGGTGACCACGTCGTGGAAGCGCTACACCAAGCGACTGGCCCGGCTCGGCGTCAAGGCCCCGCCGGCCGCACGTCTCAAGGCCCGGCGCGGCGTCGGCAGGGCCACGGTCGGCTCCACCACCGTCCAGGTGCTGCCCGCGCAGACCATCCGCATGATCGACGCGCTGGTCGGCCGGATCGGCGACGACTACGCCGCCAGGAACGCCTCCGGCGCCTGGAGCTGTGGCGGCCTCCTGCGGGTCAAGGGCGGCTACGACCTGACCGGCACCCCCGCCCAGCTGTACGCCCGCACGGTGAAGGTCCCGAAGGAGCAGCTGCTCCGGGGTGACCTCGTCTTCTCGGCGACCAAGGCCTCCGGCGTCCACCACGTCGGCGTCTACATCGGCGACGGCCGGATGATCGACGCTCCGGCCACGCGGGCCCAGGTGGGCGTCTCGCTCGTGCCGGCCAAGCCCTTCGCCGTCACCCGCCCCTCGCTCGGCACGGGCCGCAACACCCCGCCGAAGGGCACCGCCTCCTCCCCCACCACCGTCTGCAACGCCACCAAGGCGACCGCGGCGACGCGCCAGGGCTGGACCTTCCCCCTCAAGCAGGGCACGTACTCGATCTCGGCGGGCTTCGGCATGGGCGGCAGCATGTGGCAGTCCACCCACACCGGCCAGGACCTCGCCGCACCCGCCGGCACCCCGATCTACGCCTCGCGCGGTGGCGTCGTGAGCCTGCAGGAGGTCGGCTGGGCCGGCACCCTCGTCACGGTGTCGCACCCCGACGGCACGGCCGAGCGCTACGCGCACTCCTCCAAGGTGCTCGTGCAGGACGGTCAGACCGTCAACGCCGGTGACGAGATCGCGCTGGTCGGCTCACGCGGCAACTCCACGGGGCCGCACCTGCACTTCGAGATCCAGGTCGACGGCAAGTTCATCGACCCGATGCCGGTGCTCGTGCAGTACCTGACCAACAGCGGCGCCGGCAAGGGCTGGGGCGGCTACAGCAACGGCCAGGTCCCCCGCGGCGTCCTGTGCGCCACCGGCGACGCGATGCTGCGCTGCGACGTGGCCAAGCGCGCCAAGCGGCTCGCGGCCGACTTCCGCGGCAGGTTCGGCGAGCGGCTGGAGTTCCGCGCCGGGTACCGCGACATCGTCGGCCAGATCCAGCGCGGCCCTGAGGGCACGCTCGTCGACATCCCGGGCACGTCCCCCTTCGGCTGGGGCACGCGCTTCGAGCTCGGCTCGCTGAAGAAGGCCGAGCAGGCCTGGGTCGCCAAGCGCGCCCGCGCCCTGGGGCTCAAGGCCGAGGGCGGCAACGCCTGGTCCCTGCCCACCGCCTGACGCCGCCGCGGAGGGTTTGGCCGGATCCCTGCGGGTGATGGCGGTGATCCGCTGGAGTTCTGTCAGCGCGTCCGGGTTGGATGGGTGTCAGGACCACGAGGACAGGACGGTCATGACAGCACAGCCAGCCACCAGCCAGCGAACGGGCGCCTCCACCGGCGCTCTGTGGTGTGCGCTCGTGCTGGTCTACGTCGCGTGGGGATCGACCTACCTGGGGATCCGAGTCGTCGTCGAGGACATGCCGCCGCTGATCTCGGCCGGCGCCCGCTTCCTGACCGCCGCCGTCCTGATGGGGACGTTCCTGGCGGTGCGGTCGGGGCCGCGGGTGCTGCAGGTCCGACCCCGCGAGCTGCGAGGATCGGCGATCGTGGGCATCCTCCTGCTCGCCGGCGGCAACGGCGGCGTGGTGCTCGGCGAGCGCACGGTGCCGTCGGGCATGGCGGCGCTGCTCGTCGCGATGGTTCCCCTCTGGCTGATCCTGCTCCGCTTCGCCAGTGGTGCCCGCCCGCGGCTGCTCACCTGGGCCGGGGTCCTGGTCGGCTTCGTCGGTCTCGCCGTGCTCGTGCTGCCCGGTGGCGGCTCCGGCGGGACGACCGCCGGCATCCTGATCATCGTCGGCGCATCCCTGTCCTGGTCGGTCGGCTCCTTCATGTCCCAGCGGATGCCGATGCCGGCGAACCCGTTCGTCGCCACGGTCTGGGAGATGCTGGCCGCTGCGATCACCCTCCTGGTGATCGGCACGGTGAGCGGGGAGCGCCTGAGCGACTTCGGCCACGCCTCCACGTCCTCGTGGATCGCGCTGGGGTACCTCGTGGTGTTCGGGTCGATCGTGGCCTATTCGGCGTACGTGTGGCTGCTGCAGAACGCGCCGCTCTCGCTCGTGTCGACCTACGCCTACGTGAACCCCGTGGTCGCCGTGCTCCTCGGCGCCCTCATCCTGGCCGAGCCGCTCACCGGCGCGATCGTCGCCGGTGGCGCGATCGTCGTCGTGGGGGTCGCCCTGGTGGTGCGGGCCGAGCGGCCCCGGCCGGCATGAGGAAGGGGCCCCACCGCGATGCGGTGGGGCCCCTTCGTTCGGTGCGTCAGGCCTCGTCGAGGTCCTGGGCGACGCGGCGGTGCGCCTCCCAGATGCGCTCGGGCAGTCCGCCGAACTGCTTGAGGTGCTCCTCGCGCAGGCCGATCTCCTGCTTCCAGCGGTCGACGTCGATCGCCAGCAGCTGGTCGAGGATGGCGTCGTCGATCTCCAGGCCCTCGAGGTTCAGCTCGTCCTTGGTGGGGACGATGCCGACGGGGGTCTTCGTGCCGGTGACACGACCCTCGCGGAAGTCCATCATCCACAGCAGGGCGCGCAGGTTCTCGCTGTAGCCGGGCCACAGGTAGCCGCCGTCGGCGTCACGCTGGAACCAGTTCACGTGGGCGAACAGCGGCTTGTCGGTGACCTGGTCGAGGATGTCGAGCCAGTGCTGGGCGTAGCGACCCTCGGGCAGCGCCAGGAACGGACGCATCGACATCGGGTCGTAGCGCAGCTGGCCGGCCACGCCCTCGGCCGCGGCCGTGGCCTCGGCGCCCAGGGTGAGGCCGTCGTAGACGCCCTCGGCCGGGTCCTCGATCGCGCGGATCAGCGGCTCGCGGTCACGCGTGCGGCCGCCGTAGATGATGCCGTCGATCGGCACGCCAGCCGGGTCGTTGTAGTCGGGCGACTCGTTCGGGACGTTCGTCATCGTCGACGTGAAGCGGCAGTTCGGGTGGGCCCACACGTGGGCCTTCGAGCGCTGCTCGTCGGCCGGACGCTCGGAGATGAGGTGGCCCTTCCAGTCGCGCCAGCCCTCGACGTCCTCGGGGTAGTCGGGCGACTTGCCCTCCCACCACGTCTCGTGGGTGTTCACGTTGTACGCCGTGTTCGTGAAGATGGCGCCGGTGCCCTCGCGGACCGCGGCGAGCGCGTTCGGGTTGGTGATCGCGTTCGTGTCGATCGCCACGCCGAACACACCGAACTCGGGGTTCATGCCGTAGAGCTTGCCGTCGTCGCCGACCCACAGCCACGCGATGTCGTCGCCGAAGAACTCGACGTAGTAGCGGTCGCCGAGCACGCCCGGGGCCACCATCATGGCGAGGTTCGTCTTGCCCGAGGCGCTCGGGAAGCCACCGGCGATGTGGTACTTCTTGCCGGTCTCCTTGTCCTGGATCGCGATGAGCATGTACTGCTCGGCGAGGAACTTGCGCGACGCCCAGCCGTCCCAGTTCGCCTGGCGCAGGCCGTGGGCGATCTTGCCCAGCAGCGCGTTTCCGCCGTAGGACGAGCCGAAGTGCAGGATCGTGCGCTCGTCGGCGACCGTCACGAAGTAGCGCTTGTCGTCGGGGGTGCCCTGACCGAGGTTCTCGAGGTCGCCCGTGACGTGCACGGCGCGCACGAAGCTCTCGGGGTCCTTCAGGTTCTCGAAGAGGTCGACGCCCACGCGAGCCATGCGGATCATCTGCAGCACGACGTTGCGGTTGTCGGTCAGCTCGATGCCGGCGGCGTAGGCCTCCAGCGGCGAGCCGGGCGCGGCCATCAGGTAGGGGATGACGTACATCGTCTTGCCCTGCGAGGCACCCGTCATGTTGCCGATGACGACGGGCTTGATCTCGTCGGCGTGACGCCAGTTGTTGTAGACGCCCTTGTCGGCGGGGTCGCTGGTGGCGACGATCGTCCGCTCCTCCGAGCGCGCCGTGTCCTTGTGATAGCTCTGCGAGTAGTAGAGACCCTCACCGGCCGGCTCGAGCTCGCCCGCCTCGAGTGCCTCCTGCAGGAGCCGCGCGTCATCGCTGGCGCTGACGACCTCGATGCGATCGGGCTGGGTGACCCCCGCCCAGTGCTTCACGAACTCATGGACGTGGGGGTTCTTCAACCCCGCCTCGTCCAGGACCTTGTCCACGTCGACCATCGGTCTGCCTGTTCCTCTCCTGGACCAGCCCGCCGGCCGGTCCGGTCCCGTCGATGTTCCGTCCCGTGCCGACGGACATTTCCGACGGCACGATCCCGGAGATTACCGCGACCCTACCGCGCCTTCGGTGCCATCCTCCGGCGGGCCCTGTGGGGAATGCCACACCACGAAAAGGTCACAGGCGCGTGACCACACGGTCCCGGTCGAAGCGCCGGACGGCCAGGTGGAAGACCACGAGATCGCCCACGACGGCGAGCAGACCGACCACCACGACGACCCTTCCGTCGAAGGCCAGGGCCCCCGCCGCCTGCGACATGATCAGGATGATGACGGGCAGCACCAGCAGTCCTGCGACGGCCTGGGCGCCCTGCAGCGTGGAGGCCCGGTGCGAGATCAGGACGATGCAGCCGATGGCGAAGAACGACACCAGAGGCGCGATCACGCCGACGAGCACGAGCCACGTGCCGTTCGGGAAGGACCAGCCGTCGTTCCACGGACGGGCCAGCGCGGTGACCACCAGGGCGAACAGGGCGGTGGAGAGCCAGGTCACCAGCACCGCGGGCACCCACGAGACGAGGATCTTGCCGATCACGAGCTCACGGTCGGTGAGCGGCGTGAACAGCAGGCCCTCGAGCGTGTCGCGCTCCTTCTCCCCCACGAACGCCGCGGTGGCCAGCACCGTCGCGATGACCACGGGGATCATCAGGAAGATCGGCGCCATGAAGTACTCGACGACCGCACGGGTCGGGTCGGCGGCGACGTCCGGCGGCAGGCCGTCGAGGTAGGAGGTGAGGAAGTCGAGCCGGGCCAGCGCCTCCGGACGGCTGGTGGCGGCGATGAGCGTGGCGGGCAGCACCAGCGCGAAGACGATCGGCAGCATCACGATCGGCAGGAGGGTCTGGCGGTTGCGGCGCAGCTCGATCCAGTCCTTCGTCACGAGCGCACGGACGCGCGGGCCGTTCACGACTCCTCCCCCGACAGCAGGGCGAAGTAGAGGTCGTGCAACGAGGGCGCGGTGCTCTCGGCATCGGGCACGGTGACGCCCGCGGCCCTGAGCCCGGCGACGACCTGCTCGGCGACCTCGCGCTCGGAGACGCGGATGACGTACTCGCGGTCCGGCCAGTGCGCGGCCACGAGCTCGGTGACCTCGCCCGCCGCGACGACCCGGCCTCGGTCGAGCATCACGACGTCGTCGCACAGGTCCTCGAGTCCGTGCAGCTGGTGGGTGCACAGCACGATCGTCGTGTCCCCGTCGGCGCGGAGCTTCGCGAGGTGACCGAGGACGTCGAGCGCCGCCTCGGGGTCGAGGCCGGCGGTCGGCTCGTCGAGGAAGATCAGCTCGGGATCGGACAGCAGGGCGCGGGCGATCTTGGCCTTCTGGCGCAGTCCCTTGCTCAGCGCGCCGACGGGGCTGTCGCGGCGGTCGGAGAGGCCGACGACCTCGAGCACCTCGGACACACGCCGCTCGGTGGCGCTCCGGCTGAGTCCGTGCAGCGCGCCCCACGTGCGCAGGTTCTCCGCGACCGTGAGCCGGTGGTAGAGGTTGGCCTCGGTCTGGACGCCGATGCGCGCCCGCAGCCGCGGCGCCGACTCGGGAGTCACGGGCTCGCCGAAGAGCTCCACGGAGCCCGAGGTCGGCCGCAGCAGCCCGGTCAGCATCCGCACGGTGGTCGACTTGCCCGAGCCGTTCGGCCCGAGAACGCCGAGCACCCGGCCCTTCCCCACGACGAGGTCGAGATCCGCGACGGCCACGCGGTCGTCGAAGACCTTCGTCAGCCCAGTCGCGCGCACCACGGATTCCGACGTCACGTGAACATCATGGGTGGTCGGTCGCGGATCGTCATGCAGTTGGGCTCATCCGCGCGCTGCGACGTGCAGCGGTGGCTCCGCGGCGGGTCCCGCCCTAGAGTTCCGCTACATGAGACGCATCATCGGATGGAGCGCCGTGGCGGCTTTGGTGGTCGCGCTCGTGCCTGCGCCCGCCTCGGCCGTGACGGATCGATGGGCGTCCTGGGGTCCGATCGAAGGCGCCTCGACCAACTACACGACCGTGATGGACCAGCAGGCTCCCGGATTCCCACGCGCGCAGGTCGCGACGGACTCGCGGGCCACGGTCCAGGTGGCGTCGGGGAGCTCGGTGTTCCTCGGAGCCTCCACGCCGCCCGGCGCGAAGTACGGCAGCAGCCGGAACCAGCCGTACCTGGTGCTGCGACCGAAGGCCGACGCACCGACCGCCCCGTCCACCACCGTCTACAGCTTCGAGCGCCCGACCCCGGACACGGGCTGGGCGTTCGTGCTGGGCGACATCGACGCCGACCAGGTCCGGGTTGCCGCGACGGACGCGCAAGGGCGCCCCGTCCCGGCCGCTCGCGTCGACTCCTGGTTCGCCGGCACCTTCAACCATGCGGGCGCTCCCGACCTCCCCACCTGGGATCCGACCACCTCGACGCTGCTCGGCAGCGCCGACGCCCGGGACACCGATGGCGCGAGTGGGTGGTTCGAGCCCGACCTGCGGCTGAGCAGCCTGAGCCTGACGTTCACCCGGCGCGCGGGGTTCCCCGTCTATCAGACCTGGTTCGTCAGCCGGGCGCGACCGATCGGCGGAGCGATCACCGACACGTCCGTCGACGACCGGTGCCCGGTCGAGGACTCCGTCCTGTCGCTGGTGTCCCCCGCCGGCGACGTGCTCGCCACGACACGCGCCGACTCCGGCGGCGCCTACTCCTTCGGCGAGTACGCGACGCAGGCCGGTTACACCGTCCGTGTCACGGCTCCCCCGACCTGCTCCGTCGTGGGACCGTCCGAGCGAGCCGTCTCCAACCGGGGCAACGACAACGACGAGGCGTCACGGGCGAACTTCTCGATGCGCCTCATCGTCCCGCAGCCCATCAGTGGACGCGTGACGGACGGGGACGGAGCACCGGTGCCCGGAGTCGAGGTCACCGTGACCCGCCCGGACGGGTCGACGGAGAGCAGGACCACCGACCAGGCCGGGGCCTACCTCTTCGACGAGAACCCGATCGGAGACGGGTACGAGGTCTCGGTGAGGCCACCGGCGGGCTACGTGGCAGGACCCGCGGGGACCGTTCGCGACGGGATCGACGTCGATGACGACCCGATCACCGACCAGGACTTCGTCGTCCTCTCGCTGCCCGGCGTCTCCGGCTCCGTGACGGCCGGGGGCGAAGCCCTGGCGGGCGTACTCGTGAACCTCACCTCGAGCGACGGAGCAGTCTCCCTGAGCACGTCCACCCGTCCGGACGGCACCTACGACTTCCCGAGGACTCCCCCGGGCGCCTACACGGTGACGATCCAGCCTCCCCCGGGGTACGTGGGGACGACGACGCGCGAGCTCACCGTGACGGACGACGACGTCACGGGACAGGACTTCGCGCTCGGGCGACTGGGGAGCATCTCCGGTCGGGTGACCCGCACGGACGGCTCGCCGGCGGCTGATGTCGAGATCCGTGTGGACGGCCCCGGCGGTACCTCCAGCACGCGGACCGACAGCGAGGGCCGCTACTTCGTCGACGACCTGCCCCCGGGCACCTACCGCCTGACCGTCCAGCCCGGTGCAGGTGCGTCCCCCGTCGGACCGGGGACACTCGATGCCGTCATCACCGAGGACGGCGAGGCACTGGAGGACCAGGACTTCGTCCTCGGAACGGCCACGGCTCCGACACCGGAGCCCGAACTGACCGAGGAGACACCCGGTCCGCCGGCCGATGACACCGCCGCCGACGACGACTCGGCCGGGTCTGTTCCGGTGAGCGACGGTGTCCTGCCGGACTCGGGTGGCCCCCCGATCCTCTGGGGTCTGCTGGGCCTCGTCGCCGTGATCGGCGGAGGCGCGGTCGTGCTGCGCTCACGTGGCCGGTGACCGGAGCAGCCGGGTGAGAGCGAGCGACCGACCGCTGGACGGAGGGCGATCCGTCGCGCTACCGCGCGCCTGGCACGGCCTGACCGCCGCGACCGCGCTCGTGGCACTGCTCCTCCAGCTGGTGCTGGTCTTCAGCGGAGCCTCCGTCCTGGTCGAGACCGAGCGCCCCGACCTGCCTGTCCGGCTCGCGCGCTTCGCCGCGTACTTCACGATCCAGAGCAACCTGCTGGTCCTCGTGTCGGTGCTCGCCCTGGTGCGCGACCCGTGGGCCGACGGTCGCTGGTGGCGAGCACTGCGGCTCGCCGGCGTCATGGGCATCGCGGTCACGGGACTCGTGCACTTCTTCCTGCTGCGTCCGCTGCTGGAGCTCGACGGTGCGAGCCTCGTGGCCGATCGCCTGCTGCACCTGGGGGTGCCGGTCCTGGCGGTCGTCGGCTGGGTCGTGTTCGGCCCCCGCGGCCGCATCGATCGTCGGGCGACGCTCGTGGCCTTCGGGTGGCCCGTCGTATGGCTCGCGGTGACGCTGGCGGTCGGGTGGGCGACCGGCTGGTACCCCTACCCATTCCTGGACCCCGCGACGTCAGGACGGATCGACGTGGCGGTCGCGTGCGTGGGCATCGCCGTGCTGGTCCTGGCCTGTCTCACCGGACTGACGTGGCTGGACCGACGGCTCGCCTCCCGTGACGAGGCGGAGGTCGAGCGAGGCCGCCCCCACCGCTGAGGGCTCACGCATGAGCGGGGCGGGGTCACCTCAGCACGGTGGGCGGCTCGCATCGAACGTCCTCAGGCACGGCCGGCGTGGGGCGCGGCGTGTCGCGGAGCACCAGCAGGTCGAGTCCGCAGACGCCTGCGAGCCGGCGGTACCGACGGTCGACGACCCGCTGCGCGGCGTCGCTGTCGATCCCCCACGTCCCCAGCGACCCGTTCATGACGAGCCACGTCGGGGCGTCGCCGCCGGAGACGAGGCGGGTGAACTCCTCCAGCCCGGAGTCGTCGGTGCGGACCGGCAGGCTCCAGAGGTGCTCGTACGGCGAGTCCAGTCCTGAGGCCAGGACGAGGTCGGGACGGCCCCAGGCGTTGACGACGGTGTCCCCGGCCCGGGACGACGCGCCGATCATCCGGCCCGCCGCCACGGGCCCGTCCACGGAGTCGACGGCCGGCAGCACGACGAACGTCCCGATCACGGCGGCGACCGTGGAGTACGCCAGGACGGCCGGCACGACGATCCGCGTTCGCGCCGCGATCAGCCCGGTCCCGACCGCGACGGGCGCCGCCAGCTCGACGAGGTAGTGGTTCCACCAGCTACCGCTCGCGAGCACCGAGAGGCAGCCGAAGGCGGTGGCCGCGGCCGCGGCCAGCGCGACGGGCGACCGGAAGCGCTCGGCGAGGGGCGCCAGCAGGACGCCGAGCACGAGGATGAGCTGACCCCCGAGCGCCGCGCGACCCAGCAGCTCGGCCTGCCGGCCGTCCTGGGCTCCCGGAGGCGCGGCGGCCATCACGTCCGCGGCGCGGACGCGGAACGCGAACAGCGCATCGAAGAGGCCGACGGGGTCGGTTCCCCGGAGCCAGGCGGCTCCGACCACGACGACCGTGACCAGGACGGCGCCGCCGAGGGCACCGGCGGCCAGCCCCAACGCCTCACCGGTGCGCAGGCTCCCCGCCGCGACGGACAGCACCAGCAGGACCACGGCGAAGACCGCGGCGTCCGCGTGGTTCTGCTTCGTCAGCACGGCGCCGGCGATCGCCGCTCCGGTCGCGAGGGCCCACCGCCCTCGCCGCTCCTGAACGGCGCGGATCGCCGCGTAGAGGCCGCCGGCGATCCACGGGGCGGCGAGCAGCTCGCCGTTCACGCGTTCGGCGCCGAGCCACGGACTCACGGTGAGCAGTGCCGCCGTGACGGCGGCCCAGCGCGCGGGGCGCTCGCCCGACACTCGTCCCGCAGCAGCCGCGCACGCCACGATCGTCAGGGCCACCGCGACCAGGCCCACGACGCGCAACGCCACCACTCCCCCGGCCCGGGCCGCGAGCTCGGCCCACGCGACCAGCAACGGCGGACGATCCACCCAGAAGTCGCCGTAGAGCGAGTCCCCCGGACCCCACTGACCACCGACGAGGAGCAGACCGGCCTCGTCGGGGCTCGGCAGGACCGCCACGAACGGCAGCCGCACCAGGACGGCAGCCAGCACGACGAGCAGCACGGCGCGCGGCACGGCGCGCGGCGTCGTCATCGGGGTCGCTGCCGCTCAGTCCTCGACGCGGGTGGCCGGATCACCGTCGAACAGCCGCCCGTCCGGCCGGCCCAGCGCCGTCAGCCGCTCCACCGCGGCCGGATCGAGCTCGAGCTCCACGGCGGCGAGGTTCTGCCGCTGCCGCTCGGGGGACGACGCCTTGGGCAGCGGCACCGTGCCGATCGCGGCGTGCCACGCGAGGACCGCCTCCGCCGGGGTGATCCCGTGCTCGCGCGCGACCGCGGTCACGACGGAGTTCTCGAGCAGGTCGCTCTTGCGGCCGAGCGGGCTCCAGGCCTGGGTGGCGATGCCCCGGTCCCGGTGGTGCGCGAGGGCCTCGACCTGCGGGAAGTAGGGGTGCAGCTCGATCTGGTTCACCGCGGGCAGGACGCCCGTCTCGCGCTCGAGCCGGTCGAGGTGCTCGGGCAGGAAGTTGCACACGCCGATGTGGAACACGAGACCACGTCGCTGTGCGTCGATGAGGGCCTGCCACGCCTCCACGTAGAGGTCGCGCGAGGGGTTGGGCCAGTGGATGAGGTGCAGGTCCAGGTGGTCCAGGCCCGTGCGCAGCACGCTCTCCTCGATGGACGTGACGGCGAGGTCGTACGCGTGGTGCCGACCGGGCAGCTTCGACGTCACCACGACCTCGTCGCGAGGGACGCCGGAGCTGCGGACCGCGGTGCCGACGGCGCCCTCGTTCTCGTAGTTCATGGCCGAGTCCAGCAGCCGGTAGCCCGTGCGCAGGGCGGAGACGATCGCGTCGACGCCGCTCAGGCCGTTGAGCTTGTACGTGCCGAAGCCGACCGGCGGGAGTGTGAGGCTCACGATGAGACTCTAGGACGACTCGGACCCCTCGGCCCGGCTGGCACACCGGAAGCCCAGGTTGCCGGACGCCGAGTCGGGGGTGTTGCGGGAGCGCGCTGCCACGCGGTAGCGATTGCAGTAGGAGTCGTGGCAGAGGTAGGACCCACCGCGCATCACCCGGGTCGTTCCGGCCGCGGGCCCGGCTGGTGAGGCCGGTGGCGACTCCCCGTAGTACCGGGCGTCGAACCAGTCGGCGCACCACTCCCACACGTTGCCCACCATCTGGTGGAGTCCGTACCCGTTCGGCTCGTAGGCCGCTGCCGGCGCCGTGGCGAGGTGGCCGTCGTCGCCGCGGTTGACCCTCGGGAACACGCCCTGCCAGATGTTGCACCTCCACTGGCCGTCCGGGGTGAGGTCGTTCCCCCACGGATACCGCTGGCCCTCCAGCCCACCGCGGGCGGCGTACTCCCACTCGGCCTCGCTCGGCAGGCACTTCCCCGCCCACGCGGCATAGGCCTGCGCGTCGTTCCACGAGACCTGGACGACGGGATGGTCGCCGCGGTCGGCGAGGTCCGATCCCGGCCCCTCGGGCGTGCGCCAGCCGGCACCGGTCACCGCGAGCCACCACGGCGTGTGGGCAGCGCGACCGACCACGTCGCCCGGGTTGCCGGCGAAGCTCGCCTCGAACACGGCCGAGATGCCGAGCTCCTCCGCATCGGTCACGTGACCGGTGGCGTCGACGAACGCCGCGAAGGCGTCATTGGTCACCGCGGTGTGATCCATCCAGAAGTCCTGGAGGCGCACTCGGTGGACGGGAGTCTCACCGTCGTTCGGGTCCCCGTCGCCGAACGGATCTCCCATGGAGGTCAGGCCTCCGGGCACCTGGACCTGCCGCACGCCGCGGCGCTCCGCGGGAGGTGGGAGCGGGCCGAGGTCGTGGTGCCGCGGAGTCGCCCCCGGCCGGCCCGGCACGCAACAGGGCGCCGGGCGATCGTCCGTCATGGCGCCATCCTCGGACGTCCTCGGAACTCACCGAATCATCCCAGGCGGATGACGAGACCTCGGCCCGCTGCGCACACGCTGGCATCATCGACCGCCGCCCTCGAGTGGTCTCCGACCGAACGAGTCTGCCCATGCCTGCGAACGACGACGCGACCCGACGAGATGTGCTGCCAGTGCCCGACCGGCCGCCCGTCGGCCTGGTCACCTACGACGCCAAGGATCCGGACACGCATCACGAGCCCATCAGGCCCATCCGTCCGCCCACCAGCGCGCCGAACGTGCTGGTCGTGCTGCTGGACGACGTCGGCTTCGGGGCTTCCAGCGCCTTCGGAGGCGTCATCGCGACACCCCACGCCGAGCGGCTCGCGTCGGCAGGGCTGAAGTACAACCGGTTCCACACGACGGCCCTGTGCTCGCCGACCAGGGCCGCGCTTCTCAGCGGCCGGAACCATCACACGGTCGGCATGGGCGGCGTCACCGAGATCGCCACCTCGGCACCGGGCTACGACTCGCGCCGCCCCAACACCTGCGCCCCTCTGGCGGAGATCCTCAAGCTCAACGGCTACTCCACGGCCCAGTTCGGGAAGTGCCATGAGGTCCCGGTCTGGGAGACGAGCCCGCTGGGGCCGTTCGACAACTGGCCCACCGGCAGCGGGTTCGAGTACTTCTACGGCTTCATCGGCGGCGAGGCCCATCAGTTCCACCCGGCGCTCTACGAGGGCACCACGCCGGTCGAGCCCGACCGCACGCCCGAGGACGGCTACCACCTGATGGGCGACATGACCGACAAGGCGATCGGGTGGATGAGACGCCAGAAGTCGCTCATGCCCGACAAGCCGTTCTTCGCCTACTTCGCCCCGGGCGCCACACATGCTCCGCACCACGTGCCCGCGGAGTGGATCGACAAGTACGCCGGCCGGTTCGACGACGGCTGGGACGTCCTGCGCGACGAGATCTTCGCGCGACAGAAGGAGATCGGCGTGATTCCCGCCGATGCCCAGCTCACGCCTCGCCCGGCCGAGATTCCCGCATGGGACGACATGCCCACGGAGCTGCTGCCGGTGCTGCGGCGTCAGATGGAGGTCTACGCCGCCTTCCTGGAGTTCACCGACCACCACGTCGGACGGCTCCTGGACGCGCTGGACGACCTCGGCGTGTTCGAGGACACGCTGGTGTACTACATCATCGGCGACAACGGCGCCTCGGCCGAAGGGACCATGAACGGCACCTACAACGAGATGATCAACTTCAACGGAGCGGCCGCGCTGGAGACCCCGGAGTTCCTCATGTCGAAGCTGGCGGACTTCGGCGGCCCCGACTCCTACAGCCACTACTCGGTGGGGTGGGCCCACGCGATGGACACGCCGTACCAGTGGACCAAGCAGGTCGCCTCGCACTTCGGCGGCACGCGCAACGGAGCGATCGTGCACTGGCCCCGAGGGTTCACGGCCACCGGAGCGGTGCGGTCCCAGTTCGCCCACGTCATCGACGTCGCCCCGACGATCCTCGAGGCGGCCGGCCTCGCCGAGCCCACCTTCGTCCACGGCGTGCAGCAGACGCCCATGGAGGGCGTCTCCATGCGGTACTCGTTCGACGACGGCACCGCCGCGGACCGGCACGAGACCCAGTACTTCGAGATGTTCGGCAACCGCGGCGTCTACCACCGCGGGTGGACTGCCGTCACGCGGCACAAGACGCCCTGGCTGCTGATGGGCGAGGACGTTCCCGCCTTCGACGACGACGTCTGGGAGCTCTACGACACCAACACCGACTGGACGCAGAGCGAGGACCTGGCGCAGAGGCACCCGGACAAGCTGCACGAGCTGCAGCGACTCTTCCTGATCGAGGCGGCTCGCCATCAGGTGCTGCCCCTGGACGATCGCGCTGCGGAGCGCCTGTCGGCGCAGGTCAGCGGCCGGCCCCAGCTGGTCCACGGCAATCGCCAGCGACTCTATGCCGGGATGGGACGTCTCTCCGAGCACTCGGTGGTCAGCATCAAGAACGCGTCCCACGCCGTGACGGCCGAGGTCACGGTCGCGGCCGACGCCCAGGGTGTGATCATCGCGCAGGGCGGCAGCATCGGAGGGTGGAGCCTCTATGTGAAGGACGGTCGGCTCCGGTACTGCTACAACCTGTTCGGCATCCACCGCTACTACGTCGGCAGCGATCCGGCGTTGTCGGCCGGCCGTCACCAGGTGCGGATGGAGTTCGACTACGAGGGCCCCGGGCTGGGCAAGGGCGGCACGGTGAGCCTCTACGTCGACGGGGACGAGGTCGGCGAGGGCCGGGTCGACGCCACCGCCGCCATGATCTTCTCCGCTGACGACACGTGCGACGTCGGACGCGAGGACGGCGCTCTCGTGGCCGACGACTACCCCGTTCCGAACCACTTCACCGGTGAGGTGCACTGGGTGGAGATCGCCGTCGGCGAGGACGCCGAGGACGCGGATCATCACCTCTCCCCCGAGGAGATGCTGCGCATCGTGCTGGCACGGCAGTGAGCGACTGACGCCGCAGGACGACGGCCCTCAGGAGGGCAGCAGCTCGAGCTCGCGCGCGATGCGCACCGCGGCGTTGCGGCGGGACACCCCGAGCTTGCGCAGGATGTTCCGCACGTGGGTCCGCACCGTGTTGACCGAGATGTACATCTCCGCGGCGATCTCCTCGGTGGTGAGGAGCGCGGCGAGGTGGCCCAGGACCTCGGTCTCCTTCTCCGTCAGCTGCTCCACCGGCGCGGTCGGGCCGACGGGCTCCGACGGACGTCGAACGGGCGGACGGGTCATCGGCGCACCGGACCGCTCGAACAGCCAGGCGTGCGCGGCAGCGAGCTGGCGGTCCTGGAGCACCAGCTGGCGCACGGGTGCCGGAGCCTCGTGGAAGGGCCGACGGAGCGTGATGGGGCGGGCGAGCACCAGTGCCTCCAGCACCACTCGGTGGGCCTGCACTCCGGACCCGGTCCGCAACAGCCGCGCGCACTCCACGAGTGACGCGGCGACACGAACGGCCACCGGCGCCGCCGGATCGCGGGCCTCCCCCATTGCGAGGGCCGCGCCCGCGTCGTTCCCGGCGGCGAGGTCCGTCTGGGCCCTTACGAGGGCGAGCGCGCCGGCGACGGTGGGATCGTCAAGGCCATCGATCGTCTCCCGCGCTGTCTGCACGTCGCCGCGCGCGACGAGCCACGCCGCGAGCTCCACGCGCAGTCGTGCGCCGAGCCAACGATCGGCCTCCGCGAGGGCGTCGAGCGCGGCGGTGACGCCACTGACGGCGGCGCCCCGGTCGCCCTGGGCGGCACGGAGTCGCGACCTCACGAGCGCGAGGAGCGTGCGCGAGGCGGGATCCTGCAGGACGAAGCGCGAGGACTCGGCCGCCTTCAGGTGATCGGTGGCCGCGCGCAGGTCGAAGTGCTCGACGGCGACCCAGGCCAACGCGATCTCCGCGGCAGCGGGGCGGTCCTCGACGGCGATGCCGGCATCACGGGCAGCCCGGACCGCGTGTGCCGCGGCGGACGACCCGACGGCAAGATCTCCCTCGCAGCACGACACGAGCGCCAGCAGTCCGAGGCACTCGACGACGAGGCTGGGCGAGCCGCTGCGATCGGCGGCCACGGCTCCCTCACGCAGGCTGATCCGTGCGTCCGCCGTGAGCCCATGACGCACCTGGGCGATGCCCTTCGTCGCGAGCACGAGCGGCACCAGCGCCGAGTCGCGCCGCGTGAGGTCCCCCCGCATCTCCTCCGCAGCGTCGGCGAGAGCCAGCGCCTCCCCCGGGTCGGCGGCCTCGCGGGCCCGCAGGGCGAGCAGCAGTGCCCGGGCTCGCGCCAGGTCGACGTCGGTGCCGCGTTCGCCCTCGGCGGCCGCGAACCGGATCATCTCGCCGTCGAATCGCTCGCCTTCCCGCGTGGCCAGGGCGAGCGTCGCACGTACGAGGACGGCGGCAGGTGCCTCGACGTCCGCCGGCACGGCACGCAGGACCTGGACGAGTGGGTGGGTCCGGTCGGCCAGGAGCAGCTCCGCCCAGGCGTCGTGCTCGGTCACGAGCCGCGCGACGTCCTCCCATGCCCCGATCGAGGCGTGGTGGCGGGCCGCCGGGGCCAGCAGGCCCTCCGCGGCGTACCACTGCGCGGCCTTGCGCTGCAGCAGCGCCCAGGTCTCCGGCGACCGGTATCCCAGCTCGGCTCGCAGCAGGTCGCGGAAGAAGGGGTGGAAGCGGTAGTGATCGCGACGGTCCGGCACGGTCTCGAGGAAGACGTTCACGTGCGCGAGCGACGACAGCGCTCGGTCGGTGCCCTCACCGGCGAGGGCGTGCGCCAGGCCCGGCTCGATGATGTCCGGCACGCTCAGCGCCATCAGCAGGTCCAGGTCCCGCGGCGACAGGTCGGCCAGGACCTCGCCCATGAGGTACTCCGCGATGCTGCCGCTCTCCCCCATCACCTGGCCGATGTCGGCGTCCGGGTCGTCGTGGTCGAGCAGCAGCTTTCCCGCGAATCGCATCCCGGTGACCCAGCCCCGGGTCCGGGCATTGAGCTCCTGGACCGAGTCGCGCGTGAGACGCACGCCCATCTGGTCCAGGAGGCCGGCGGCCTCGTCGTCGCCCAGGGCGAGATCGGCCATCCGGAGCTCGATCATCGACTCCTCGAGCCGGTACCGGTACAGCGGCAGCACGGGATCGGATCGGGTCAGCAGCACCAGCCGGAGGCGGTGACCGGAGTGCCGCAGCAGGAAGTCGAGGTCGGCGGCGACGGTCGCGGAGCTCACCTCGTACCCGTCGACGACGAGCGTCACGGGATCGGGGGCGGAGGCGAGGGCGAGAGCCAGGTCGCGGCGCATCCGTGGGTCCAGGCCCGCGTCGCCGGAGGGCGCGGACGACGCAGGCAGGGCGATCCCCAGCCGCTCCAGCGCGTCGACGAAGGACGGCCACAGCACGTCGCCGGGGTCGAAGGTGATCCACTCCAGCCGCCCGGGCGTGCGGGTCGAGGCCCAGTCGGCGACCAGCGAGGTCTTGCCCGTCCCCGCGGGGGCACTGACGAGGATCAGCGAGGCGCTGGGCTCGCTGTCGAGCTGGTCGAGCAGTCGCGGCCGCGAGACGAACTGGCGCGGGCGCTCCGGAAGACCGGGCCAGCCACCGAAGGTGGCGCCGTACCAAGACGAATCATGATCTGCCGGGTCATTCGAAGGACGTGTCACCATAGCTTCCGCCTCCCCTGCAAGCACGCTAGTGACGGAGAATCGGCGCCAGATCACACGAATCGTATGAAGCCCGTGTGATGCCTGGGTTCGGTGAGGCGGCTCACTGGCTGAGCAGGCCCAGGACGGTCGCCCTCACGACGGCATCGCCACGACTCGACACCCCGAGCTTGCGATAGATGGAGGCGATCTCGGAGTTCGCGGTGTTGCGCGAGACGAACAGCCGCTCGCCGATCTGGGCGATGGTGAGGTGGGTCTGCAGGTAGGGCAGCACGCGCAGCTCCGCCGGCGTCAGCGGGGCGGTGACGGTGTCGCGGCCCGGCTCGGGACCGCCCTGCATCATCTCGATGAAGCCGTCGAACTCGCCACGCAGGACGCCCACGTCCGGCCGCTCCAGGACGATGTCGTGGAGCTCGCGCACCAGGGCGCGCGCGCCGGCGTGGTCGCCCGTGGCCCAGAGGAGCTTCGCGGTCTCCAGGCGGCCCTTCACCGCGGGGAACGGTCGAGCGTAGGTACTCACGCCGCGCGTGGCGACTGCCGACGCGAGGTCCCGGACGGCCGCCGAGGAGTCGCCGCGGCGCAGGTGCCCCCGGGCGGACGCCGCGTGGGCGAGCAGGGTCGACGGGTGCGGCGCCGGTCGCAGCGCCTCGAGTGCCGCGAGGCAGCCGCGCACGTGATCGGCCCCCTCGTCCCAGGCGCCGCGATCCATCGAGATCCAGGCGAGGGTCGCCAGCGCGCTCATGGCCACGTCGTGACGGCGCTCCTGCTGCGCCTGGCGAGCGGCCCTCTCGAGGGACTCCACGGCCTCGTCGGACTCGCCGAGCAGCAGGTGGGCCTCGCCGCACAGCGCGCGCGCCACCATGCGCCGGCCACTCCAGCGGTCGAGGCTCTCGACGGCGAACCGGGCGTCCCGCAGGGCGCGGTCCGGGCCGCCGGGGCACATCGCCGAGCGCAGCATGGCCACCTCCGGAGCGAGTGCCGTCTCGAGCGTGGACTCTCCATCGAGGTGGGCGAGCCAACGCTCGGCGACCGCGGGGCGTCCGGTCAGGGTCGCCACCCAGCCCTGGACGACGGCGAGACGCGGATGCGCGGCGATCTGGTCGTCCCCGAGCGTGGCGAGCCACCGCTCGACGGTGGCGACCTCGCCCGCCTGCCAGGCCCTGGGGGCGGTCGACCCGACCAGCCGGGCCGTCCAGTCGTGCTCGTCGGTGGTCAGTAGGTGCTCCACCGCGACCTCCGGGGCCCCGGCGGACTCGAACCAGCCGGCAGCACGACCGTGCAGACCCCGGACGACGTCGGTGTCCTCGCGCCGCAGGTCCGCGAGGAGGAACTCCCGGAAGAGGCGGTGATGGCGATACCAGCTCCGCCCCGGCCCGACGGGCGCGACGAACAGGACGGAGGACTCGACCTCCCGCAGACGGGCCGCCGAGTCCCGGCGCGCGAGAACGGCGTCGCAGACACCACCACCCAGACGGTCGAGGACGGCGGACCGTCGCAGGAACGCCCGGAGCGCCGGCGTCAGCGGGGCGAGGACCTCGGCCTCGAAGTAGTCCGCGATGTGCCGATCGTCTCCGCGGACGGCCGAGGGAGACGGCAGCCCGGCGCGCGCGGCGAGGGCGATGCCCACGGGCCACCCCTCCGTGGCGACGACGACACGCTCGGCCTCCGCCCGGTCCAGCTCGACGCCCGCCTTCGCGAACACGGCACGTGCCTCCCGCATGCCGAAGGCCAGCTGGTCGCTCGTGAGCTCCGCCGCGTCGCCTCCGGCCCGCAGTCGCGAGAGGTGCGGCTGCGAATGACGACTCGCCGTCACGACCTGCGAGCCCGACGGCACGGCGGCGACCACCATGCGCAGGACCTCCTGGCACGAGGGCGAGCGCAGCACGTGGACATCGTCGATGAAGAGCACGAAGGGTCGCCGGCAGGCGCTCATCGCCGCGGCGAGCCGGTGTGCCCCGACCACCCACGCGCCCGGCGCCGTGGTGGTCCGGGAGGACTCGGGCGTGCGGACCGCGTTGAAGAACGCGGTCGCCAGGACATCCAAGAACCGGTCCACGTCGTCGTCGGAGCGGTCGAGCCTCACGATCGCGACGACCCGGTGCTCGGCACCGGCCCACTGGGCCAGGAGGATCGACTTGCCGTACCCGGCCGGGGCCGTCACGCCGACGACCCGTGCCGACCCAGCACGTGCGGCCTCGATGATCGAGCCGCGGCTGACCCCCACCCCGGACCCCTGCGGGTCACCAGTCATGCTCAGAGAGTAGCGGCGGGCGGCTCCACGATGAAGACCGATTCGATGCGCAGTCCGCGTGCGTGGAGCGCAGCCAGCAGAGAGGCGAGGTCACTCGTGGACTCGGCGCGAAGCGTCGTGTAGGTGCCGGTCCGTGCCTCGAGGTCGGGCCCGAGTGCGTTCCGCAGGACCGGGCCGAGACCTCCGTCGATGGTCAGCTCGTACTCGGTGGTCGTCACGGCTCCTCCTCGCCTTGGTCCTCGTTCGGGTCGCCTTCGGCAACGACGACCCGTCGCACCTCGACGACCTCGAGGCCGTAGGTGCGCAGCAGGGCGAGGAAGCCGTGCAGCTCGGCCTGGTCGCGGATGCTGGCGCGCACCGAGGTGCGCAGCTCGCGCGTGACGACCTGGATGTCGTTCAGCTCGAGCAGGACGTCGTCGGGAACACTGCCCTCGATCCGGACCTCGAACACCTGCTTCTGCGGGCGTTCCTTCGTCATGAGCCGACCTCCAGACGTCTCGTGGATGCAGTCTGGCTGGTCGCACCGCCTCGCCTCATCGTCACGACCAGATGAGTTCGCGCCCGGCCGGTCCCCGCGCGACCTCCCCGGTTCGTCCCCCAAGGATGAGGCCCGCGCAGGCCTGCGGCTCCTACCGTGAGCGAGACGCGCATCACCGCGCGTCCTTCAGTCCAACGGAAGGCGGCATCGTCATGGACGAGGTCGAATGGGGACCGGTCGGCTACCTGGTCGTGGAGTATCCCGGCGCGAAGATGACCGGCGAGGGACTGCGCGAGCTGGTCGCCCTCACAGAACGCGGAACCATCCGGGTCCTGGACCTGGCCTTCGTGATGAAGGGTGAGGACGGGACCATCAGCGCACTGGCGATCGCCGACCTCGACGGCGACGGCGAGCTCGACCTCGCGGTGTTCGAGGGAGCGTCCTCGGACCTGCTGGGCGAGGACGACCTGCGCGAGGCGGGAGACGTCCTCACCCCGGGGAGCGCCGCGGCAGTGCTGCTCTACGAGAACCGCTGGGCGGCCCCCTTCGTGAGCGCCCTCCGGCGCAGCGGCGCAGAGCTGGTCGCGGCGGGGTTCATCCCGCTGGACGACATCGCCGAGGCGCTGGACGCGGCCGAAGCCGCCGGCTGAGCCCACCGATCCACCGATCAGAACGGAACACGACCATGCCAGGACTCATCAGGGGCGTCGCCCGAACCGCCGCCATCGCCGGGACGGCCACCGCCGTCTCGAACCGCGTCTCTCGCCGCCAGGCATCGCGCTGGGCGGCGGAGGCGCCCGCACCCCAGTACGAGGCCGCCCCTCCGCCTCCCCCGGCAGCTCCGGCTCCGCCCGCGAACGATCCGATCGCCCTGTTGAGTGACCTGGGCCGGCTCCACGAGGCCGGAACGCTGACGGACGAGGAGTTCGCCGCACAGAAGGCACGGATCCTCGCGCAGATGTGAGTCATGAGGCGCCCGCGATCCGACCCCGCCCGACGTGAGGCGTGGGCCCTCGTCCGGCGAGCCACCGCGCGGGTGGTCGTGGCGGTGACGGTCCTCGTCACCGCCTACTACCAGATCCCGGCTCGTGAGGTCGGCAGTGATCTGCCCTGGTTCCTGGCCTCGCTGTGCGTCTTCGCCGCGGTGGTGGCCGTCCAGGTGCCGATCATCGTGCGGTCCGACTTCCCGGTGATCCGTGCCGCGGAGGCGCTCGCGCTCGCGATCCCGGTCTTCCTGCTGATCTTCGCCCGTGGGTACCTCTCGGCATCGCTGGACGACCCAGACGCGTTCAGCCAGCAGCTGGACCACACCGATGCCCTCTACTTCACGGTGTCGACCTTCGTCACGGTCGGCTTCGGCGACATCGTGGCGCAGTCGGAGGCCATGCGCGTGGCGGTCACGACGCAGATGATCCTCGACCTGGTCGTCCTCGGCGCCGTGGTCAGGATCTTCGCCACGGCGGCTAGGCGGGGACTGTCGGCCCGGGACGAGCGTCCCGATCCGGCCTGACGGCCCGTCCGGCACCCACCAGGACCTGCAGCAGGGCCAGCAGCACGAGCGCCAGCGCCAGCGACCACCACCACCGCTCCGGGGAGATGTCGTTCCCCCAGGCGAGCACCACGGCCGCGAGGCCCACAGCAACGAAGCGCAGCCAGGCCACGTTGTCGGTCACCCAGTGCCAGCCGAGGCCGAGCCTCTCGCCCAGCACCGTGGCGCCGACGTGCTCGAGGCCGCCGCCGACCGCCGTGCGGACGGCAGTGCCCGAACGCGTCGTCCCCAGGAACCAGCCGGCGACCACGAGGGTCAGACCGAGCAGCAGGACGACCTGGCGCCCCTGCTCGAGGTAGGCCGACAGGGTCTCGTAGAAGGCCGTGCTCGCCGGGCCGAACGAGGTGTCCGCGAGCGCGTCGGCGAACAGCTGCTTCCCGACGGCGAGGGCGATGGCCAGCACGAATGCGTTGACGGCGATCGCGATGCCGACGGCGACCGTCATCCGCGGCTTGCGCCGGGCGAGAACGATGGCCCCGAGGTAGAGGGCGCCGACGACCGGGAGCGCCCAGCGCGCCACCGGGTCGCTGAAGGCGTAGATCGTGCGCAGCTGCTGCACGCGAGGCGCCTCCATCAGGACGATCTGGCGGTCGCTCTCGGGGATCGGTGCGTTCTCGACGAAGGTCATCCCTCGGTCGACGAGTCGGGCCTTCACCTCGTCGACGACCTCGGACACGTCGAGGACGACGTCGTCGCCCTGCAGCGACACCGCTCCCCCGTCGCCCCCTTCGAGGATCCGCTGGAAGGCCTGCTGGGCCCGGATGTTGACCCGCGTCCAGATGTCGGCGAACGCGTCGGAGGCCAGGAAGGCACGCACCTGGCGCTCGATGGCGCCGTTGATCGCGGCGGACATCGGGGCGGCGAGCAGCTCCAGCCGCGGGGCCTCGTCGGCGAGTCCGGCGAAGGCCTGGTCGAGGAGGCCCTCGATGTCGACCTGATCGGTGATGGCGGTCGTCACCCGCGTGGCCAGCACCTCCTGCACCTCGGGCGACTGGACGAGCGGTCCGACGGTCTCGACGTAGCGCTCGCCGTCGTTGAGCGTGCGCTGGCCCCAGTAGGCGATCGCCGCGGGCGTGGTCAGCACGGCGGCGATCACGAGGCACAGCACGGCGGCGACCGAGCGGCCCCGCGACGTGTCGTCGGGCCTTCGGGGCTCGAGAGGGGCGTGGGGTTCCTGCACGGTGTCCTGGGTCATCGGGATCTTCCTTCCGCTCCGGCGATTCTCGCGGGGTTCGCGGTGGTGGGCATCATGCCTCCTGGGTGAGACCGTGCTGGCCGCGCAGCCAGGCGCCCGCCCGGCCGCGGTCGCTCACGACCACCTGGCCGATCACCGCCGTCCCGATGAACACGAAGGCCACGACGTAGAGCCATGCCAGGTAGGTGAACGCCATGCCGATGGGCCCGTAGCGCTCGGCGCTGACGTCGAGCGCCCACGGCAGCCACACGTCGGCGGCGGGCCGGACCACCATCATCACGAGGCCGAAGGCGACGGCCCCCGGGACCATCCAGCGCGCGACCACGCGACCGGCCAGCAGCACCCAGGGCACGAAGATCGCGACGATGACGTCGGTGGCCAACGAGAGTGCCGTGGGCCAGAGGAACCGCGGCGGCAGGACCCCCGCGCGCTGGGTCAGGTTCTGCACGACCACCACGGCCATGAGCAGGACCATCACGACGGCGAACCAGCGCCAGGCCGAACGCAGGCTCATCCGGGGCCGCTCGACCTGCCAGACCACGGCGAACGCGCGGGTCAGCGCGCGGGACAGACTGGTGGCCGAGACCAGGACGAGCAGCGCGCCGACCACGCCGAAGGCGGCGGTGCTCGACCCGCGGACCGCCTGGTCGATCAGCTCCTCGGACGACCCTGTCGCCCCGATCACGTCGGAGATCTGCTCCGAGCCCGATCCCAGGAAGGTCACGGCCACGATGAGCAACGGCAGGATCGAGCTGAAGAACTGCGCGGCGATCGTCATGGCACGGTCGAAGATCTCCACGCGCACGCACGCACCGGCCACCCGCAGGAGGGTCCGCCCGATCCAGGTGGAGAGGAACCAGTCCACGGGACCCCTGGCCCACCCCGGCAGCCGTTCGATCACCGCGTCCACGCGGCGCTCCAGCACGTCCGCGAGCGGCGACCCGTCCCCGTCCACGTCGTAGCCCATGGCCGGTCTCAGCCCGAGGACTCGGGCCGGCCGGAGATCAGTGGCAGCGCCCACGAGAGCCGCGGATCGGCCTCGATCAGCAGGGACTTCATGAGCAGGCTGAGCGGGACGGCCAGCAGCGCGCCGACCGGACCGAGCAGCCACGCCCAGAAGACGAGCGAGAGGAACGTGAGTGTCGGGGACAGGCCGACGCTCTCCCCCACGATCCGCGGTTGGATGATCGACTGGATCACGAAGTTGACGACGCAGTAGATGGCGATGACCGCGAGCATCAGCCGAGGCCCGTCCTCCAGCAGCGCGATGACCGCAGGCGGGACCAGGCCGATGACGAAGCCGATGTTCGGGATGAAGTTCGTGACGAAGGCCAGCACGGCCCACACGAACGCACCGGGCACCCCGATGGCGTACAGCGCGGCGCCGTCGATGACCGCCACGATCAGCCCGAAGACCGCTGCCACGGCCATGTAGGTGCGGGTGCCGATCGCGAAGTGCCCGAGAGCCGTGACGAGAGCGTCGAAGCGCGATCCGAGCACCTTGAGGTTGTTCCGGGCTCCGTTGGTGTCGAACGCCATGAAGAGCAGGACCGTGAAGAGGAAGAAGACGTCGGTCAGGGCACCGAGCGTGCCCGAGAGCAGTGAGCCGACGAGGCCGACCAGCTGCGACGGGTCCATCGCCTGCACGACCTTGTCGATCTGGTCCTGGTCGACGCCGAGGCGCTCGAGTCCCGAGACGGCCTCCTCGATCGTGGTGGTGATGTCGGCCGTGTACTGCGGGAGCAGCGAGGCCAGCTGCGCGACCGAGACGATCAGGGCGAGCGTCATCAGCACGATGAGCAGGTAGGCGGCGAGGAGCATGAGGCACGAGACCGCCCACTCGGGCAGCCGGGTCTGCTCCAGTCGGCGGCGGATCGGGTGCACCGTCACCGTGAGCACGAGTCCGAGGAACACGGGCCCGATGATCCCGGAGACGGCATGGACCCCGCCGAGCACGATCGTGAGCGCCGCCGCCCCGACGACGAAGGTCAGGACGCCGGAGACGGTACGGCCGGACACGCCGGAGCCGGCGTCACTCTCGATGCTCATACGGGCCTCCTTGAGGTCGTGGGTCTGCCGTCCCTCACATCAGCCCGCGGGAGGAGTCGTTCCGGGCGCCGAACTCGGTGCCGCGGTCCACGAGGGCCCAGATGATGCACACGTCCAGCGCGATCACGAGCAGCGCCCAGATCGGGTAGTACGGGATGAAGGCGAAGTTCAGCATCATGCTGATCGCGGCCAGGGCGATGCCGACGCCGCGCGCCCAGCCCTTCCCGGAGAAGATCGCGAAGCCGGCGATCACGACGATCACGCCGGCGACGAGGTGGATCCAGCCCCACGTCGAGGCGTCGACCTCGAGGACGTAGTTCGGCACCTTGACGTAGAACTCGCTCTTCGCGAGGGCGACGATCCCCATGTAGACGTGGAAGACGCCCATGATGATCATCATCACGGCGGCGAACGCGATGAATCCGAATGCTGCTCCCCCGGAGCTCTGCGGGGTCGTGCGCGCTGTGGTCATGTCGCTGCGTCCTTCTCACGTCGGTGGCGACCTTCTGGCCGGGGTCCGTCGGATCCTCCTGCCATGCAAGCGCGCATGGCACGGTGAGCGGATCATCCGTGAGGGGTGAGGCAGGTGGCTCGCGCAGGCTCCAAGACTGGAGGAAGCCTCACCAGAAAGGCACCATCATGTCCCGTACTGCCGAGCCCGCCGGGCCCACGACTCCGTCATCCGACTACCAGACCGTCCAGCCGTCCTCCGTCTCCGGATGGGCCGGCTGGGTCTACTTCGCCGCCTTCATGCTGCTGCTGCTCGGCGTCCTGCACGCCATCACCGGCCTCGTCGCGCTGTTCAAGGACGAGTACTTCGTCGTGGCCAGCAGCGGCCTGGTCGTCAGCGCCGACTACACCGCATGGGGCTGGGCGCACCTGATCGGGGGCATCATCGTCGCGCTCGCAGGCCTCTCGCTGATGTCCGGCGCCACCTGGGCCCGCATCGTGGCGGTCCTGGTGGCCATGCTGAGCATCATCGTGAACTTCGCGTTCATGGCCGCGTACCCGTTCTGGTCCGTCCTGATGATCACGATCAGCTTCCTCGTGATCTGGGCCGTGATCGTGCACGGTGACGAGCTGCGCAACGCGTAGCGGTCATTCGGCGCCGAAGACCTCGCGCAGCGCCCTCTCCTGCTCCGAGCTGAGGTTCGTGAACACCAGCTCGGAGGGGCCGAGGTCGGTGAATGCCTGCTTGACCTTGTCCAGCACGGTGTCCGAGGTCAGGACGAACAAGGCGGACGTCCCGGGGGTGACCTCGTCGCGGATCCTGTTGATGAACCCGTCGTCGATGCCGACGTCGGTCAGGGATCCCGCGAGGGCCCCGGTCGCCGCGCCGATCGCGGCGCCGAGCAGCGGCACGAAGAAGATCAGCCCGAACAGCATGCCCCAGAAGCTCCCGCCCAGCGCCCCTGATCCGGTGGTCGAGTGGAGCTGGTGGGTCTTCGGCCGCTTTGCGCCCTCCGGCCACGAGACGGTGGCGGCGTCGTGCAGCGTGATGACGTTCTCCCGGCTGAGCCGCTGGAGCGTCTCGGAAGCTCGTTCGGCGCCTTCGGGCGTCGCGAACTTCCAGACGGTGAGTGTCGCCTGGGCCATGGTCGGTCTCCTTCGCGGTGGTGATGTCCTCCCGAGTGCATCGCGACGACCGGTGGATCGCTTCACCCATCGGGGATGAGGCGCGAAGATCGCCTCCCGCCCATGCTCAGGCGAACGGAGCCGATGCCCGCGAACCCGCTCGCGGCGACGGGAGGATGTTCCATGACCACGGACCAGCGCACGACGAGCGATCTGCTGCCACCCGACCTCGATCCCGTCAGCGCCGATGCCTCTCGCGTCGCGCTGGCCCTGGGCGTCGTCCCGGCGACGGGCCTGAGCGAGCAGGAGGCGGCGGCGCGGCTCGACCGCGTCGGCCCGAACCGGTTGGACGAGGGCACGACCGAGCCGGGCTGGCGGGCCTTCCTGCGCCAGTACCAGGACTTCATGCAGGTGATCCTGCTGGCCGCGGCCCTCATCAACCAGATCGTCACCGGGGAGACCGGGACCACCGTCGTGCTGGCCGGCCTGACCGTCTTCAACGCGGTGATCGGGCTGCGCCAGGAGGCCAAGGCCGAGGCGAGCGTGAAGGCCCTGTCGCAGATGATGAAGACGATCGCCCGCGTCCGCCGCGACGATCGCGCCATCGAGGTCGACGCGGAGCAGCTGGTCCCGGGCGACATCGTCCTCGTCGAGGCCGGTGACCGCATTCCCGCGGACGGCCGGGTGTCCCTGGCCGCGACCCTGGAGATCGAGGAGGCCGCCCTCACGGGCGAGAGCCTGCCCGTCGGCAAGTCCGACCGGCCCGTCGAGGGCGCCGAGGTGCCGCTCGGGGATCGCACCTGCATGGTCTACATGAACACGGCCGTCACCCGGGGCCGTGGCGAGTTCATCGTCACCTCCACCGGGATGGCCACCGAGATCGGCCACATCGCCAACCTGCTGGCGGGGACCTCGATCGGCAAGACGCCCCTGCAGAAGCAGCTCGACTCGCTGTCGAAGATCATCGCCGGCATCGCCGGCATCGCGCTCGTGCTCGTCCTGCTGCTGGGCCTGGCCCGCGGGGAGTCGTTCGACACCCTGTTCATCACCGGCGTGGCGCTGGCGGTGGCCGCGATCCCGACGGGCCTGCCCGCCGTCGTGACGGCGCTGCTCTCGATGGGCACCCGCGAGATCGCGAACCGGCACGCCATCGTCAAGCGCCTTCCCGCCGTCGAGACCCTCGGGTCGACCTCGGCGATCTGCTCGGACAAGACCGGCACGCTGACCCTCAACAAGATGACGGCGCGCGAGCTGGTCATCCCTGGCCACCACCGGTTCACCGTGTCGGGCGAGGGCTACGCGACCACGGGCGAGATCAGTCATGTCGGCGGCGGGGCACTCGACCTGGACCCCTACCTGCTGCCGATGGTGCTGTGCGCCGACGCGGTGCTCGACGGCGAGAGCCTCATCGGCGACCCCACCGAGGGGGCACTGATCGTGCTCGGAGCGAAGGGCGGCCTCGACATCACCGAGACCCGCGCGGCTCACCCGCGGGTCGCCGAGGTCCCGTTCGACTCCGAGTACAAGTTCATGGCGACCTTCCACGAGATGACCGCCGACGACGGCTCTCCCGTGGTGCGCTGCTACGTCAAGGGCGCGCCCGACGTGCTGATCGACCGGGCCACCACCTTGCGCCGGCCGGACGGGTCCGTGGTGCCGATCACCGACGACAACCGCCACCTCGCGCTCGAGGCGAACGACCAGATCGCCGCCGCCGGCGAACGGGTCATGGTCGTCGCACAGCGCGATCTGGACCCCGGCGTCGTGCGCGCCGGCGGCGACCTCATCCAGCACGTGCACGACCTGACGCTGCTCGCGATGGTCGGCATCGTCGACCCGCCGAGGGCCGAGGCGAAGGCCGCCATCGCGGAGTGCCGCGACGCCGGGATCCGCGTCCGCATGATCACGGGCGACCACGCCTCCACGGCCGCGGCGATCGCGAAGGAGCTCGGGATCACCGGGCAGGCCGTGACCGGCGCCGAGTTCGCGGCGATGTCCGACGAGGAGCTCATGGGCCGCCTGGACGACATCGGCGTCGTCGCCCGCGTGGCGCCGGAGGACAAGGTGCGCCTGGTCCGCATGCTGCAGCAGAGGGGCGAGGTCGTCGCGATGACGGGCGACGGTGTGAACGACGCCCCGGCCCTGAAGACGGCCGACATCGGCGTGGCGATGGGGATCACCGGCACGGAGGTCTCCAAGGAGGCCGCCGTCATGATCCTCACCGACGACAACTTCGCCACGATCGTGGAGGCGGTCTCGTACGGCCGCACGCTGTACGACAACCTGCTCAAGTACCTGCGCTTCCAGATGTCGACGCTGGTGGCCTACATCGCGGTGTTCCTCGTCGCCGGTGTCATCGGCATCGCCGACGGCGCTCCCCTGAACCCGCTGCAGATCCTCTGGCTGAACATGGTCGTGGACATCCCGCTGGCGATCGCGCTGGGCTTCGACCAGCCGGCGCGCGGGCTGATGGCGCGCCCGCCGCGGCCCGTCGGCGCGCCGGTGCTGTCGCGCGCGAACTGGATCCGGCTGTGCATCCAGGGAGCCGTGATGACGGCCGGATCGCTCGCCGCCTACCAGATCGGCGCCGACTGGGAGGACGCCGTGCTGGGCGCGACGATGCTGCTGACGACGCTCTCGCTGTTCCACCTGGCCGGTGCCCTGCTGAGCCGGGACCAGGAGAACACGATCTTCGACCGCGACGCGCTGCCGGCGGTGACGCAGCTGCGGCGGTACGGGATCGCTCTGGTCGCGATCGTCCTGATCACGTCGCTGGACTTCCTCCAGCGGATCTTCGGCACCACAGCGATGACGTTCGAGCAGTGGTGCACGTGCATCGGCCTGGCGGCCTCGCTCGTGGTGGTGGAGGAGATCGTGAAGCTCGTGCTCCGCAGCCGTCGCACCACGACAGCCTGACCCGCGCTCGCTCGGATCAGTGCAGGAGCGTGTTGAGCGCGACCATGAACAGGCCGAGCAGAGCGGCGAACGTCGTCTCGGCGGCCGCGCGCCAGCCGACGACGCCTGCCTGGTGGGCGGCGAGGTAGCCGTAGCCGGCCATCAGCACCACGGTGACCCACAGGCCTGCCAGCATCGCCGCACCGACCTCCCCGCCGGCCACCAGCACCCCGGCGGTGACCAACAGCGGCGGAAGCCCGCCCCAGAAGACCGGCGCCTCGTGGCGGGTGCTCCTGACCAGCCGCAACGCCAGGTGGTCGTGGTCGCCGTCCATCCCCCGGCCCAGCGCGTGGGTGTAGGCGTGCGACAGCCAGTAGATCGTCAGGACGCCGCCCGCGCCGAGGAGGCTCACCTCCGCCGCGGTCTTGTCACTCATGAGGGCGAGCGTCGCCCCCATGACGAGGGCGCCGTGGATCATGCCGGAGGGATGCAGGGCGGCGAGGCGCCGTGCCAGCCGCATGCGGCTTCCGTGGCTCTCCCGATCCTCGGTCATCGTGTCGCTCCGTCCCCGGTCGTGGCTGCCGTCACCGCGTCGACGAAGCCACCGAGATCCGGTGTCGTTGCCAGGAGCCGCCGTTGGCGCTCGGCACCCGTACCGTACCGGTGGACGCGCTCGAGCCCGGCCAGCACCAGGTCTGTCTCAGCGGAATCGTGCAGGCCCGGCAGGATCGTCCGCAGCAGCCGGGTGACGAGGACGGCACGCGTGACGTCCTCCGGCCCGGTGGTCGGCGGCCGGCCGCTCACCGCGACGGCGAGCAGCGCCGAACGCAGCGCAGGCCCGGACACCGGAAGGTCAGGGCGGCCGTGCTCGATGTCGGCGGTGAGCACGGTGACCAGGGCGCGGCACACTCCTGCGAGCATCACCGTGTCGGCAGCGTCCAGGCAGGTGTCGGCGACGCGGATCTCGATCGTCGGGTAGCGCGGCGACAGGCGTGCGAGGTGGTAGACGCTGCGGACGTCGAGTGCTGCGCCCTCGTCCAGCAGCTCTACGACCTTCGCGTCGTAGGCGTCGGTGCTGGTCCACGGCTCGGGTGGGGCGAACGTCGGCCACCTCAGCTGTCGGACGTACCGGGTGCTGCTCCAGCCCGTGTCGCGGCCGCTCGACACCGGGGAGTTCGTCCCGAGCGAGAACAGGGTGGGCAGCCACCGCCGCAGGCGGGCCAGCACCCGCACGGCCAGGTCGCGGTCGGGCACGCCCACGTGGATCTGGCAGGCGCACGTGCCCCCTCCCGAGGTGGCGTCCGGGAATCGCAGGGCGAGGGCGCGATATCGCGGGGAGTCGGTGACGAACTCCAGTCCGGGCTCGCCCACGAACGGCGCCCCGACCGCGGCGACGCGCACGCCGATGGCGTCGCACGCCGTGGCGACCCGCTGGCGGAGGTCGACAAGCTGGCTCTCGAGCGTCGTGAGGTCGGCGCACACGGCGGTCGCCGTCTCCACCTGGTAGGTCATCAGCTCGGGCTTCACCCGGTCGTCCGCTACCTCGCGCACCACGTCGGAGGCCGCGGGGACGACCGCCCCGGCGGGATCGAGGAGCAGGAACTCCTCCTCCACACCGACGGTGAGCATGGACTCATCGTGGATACCGCCCGAGAGGGCCGCCTCATCCTCGCGGGATGAGGCGGCGCGACGTGTGCGTGGGACACGCTGCCGAGGAGACCGAGGCGTTCCCCAAGGAGGCTGCCATGTGTCGCTGGCTGGCGTACTCGGGCAGTCCCATCCTGTTGGAGGAGCTGCTCTACAAGCCCGTACATTCGTTGATCGACCAGAGCCAGCACTCGCGGATGGGCGTGGAGACCACGAACGGCGACGGCTTCGGCATCGGCTGGTACGGCATCGACGACTCCTCGTCGCTGCCGGGTGCCCGCCGCAACGACGTGCCCGTCCTGTTCCGAGGCATCGGCCCGGCCTGGGGTGACCAGAACCTGCGCGAGCTCGCGCGCTCGACCTCCTCGGGGCTCTTCCTGGCCCACATCCGGGCCAGCACCGGCACCCCCGTCCAGCAGTCCAACTGCCATCCGTTCCGGTACGAGCGATGGCTGTGGGTGCACAACGGGGCCATCCACGACTTCGGCACCCTGAAGCGCGACCTCGTGCTGGCCGTCGACCCGCAGCTGTACCCGGCGATGGCCGGCTCGACCGACTCCGAGGTCATGTTCTTCCTCGCCCTCACCTTCGGGCTGCGTGACGATCCCGTCGCGGCCGTGGAGCGCATGGTCGGGTTCGTCGAGGCCGTCGCGCGCCGGCACGGGGTGCCCGACGCGATGCAGATGACCGTCGCGACCACCGACGGCGAACGGCTCTGGGGCTTCCGCTACTCGACGGCGGGCCAGAGCCGCACGCTCTACGTGAGCTCGGCACTCTCGGCCCTGCGTGAGCTGTATCCCGAGAATCCCGTCTTCGCCGGCCTCGACGACGAGACCCGCGTGGTCGTGTCGGAGCCGCTCGGCGACCTCGTCGGGGCGTGGAACCCGATACCCGAGTCGAGCTACGGCGTGGTCGAGGCCGGCGATGACACCCTGGGGCACTTCGAGCCCCGCGAACCCTGACGGAAGAGAGCCCGATGGACAACCAGGCAGCCGTGAGCACCCGCGCGGGCGGTGTGCTCGCCGCCACCTGCATCTCCACGCTGGTGGTGAATGCGAACACGTCAGCGGTCAGCATCCTGCTGCCGGCCATCTCCGAGGACACCGGCACGTCGGTCACGACGCTGCAGTGGGCCGTCACCGGCTACTCGCTGGTCGGGGCCGCCGTGATCGTCACCTCCGGCTCGCTGGGCGACGTGTTCGGTCGCAAGCGGGTGTTCCAGCTGGGGCTGCTGCTGTTCGTCATCTCCTGCGTCCTGATCGCGCTCGCCCAGACCGGCGGGATGGTCATCGCGGGCCGCGTCATCCAGGGCGCGGCGGGCGCGACGATCCTCGCGTGTGGCCTGAGCCTGCTGTCGGTCGCCAACGACGGCGAGGAACAGCTGAGAGCCGTCTCCCTGTGGGGAGCGGCCGCCGCCGTGGGCGCAGCCGCCGGTCCGCTCCTGGGCGGCCTCCTCGTCGACTTCACCGGGTGGCAGGGCCTGTTCTGGATCGACGCCATCGTCGCCGTCCTGTGCATGGTGCTGACCTTCATGACGGTGAGCGAGTCGCGGGACCCGAACCGGCCGCGGTCGATCGACTACGCCGGCACGGTGCTGATCGCCGCCACGCTGACGCCGCTCATCTTCGCGTTCACCAAGAGCGGCGACTGGGGCTGGCTGTCCGCAGCCACCCTGGGCTGCTTCGCCGTCTCGATCGCCGCGGGCTATGCGTTCATCGTCGTCGAGGGCCGCGTCGCGGTTCCGCTGCTGGACCTCGCCCTGCTGCGCAACCGCGTCCTGGTGGGCTCGACCATCGCGATCCTCATCGGTGCCGGCACCATCAACGGCCTGATGTACCTGTTGAGCCTGTACTTCCAGGACCCCGCCACGTTGAACTTCAGTCCGCTCGAGGCAGGCCTGGCCACGCTGCCCGCCACGATCGGCCTCGTGGTCGTCGCACCGCTCGTGCCGAAGCTGGCGGCGAAGTTCGGGGGCCGGCAGACGATCGGCGTCGGGTTCCTCCTCACCACGATCGGCTTCGTCATCGTCGGGTTCACGGAGGCCTCCTGGGAGTACGCCGCGTTCCTGCTGCCGCTGGTGCTGATCGCAGTCGGCATGGGCCTGTCGAACGGGCCGGCCTCGTCGGCAGCGACGGCCGCGGTGCCCCAGAGCCAGGTGGGCGGCGCGTCCGGCGTCTCCAACATGGCCCGCTACGTCGGCGCTGCGGTGGCCACCGCCCTCGCGGCCACGATCTACGGCACGGTGATTGCGAACCAGACGGCCGACGGCGCCGCCCAAGCCGACGCGCTGGCGTCCGGCCTGGCGGGGGCGGCGTGGCTGATGGCGATCTTCAGCTTCCTCGGCGTCCTCATGGCCCTCGTGATGAAGCGGCACCGTCCCCCGGCGGGCACGCTGGACGACGCCGCGGCCTCGGCCGCCGCCGCGCTCCACACCCTGCCGACGTCCGCGACGGCCGGCGTGGGGACCGGACGATGACGGCCCCGGCCGCCCCGGAGCCCTTCACCGCGGACGTCTACGCCGCCCGCATGCGCCACGCAATCGACGAGGCCGACCGGGCTGGACTCGACGGAATCCTGGTGACGCCGGGTCCCGAGCTGGTGTGGCTCACCGGGTACCGGCCCACGGCGATCACCGAGCGGCTGACCGTGCTCGTCCTCACCGCCGATCGCGAGCCGACCCTGATGGTCCCGATGCTCGAGCGACCCGACGCCGAGGGCGCCGACGCGGCGGCGGCGCTGCACTTCGTCGACTGGGCCGACGGGGACGATCCCTTCGCCCAGGCCCGCGCGCTGATCGGCGGGTCCAGCGCCCTGGGGATCTCCGACTCGGCCTGGGCGCTGCACCTCCTGGGCCTGCAGGACGCGGTCCCCCGCGTCGCCTTCAAGTCGCTGACGCAGGCGCTGCCGATGCTGCGGGCGGTCAAGGACGAGGCCGAGCTCGCCCGGCTGGACGCCGCCGGCGCCGCCGCCGACGCGACGTACGGCGAGATCCTGGGCGTGCGGTTCGCCGGACGCAAGGAGACCGAGGTGGCCGCCGACCTGGCGCGCCTGCTCCGCGAGTTCGGCCACGAGCAGGTCGACTTCACCGTGGTCGGCTCGGGACCCAACGGCGCCAACCCGCACCACGAGGCCGGCGACCGGACGATCGAGGAGGGCGACGCCGTCGTCCTGGACTTCGGCGGCCTGATGCACGGCTACGGCTCGGACACGAGCCGCACCGTCTCCGTTGGGGAGCCCTCGGAGCTGGTGCGTGAGGTCCACGAGGTCGTCCGGCTGGCGCAGCAGGCGGGCGTCGAGGCGGTGGCTCCCGGTGTCGCGTGCCAGGACGTCGACCGCGCCGCGCGCCGGGTGATCACGGACGCCGGGTACGGCGAGCAGTTCATCCACCGCACGGGCCACGGCATCGGCACCACGACCCACGAGCCGCCGTACATGATCGAGGGCGAGACCCAGCCGCTCGTCGAGGGCATGTGCTTCTCGGTGGAGCCGGGCGTCTACTTGGCCGGCCGGTTCGGCGTGCGGATCGAGGACATCGTCACGGTCACCGCCTCCGGGGGCCGCCGGCTCAACACCACGGACCGGTCCCTGGCCGTCGTCGAGTGACCTCAGGTCACCCGCCAGGGGTGAGGAGCGCACGCTTCAGCGACGCAAGACTCGGGCCATGACGACCACAGCAGTGCCCCGGGGTGAGCCGTGAGTACCGCCGACATCCCCGCTGACCGTGCTCCCGTGCGTGCCGCGCGGGCCAAGGCCACCACGACCCAGTGGATCTCCTGGATCGCGCTGGCGATGATGACGACCAGCTCGGTGGCGAGCCTCCGCGCCGCGCCCACGATGGCCGTCTACGGCCTCGCCTGCGTCTTCCTCTACCTGCTGCCCGCGATCGTGTTCCTGCTGCCCACGTCGCTGGTCTCGGCCGAGCTGGCGTCGGGCTGGGAGGGAGGCATCTACAAGTGGGTCTCCGAGGGCATCTCCAAGCCCATGGGCTTCCTCGCCGTGTGGTGCCAGTTCGCGATGACGATCTTCTACTATCCGAGCCTGTTGGGATTCGTGGCCAGCACCTTGGCCTACGTGTTCAACCCAGCGCTCGCCAGCAGCGGTGTCTGGACCGCGGCGGTCATCATCGTCGTCTACTGGTCGGGCGTGTGGGTCTCCGCGCGCGGCACCAAGGGAGTCGCGGGTCTGGCCAGCGGCGGCCTCATCATCGGCACGCTCGTCCCCGGTGTCGTGCTGGTGCTGCTGGGTGTCGTCTTCCTCGGCCAGGGCAACGAGTCCGCTGCGCCGATGTCGGCGGACAACCTGCTGCCGGCCTGGGCGGGACTCTCGAGCCTCGTGCTCATCGTGAACAACTTCCTGTCCTACTCGGGCATGGAGATGAACGCGGTGCACGTCAGCTCGCTGAAGAACCCGGGCAAGGAGTTCCCGAAGTCGATGTTCCTCGCCATGGGCCTGGTGCTGACGATCTTCATCCTCCCGGCGCTGGCGATCGCGTGGATCGTGCCCGCGGAGGAGCTGTCGCTCACCGCCGGCGTCATGCAGGCGTTCGACGCGGTGTTCGCCAACTTCGGCTGGTCGTGGCTGACCCCGATCGTCGGGATCATGCTCGTCACGGCGTCGCTCGGCGGCATGCTCACGTGGCTCGCCGGTCCCTCGAAGGGCCTGCTGCTGATCTCGCGCCAGGAGGGCTACCTCCCGCCGTTCCTGCAGAAGCTGAACAAGAACGGCGTGCAGCAGAACATCCTGGTCGTCCAGGGTCTGGTCACCACGGTGATCGGCCTGGCCTATGCGCTGATCCCCGACGTCTCCAGTGCCTACTGGATCTTCTCGGTGATCACCACGCAGGTGTACCTGATCATGTACCTGCTGATGTTCGTGGCCGCGATCCAGCTGCGGCGCAAGCACCCCGACCATCCGCGCGGGTACCGCGCCCCGATGCTGGTCGGCATGTGCGGCGTCGGCTTCGCTGCCTCGCTGGCGGCGCTGCTCGTGGGCTTCATCCCGCCGTCGCAGTTCGCGTCCGGGAACTCCGGCGTCTACTTCGCGGTCGTCGGCGGCGGCGCGCTGGGCCTCGGCCTGCTGGTGCCCTTCCTGTTCTACCGCTTCCGCAAGCCGTCGTGGAAGCAGCCCCAGCCCGACGAGGTGATCGCGTCATGAGCACACACACCGAGAACCAGAGCTCGCGCGAGAGGTCGTGGATCTACATCACGGCCTGCGTGCTCCTCGCCGGGGCGGCCATCGTGGCCGTGCTGCTGTTCGAGGACGTGCGCGAGAGCAACCGCGCCGAGGACAGGGCGGACGAGCTGATCACGGCGCTCGAGGAGGCCGGTGTCACGCAGACGCTGGACCGCGACAGGATCGTGCGCGTCCTCGGCGACGACGGGGGTCCCGTGTGCGAGGACCCCAACGCCGCCCTCCGCCGCGCGACGCTCCACTCGATGCTGACGAACGGCGCGACGGGGCCCGGCACGCGTCCGGTCATCGCCGACAGCCGCGCCGTGCAGGGACAGCTGCTCATCATGGAGGTCTACTGCCCTGACGAGCTGGACGAGTTCCGCGAGTTCGTCGATGACCTCAAGACCGACGACGTGGCGTGGGACTGAGCCATGGACCTTCGACAGCGCATCACCGAGCTCATGCCCGACGTGCACGACGAGCTGGCCGAGCTCGTCGCCATCCGATCCGTGGCCGATCCGCGCCAGTTCCCGCCCGAGGAGTGTGAGCGCGCCGCGGCCTGGGTGCGCGACAGGTTCGCCGGCGTCGGGTTCGACGTGCGACTGGAGGAGACGGCGGACGGGAGCCAGGCGGTGGTCGGCTCACGCGCCGGGTCCAGGCCGGACGCGCCGACGGTGCTGCTCTACGCCCACTACGACGTCCAGCCGCCGGTCGACGAGAACGCGTGGCGCACTCCCCCGTTCGAGATGACGGAGGTGGACGGCCGCTGGTACGGGCGCGGCACGGCGGACTGCAAGGGCAACATCGTGATGCACCTGACCGCACTGCGCGCCCTCGGCGACGATCTCGGGGTCAACCTCAAGCTGGTGGTCGAGGGATCCGAGGAGCAGGGCACCGGCGGGCTCGAGGAGTTCGTGCAGGCGAACCCCGACCTCTTCCGGGCCGACGCGATCCTGGTCTGCGACACGGGCAATGCCGCCGTGGGCCGGCCCGCCGCGACGGTCAGCCTGCGCGGCATGGTGAACGTGGTGGTGACGATGGAGTCGGCCTCCACCGAGCTGCACTCGGGGATGTTCGGGGGCGCCGCCCCCGACGCGCTGGCCGCGCTGGTGCAGGCCCTCTCGACGATGCGCGACGAGGAGGGCGACACCGTCGTCGATGGGATGGACAACACCCAGGAGTGGACGGGCGCGCCCTACCCGGCGGAGCAGTTCCGCTCCGATGCCGGAGTCCTCGACGGCGTCTCGCTGCTGGGCAGCGGGAGCGTGTCGGACATGCTGTGGGCGCGGCCCGCGCTGACCATCCTGGGCATCGACTGCCCGCCGGTGGTCGGATCGGCGGCCGCGATCGTGCCGAAGGCGTCCGCCCGCCTGAACCTGCGCATCCCGCCGGGCATCGCGCCGCAGGACGCCGAGGCAGCCCTCAGGTCCCACCTGGCCGCGGCCACGCCCTGGGGCGTGCACTGCACCGTGGAGACCGAGGCCACGGGATCACCCTTCCAGGCCGCGACGGACGGTCCTGCCTACCGGGCGCTGGCCGGCGCCATGCAGGAGGCCTACGGCGTGGAGATGACCCACCTCGGACAGGGCGGCTCGATCCCGTTGTGCAACGTCTTCGCCGAGCTGTACCCCGACGCGGAGATCGTCCTGATGGGCGTGGAGGAGCCCCAGGCCCTCATCCACGCCCCCAACGAGAGCGTCGATCCCACCGAGATCGCGTCCATGGCACTGTCGGAGGCCCTCTTCCTCCAGCGCTTCGCATGACCGAACGGCGCGAGGTCTACGAGACGCTGGACCTCGCGTTGCGGATCGGCGAGGTCCTGCTGTCCTCGGGGGCGGGCGCCGCCGACGTGACCGCCACGATGATGGACGTCACCCACGCCTGTGGGGTGCGGAACGTCTCGGCGGACGTGACGTTCGTCGAGCTCACGCTGCGTCACCAGCCGCGCCGCGACGAGCCGGCCGCCCTCCAGGTCCGTCGGCTGAACCGCCGCCCCGTCGACTACGCCGACCTCACGGACGTCGACCACACCGTGTCCGCTCTGATCGCCGGTGAGATCACCCGGGACGAGGCGCACGAGCGCGTGGCCCGCATCGTGTCGACGGGCCACGGGCGGAAGCGGTGGTCGGTGACGGTCGGCTGGGGTGTCATGGGCGTCGGCATCGCGCTCACCCTCGGCGGCGATGCGCTGGTCTGCCTGCTCGCGTTCATCGCCGCGTGCGGCATCGATGCGACCCAGCGGCTGCTGCCTCCGCAGCGGATCCCGGCCTTCTACCAGCACGCGGCGGGCGGCTTCGTCGCCACGCTGGTCGCCGTGGTCGCGTCCGCCACGGCGCTCGACGTGAATCCGTCGCGCGTCGTCACGTCGGGCATCGTGATGCTCCTGGCGGGCGTCGGCATCCTCGGTGCCACCCAGGACGCGCTCACCGGCTTCCCCGTGACGGCGGCGGCGCGCGTCATCGACGCCTTCCTCAACACGCTGGGCATCATCGCTGGGGTGGGGGCGGGCCTGACCCTCGGTGACCTGCTCGGGGTCGAGCTCGTGAACATCACCGTGGGATCGGTCGGCCTGGCCGAGGCCGGCATCACGGTGGTGGGCGCGGCCCTGGCCGCGTCGGCGTACGCCTACTCCTCGTACGCGCCGCTGCGAGCGCTCCTGGCCGTGGCGATCGTCGGCGGCCTGGGCCAAGCCGTCCTGCTGGCCGTCGACAGCACGGCGGTCGGCCGGACCTGGGGAGCCGCAGCCGCAGCCGTCACGATCGGGGCCGTGTGCCATCTCGCGGCGGGCCGGTTCCGGGTGCCGCCCCTGGTCGTCGTCGTTCCGGCCCTCGTTCCCCTGCTGCCGGGCCTGGAGATCTACCGCGGGCTGGCGCAGCTCGCGCAGGACCAGGACGGGGTGCTCGAGCTGGCGTCCGCGCTGGCCACCGCGCTCGCGCTGGCGTCGGGGGTGATCCTGGGCCAGTACATCGCTCGGCCGCTCAAGCGCGAGACGGACCGGCTGGAGCGCCGGCTCACCGGACCGCGCATGGTGGGCCGGGGCCACGGCACGTAGTCACTCCCCCGCGTCCAGGTGGCCGGCGAGGCGCGCGTGGCGCTCCTGACTCGCCTCGTTGAGCCCGCGGATCGTGACGGACTTGCCCTTGGCCGCGTACTTCGTCTCGATCGCGTCGAGCGCGGCGACGCTCGAGGCGTCCCAGATGTGGGACTCCGACAGGTCGATGACGATGTTCCGCGGATCCCCGGCGTAGTCGAACTGGTAGACGAGATCGTTGCTGGAGGCGAAGAACAGCTCCCCCACGACCTTGTAGACGCGCGTGTCGGGATCGGGCTGGGCGACGTCGATGACCTCGGTGAAGTGGGCCACCCGCCGTGCGAACAGCACCGACGCGACCACGACGCCGGCGACCACGCCGATCGCGAGGTTCTCGGTCGCCACCACCACCGCGACGGTCACCACCATCACGAGGGTCTCGCTGCGCGGCATCCGGCGCAGGGTGGCGGGGGCGACGCTGTGCCAGTCGAACGTGCCCACCGACACCATGATCATCACGGCCACGAGGGCGGCCATCGGGATCGTGGCGACCGCGTCGCCGAAGCCGACCACGAGGACCAGCAGGAAGACGCCGGCGAGGAAGGTGGAGATCCGCGTGCGCGCGCCCGACACCTTCACGTTGATCATCGTCTGCCCGATCATCGCGCACCCGCCCATGCCACCGAAGAACCCGGTGACCACGTTGGCGACGCCCTGGCCCCACGACTCGCGCGTCTTGTCCGAGTGGGTGTCGGTGATGTCATCGACGAGCTTGGCCGTCATGAGCGACTCCATCAGGCCGACGAGCGCCATCCCCACCGCGTAGGGCGCGACGATCCGCAGCGTCTCGAGCGTCCAGGGCACGTCCGGGGTGAACAGCGCCGGCAGGCTGCTGGGCAGCTCGCCCTCGTCGCCGACGTTCGGCACGTTGAGCGCGGCCACGACGGTGATCGCGGTGAGGACCACGATCGCCACCAGGGGCGCCGGCACCACGGTCGTGACCCGCGGGAGGAGCACGATGACGAGCAGTCCCGCGGCCACCATCGGGTAGACGAGAGCCGGGACGTCGACCAGGTGCGGGATCTGCGCCAGGAGGATGAGGATCGCCAGGGAGTTGACGAAGCCGACCATCACCGAGCGCGGGATGAAGCGCATGAGCTTCGCGACACCCGCGACGGCGAGCAGGATCTGGATCAGCCCGCCGAGGATGACGGTGGCGATCAGGTAGTCGAAGCCGTGGTCGCGCATCACGGGCGCCACCACGAGCGCGACCGCCCCGGTGGCCGCCGAGATCATCGCCGGGCGGCCGCCCAGGATCGCCACGGTCACGGCCATCGTGAACGAGGCGAACAGGCCGACCTGGGGGTCGACGCCGGCGATGATCGAGAAGGAGATCGCCTCGGGGATGAGGGCCAGCGCGACGACGAGGCCGGCCAGGACCTCGGTGCGCAGGAGGCGCGGGGACTTCAGCGCGGCACGGACCGAGTGCACCTGACCGGACTCGGGGACCCGACCGACCGGAGCGCTCAGGATCGGGCCTGCGCGTCCGCGTGGCGGAGGTCGAGGAGCTCCGCTGATGCTCGCGCCGATGCGCGAGCGGCGTTGCTGGTGTCCATGTCAGTCACCCTCCACCGTGAAGTTCCGAAAGTTGATCTGGCGTTCGAGAACGTGGTCGGCCACCTCGAGCAACGTGGTTCCTGCCGAGAACGCCTGCGCCCGTAGCAGCGCGATGGCGTCCGTGGGGCGCACCCCGACCTGGGCGACGACCATACCCGTGGCCTGGTGCACCCTCGCCTGTGAGTACCACCCGTCCTCGTGGGATCCGCCTCCGAGCGCGTTCGCCGGGTCCTCCAGGAGTGCCGCGCCCAGCGCCGCACCGAGGAACCGGTGGACGCCCGCCTCGAGCTCGGCCGGCGACTGCCGATGCACACTCAGGACGCCGACCGTGTGGTGCTCGAAGATCAGGGGCACCGACGTGACCACACCCGCGAAGCCGAGCTGGACGAGGCGCTCGTGGAACAGGGGCCACGCCGCGTCGGCGCCATCCGCGACGTCGGCACTGCTGGCGTCGCCTGAGGCCAGGGCGGTGGTCGTGGGGCCCTCGCCGACCACCGTCTGGAGGTCCTCCAGGGTCGCGGCCAGCTCGTCGGTGGCGCACGCGGTCACCAGCAGGTCCGACTGGGCAGGCAGCACGATCGAGGCACCGTCGGCGCGGAGCACCTGGCGACCCGCCTCGCACAGCCGCTCGACGAGGGGCTCGACGTCCTGCAGCGAGGCGAGGATGGCCGCGAGCCGGGAGATCACGCGATCGTAGGTCTCGGTCATCTGGGAGCCCCCGTCCCGGTCCGGCTGATGATGCTGGCGCCTTCAGTCGTGGGACAGACCGCGATCCTCGACCACCTGGCGGGCGACGTCGCGCAGCTTGATGTTCTCGGCCTGCGAGAGCCGGCGCAGCACGTCGAACGCGCGATCGGCGTCGATGCCGTAGCGCTCCATGATCATGCCCATCGCGATGCCGATGAGCTTGCGGGCGTCCACAGCCTTGCGCAGTCCCTCGATGTCGAGGTTGGCCGCCAGGGACGCGGACGCGTGCCGGGCCAGGATCATCGTCACGGCCATGTCGTCCTGGTCGAACGCCCGTGGCTCGAACGCGTAGACGTTGAGGGAGCCGTACCGGCGGCTCTTGGTGGCCAGCGGGACGCTGAGCACGCTGCGGTATCCCAGGTCGGCCACGGCGGCGCTCCACCGGGGCCACTGGGTGTCCGTCGTGGTGTCCTCGACGCGGTAGATGGTCTCGGTGTGCTCGAGGGCGGCGAGGCAGGGTCCTTCGTCGAGCTTGATCTGCAGATCGTGGGCCCGGACGACCGTGTCGCTGGTGGCGCCGGCCGTGTCGACCTGGTTGCGTCCGAGCAGCAGCATGACCCCGGCGTCGTCGCAGCCGACCGCGGCGCGCGAGTAGGCCGCGATGCGCTCGATCGTCTCGTCGCTGTCAGCGGCCTCGTGGAGGGCCAGGACGGTCTGGGCCAGGTCGAGCGGGTCGCGCCGTCGGGTCCGTTCGGCGTCCTCGGGCGGCCCGGGCGCCTCGGGCGGTCCTGCGGGTGAATCCGTGGTCATGGGTCACAGCCTCTCCGCCAGGACCCATCCTTGGGGTCCCTCTCAACACGTCGATTCCACACTACGCCCACGCTCCCATGCAGGCAGGACGGCGCCGTCCTAGGGTTCAGACATGGCCGTGCGACTGAACCAGCGGTATGCGCTGGACGAGATCGTGGGCTCCGGAGGCATGGGCGCGGTCCACCGGGCCACGGACACCGTGCTCGGGCGGACCGTGGCCGTCAAGGTGCTGCGCAGCGATCAGGGCGGCGACGACGTGGGCCGGGCGCGGATGCGCAGCGAGGCCCATCTCGCCGCGTCGATCCACCATCCCGGCGTCGCCCAGGTCTTCGACTACGTCGAGGACGACTCCACGCCGGAGGGGTCCACCTTCATCGTCATGCAGTACGTGGAGGGGCACTCCCTGAGCCAGCTGCTGAAGGAGCGCGGCCCGATGCCGCCGGAGCAGGTGATGTCCGTCGTGGAGCAGGTGGCCGACGGGCTCCAGGCCGCGCACGACGCCGGCATCGTCCACCGCGACCTGAAGCCGGCGAACATCATGCTGACCCCGGCCGGACGGACGGTCCTCGTCGACTTCGGGATCGCGCAGGCCGCCACGAGCGAGCCGCTGACGGACACGGGCTCCCTCGTGGGCACCACCGACTACATCAGTCCCGAGCAGGTGCGCGGGAGGAGCGCGACGCCGCAGTCGGACGTCTACGCCCTCGGGGTGGTCGCGTACCACTGCCTGACGGGCCGGTCGCCCTTCCGCCGCGACACCCACATCGCCACGGCCATGGCGCAGCTGCACGACGAGCTGCCCCCGTTCGATCCCTCTGTACCCGTGGAGGTCCAGGAGCTCATCATCGCGATGACGGCGAAGAAGCCGCAGGAGCGTCCGGCGACGGCGGCCGACGTGGCTCGACGCGCGGCCGCCATCGGTGCCGCCTCCTCGATCGACCTCCCCGCCACCTTCGCGGTGCCGATGCCCGCGCGCGCAGCCGTCGAGACCGGCGTCCCCCTCGCGACCGCCACGGAGAAGGCTGTCGTCACCCCTCGCCGGCGGCGGCCGGTGGTCGCCTACGCCGCGGTCGGCACGGCGGTGCTGGTCGCGGCGCTGCTGCTGGGTGGCCGCGAGCTGCTGTTCGGTGGAGCACCGGTGGTGCCGGACGTCGTCGGGCTCCAGGCCTCCGCCGCCGCCGACCGCATCGAGGACGAGGGACTCACCTCGCGGGCCGAGGTCGTCGACGTCGCCGGCACGCCGAAGGGCGAGGTGGTCGAGCAGTCCCCATCCCCCGGTACCGAGGGCACCGACGGTGCCTCCGTGACCCTGTCGGTCGCCTCGGGCAAGGTGCGCGTCTCCGCGAAGAGCCTCATCGGCAAGCCGTTCTCCGAGGCGGCCGCGGTGCTGGAGGATCGCGGCTTCGTCGTGGAGCGCGACGACGTCACGCGCGCCGGTGACACCGGTGACGTCGTGGCTGTCGACAAGTCCGGGCGACTCCCCGATGGCTCGACCGTGACCCTGTCGGTCGCCGTGGCCCCCGTCGCCGCCCCCGCCCCGGCCGGTTCCGGCGAGGCGTCCTCGGGCAGTGGCAACTCGGGCAAGGGCAACAACGGCAAGGCGAAGGGCAAGAACAAGGGCAAGGGGAACTGACGCCGCTCAGTCGGCCTCGGTGACGCGCATCCCGATCGGGAAGTGGTCGGAGAACCCGTTCTCGTCGATGGGGTGGCCCATCCCGCCGAACGGCACGGGCCGCGGGTAGGGCCCGTCGTCCGACGTGCCGGGGAACCGCAGGATCTCCACCGAGGAGTCGTCGACGCGCAAGGGGGCGTCCCCCGTCATCGCACGGTTCACCAGCACCTGGTCGAGCATGTTGGGCTGGTTCTGCCAGTAGAAGGTGCCGTCCGGCTGCCCTGCCCTGCCTCCGGCCAGGGGCCACGCGAGGTTCCACAGCAGCGGGATCTCCGCACCGGTGACGCGCTTGCGCTGACGCGTGCTGAGGGCGTGCTGGACGAGCGAGGTGTCGAAGGGCTCGTCGTTGAAGTCGCCCAGGACGATCACCGGCGTCTCCGGGCCGTGCACCTCGAGGACCCGCTCGTGGAAGTACGCCAGGGTCTCCCCCGCGATGTGGCGGTAGCCCGCCGACTCGAACTGGCCCCCGCTGCGCGATGGCCAGTGGTTGCCGAACACCGCCCACGTCCGGGCGCCGTGCGTGGTGCGGAAGTTCACCTGCACCAGCTCGCGGGTGGCGTTGCGGCGCATGACGACGTGAAAGAACGTCTCGCTCGGGGGGACCTCGAGCAACGAGGTCTCGTACAGGAAGGCGACGTCGATGCCGCGAGCGTCGTCGGTGTCGGCGTGGGCGATGCCGTAGTGGCGTCCCGGCAGCCGCTTCTCCAGGTTGGCCACGAGGAGGTTGAGCACGAACCGGTTCTCCACCTCGCACACGCCCAGCAGGTCGGGTCCGGCGCCGCCGTTCATCTGGGCGATCACCGAGGCGAGCTGGTCGATCTTGCGGTTGCGCAGCGTGCGGGTCCAGCCGACGAGGTCGTTCCCGAGCGCTCGGCGGACCTTCTCGGTGCGCCGCGTCGCGGGTGCCTTCTCCTCGTCGAAGAGGTTCTCCAGGTTCCACCAGGCGACGTAGTAGTCGACGGACATGCGTCCACCTCCTCGCTCACCGATCACGAGCGACCGGCGCTGCCGGCTGATACGGGACCGAGCCGGAGTCCCTGCGCCTCATCATGCGCCCGGAGAGGCTCACCGGGGCGATTCGGCTGACATCATCGGGGCATGGACGTTCCAGTCTGGATCGAGGCGGGCCTGTGGGGTCTGCTGGCCGGTGGTGCACTGGTGATCGGCGCGGCCGTCGCGTGGCTCGTGGACGTGCCGCGTCGCGTGGTGGCCTCGATCATGGCCTTCGGCGCCGGCGTGCTGATCTCGGCACTGTCCTTCGACCTCGTCGACGAGGCCGAGGAGCTGGGCGGGCTCACCCCCACGGTGCTCGGCTTCCTCGCCGGCGCGCTCGTCTACGTGGGCGCGAACCTGGTGCTGGCGCGGTACGGCGCCCGCCACCGGAAGCGTTCCGGCGAGGAGCAGGCGTCCGAGGACGAGCAGGCGGGCAGCGGTACGGCCATCGCGATCGGCGCGCTGCTCGACGGCGTGCCCGAGTCGGTGGTGCTGGGGCTGACGCTCGTGAGCGGCGGTGGGGTGGGGGTGCCCGTGCTGGCGGCCATCTTCGTCTCGAACCTCCCCGAGGGACTGTCCAGCGCCGCGGGCATGAAGCGCAGCGGCCGGTCGGCACGCTACGTCTTCGGCGTCTGGGGCGGGATCGCGCTCGCCAGCGGACTGGCGGCGATGGCGGGCTGCCTCCTGCTCGACGACGCCTCGCCCACCACGATCGCCGCCATCACCGCGAGCGCCGCCGGCGCCATCTTGGCCATGGTCGCCGACACGATGATCCCCGAGGCGTTCGAGCGCACGCACCTCTACGTGGGCCTGCTGGCCACGATCGGCTTCCTGTGCGCGTTCACGATCTCGCGGGCGGGCTGACTCAGCGCCGCCAGAACAGGTGATGCACCACCCCGCTCGGGCTGGGGACCTGCTCATGGTGGAAGCGGCCGAGCAGGTCCTCGGGACCGTGCCACAGGCGCTCGCCCCGTCCGAGCTCGGTGGGCACGACGACGACGTGCAGCGTGTCGATCAGGTCGGCCTCGAGGAACTCGCGCACCGTGGCGACGCCTCCCCCGATGCGGACGTCCTTCCCGTCGGCAGCCTCCATGGCTCGAGCCAGGGCGTCCTCGGGCGTGGCTTCCAGGAAGTGGAACGTGGTGTCGCCCAGCGCGAAGGACGGACGCTCGTGGTGCGTGAGGACGAAGACGGGCGTGTGGAACGGCGGCTCGTCTCCCCACCAGCCCCGCCAGTCGTGGTCCTCCCAGGGCCCCCGCTGCGGCCCGAACTTGTTGCGTCCCATGATCTCCGCGCCGACGTGGTTCGCGAAGTCGCGGGTGAAGTAGTCGTCGAGGCCGTAGGTGCCGCCCGGCTCGGGGCGCCCCGGCCAGTGGGCGGTCGCCAGCATCCAGCCGGCGAGGACCGCGGGATCGGCGTGCCCGAACGGACGCTCGAGACTCTGGCCCTCCCCGCTGCCGAACCCGTCGCGGGAGAGCATGAAGTTCTGGACTCGGACGATCGGGGCCACGGGCCACCTCCGGTGAGGTCGAGCGGTTGGCTCACGACACTAGGCCCACCCGCCGCAGGTGGTCGAGGAGTGAGTCCACGAGCGGGAGGTCGGCCAGCTGCTCGAGGGGGAACCACGCCGCGTCGTCCGCGTCGTCGCCGGCCAGCAGGGTCCCGCCGGTGGCGGTGGCGGCGAAGTCGTGGATCTCGAACTCGCGACCGTCCCCGGTGGGGAGCCGGACGAGCCAGAGCTCGTGGCCGACCGTCACCGTCAGGCCGGTCTCCTCGAGAACCTCACGGGCGCACGCGGCCTCGAGGGACTCCCCCGGCTCGACCTTGCCGCCCGGCACCGACCACAGCCCGCGGCCCGGGTCACGGCCCCGCCGGACCAGCAGGATGCGGCCGTCCTCGACGATCACGGCGCTCGCGGCGAGGACGGGCGGTTCGGGCACGCCCTCATCATCTCGCGGGCGTAGCGTGATCCCATGCCGCCTTCCATCGCCACCACCACCCGCGTCGACCTCGCAGGGCTGCTCGAGTTCGTGCGCCCGCGCCACCGATTCATCCTCATCACCCATCGCGCGGACGGCAGCCCGCAGGCCTCCCCCGTCACCGGAGGAGTCGACGACTCGGGCCGCCTCGTGATCTCGACCTACCCCGAGCGCGCGAAGGCCCACAACGCCCGCCGCGACCCGCGGGTGAGCGTGGTCGTCCTGTCGGACGAGTGGAACGACGCATGGGTGCAGGTCGACGGCACGGCCGAGGTCCTCGACGTGCCCGAGGCGCTCGACGCCTTCGTGGAGTACTTCAGGAACATCTCCGGCGAGCACCCCGACTGGGACGAGTACCGGCAGGCGATGCTCGACCAGGGCAAGAGCCTCATCCGGATCACGCCGACCTCGTGGGGACCGATCGCCACGGGCGGCTTCCCGGCCCGGCTCGTGAAGGACTAGTCAGACGGGAGCCAGCGGCGTGTGCGGCTCGGCCGGGAGCGTGACGGTGATCGAGCCGCCGGGAGCGACCTCGCCGCCGGACACCACGACCGCCATGACGCCGGCCTTGCGGATCACCGGCGCGGAGGGGCGTGTCGATCCGGTCGATGGCGCCGGTCGTGTCGCCGGGGTGCCGTCGGCCTTCGCCAGCACGACCCTGATCAGTCCGGGTCGGAAGCGGTTGATCTGCACGCAGGGATTGCGCAGGCCGGTGAGGCGCACCACCGGGCCCCCGAGGTCCAGCATCGTCCCGGTGGGCAGTCCCAGCAGGTCGACGCCCTCGGTGAGGACGTTCTCGCCGAGGTCGCCGGGGCCGAGCTCGTAGCCGTGGTCGCGCGCCTCGTTGAAGAGCTCGGAGTGGAGCAGGTGCACCTGGCGCAGATTCGGCTGGTGGGGATCGCGCTTCACGCGGGACCGGTGCTTCACGAATGCGCCCGCGTGGGCATCGCCCTCGACGCCGTGGCCGGTCACGAGGGTGATCGAGTCGACCGGCACCTTGCTGAAGCGGTGCTGGTCGTCGCGGCTGACGGCAACGACGCGAGGCTGGGGCACGGGACCATGCTGCCAGAGGCGAGGCTGGCCGTTCGGGCCGCGCTGGGCGCACACTCGGAGTCAGGAACGCACCCACCGGAGGCACCCATGACCGCGACCTACACCTTCGACGTCTTCGCCAGCGTCGACGGCTACGGCTCCTACCGACCGCCGGGCGACTGGGGCGGCTACTGGGGCAAGCAGGGGCCCGAGTTCGTCGAACACCGCGACCGTCTCTACTCCGACGAGACGCGCATGGTCTTCGGTGGCACCACCTTCCGGGAGTTCGTGGAGATGTTCGCCGCGTCCGAGGACTGGCCCGAGATCGACGACTCGTGGGTGGGACGGATGCGCAGGATGCCCGCGACGGTGGTCTCGTCCACCGTCGACCCCCAGCCCGACTGGCTGGACGTCACCGTGGCGCACGGCGAGGCGGTCGACATCGTGACGCGTCTCAAGCAGGAGTCCGACGTGCCGCTGCGCTCGCACGGCAGCCTGACGCTGAACTGGGCGCTCATGGCGGCGGGCCTGGTGGACGTGGTGCAGCTGACGGTCTTCCCCGTGATCACCGGGCAGACCGGTGAGCGGCCGGTCCTCGGCGGAGCCGGTGACTTCGACCTCGAGTTGGTCGACACCCGCACGTTCGACGGCCGGACGGTGGAGCTGACCTACCGGCCCTCGCTCCGCACATGGGACGCCAGCACGCCTACGCTGGCGCCGTGACCAGCACGACCGAACCCGCGAGACCGATGCTCGCGATGCTGCACCTGCGCACCCGGCGCCCCCACGACCCCACGTTCCAGGTCGCCCTCGACGCGCTGAACGCGCCCACGATCCGGGTGGCCGAGCACCTGGGGTGGGACGTCGTGCCGGTCGCCTCGGCCGAGGTCGATCCGACGGTCACCGCCGATCTGGTCGACCGGGCCGACGCGGTCGTCCTCATGGGCGGCGAGGACGTCGATCCCGCGTTCTACGGCGGGCCGTCCACGTACCCGGGATCGGGGCACCACGAGCCCGACGCGGACCGTGCCCACATCGACGCGGTGCACCGGTGCCTCGAGGCAGGAACGCCGCTGCTGGGAATCTGTCGAGGCCTCCAGGTGCTGAACGTCGCCCTGGGCGGGTCCCTCGTGCCGCACCTGACCTCCCCGCAGCTGCACCGTGCCGCGGGCGACGACCACTTCGTCCGGACTCGGGTGACGGTGACGCACCAGGGCCTCGGTGCCTCGGTGGACGCCTCGCAGGACGTGCGCTGCGCCCACCACCAGGCGGTCGACCGGCTCGGGGACGGGCTCGTCGTCGCGGCGCGCGCCGCGGACGGTGTCATCGAGGCGCTCGTGCACGAGACCGCCCCGATCACGGCCGTGCAGTGGCACCCGGAGCACGCCGAGACGGCCGACGGGCAGCTCGGAGCCCTGCTGCGACGCCTCACCGAACAGGCTCCCGTCGTCCGCCCGGCTTGACCGCATCCCTCAGAAGCCGGTGCCGATCTTCGTCTGCTGGCGTTCGCGGTGATGTGCGCCGCCCTTGGCGTCGAGGGTCGTGCAGGCCTCGGCGATGTCCCGGGTGAGCCGCTCGACCTGCTCGCGGCTCATCGTCTCCTTCACCAGCGCACGCATGATCTTCACCTTTTCCGCGTCGGGGGGAAGCGTGTAGGCCGGCACCATCCAGCCGCGCTCCGCGGAGAGCTGCCACGAGACGTCGGACTCGTCGTAGCCCTCGTGGTCGCCGTTCAGGCGGAACGCCACGAGCGGGAGCTGCTCGAGGTCTGACCCGATCACCTCGAAGCGACCGCCCGCCTTCAGGTTCTCGGCCAAGGCCGTGGCGTTCTGCTTCATCTGCTGCATGACGTAGGTGTAGCCCTCGCGGCCGAGGCGGACGAAGTTGTAGTACTGCGCCAGGACCATGGCCGCGCCGGTGGAGAAGTTCAGCGTGAAGGTCGCGTCGGTCTTGCCGAGGTAGTTCTCGTAGAAGACGAGGTCCTCGGCCAGGTCGGCGGTCTCGCGGAACACGAGCCACCCGATGCCGGGATACACCAGGCCGTACTTGTGACCGGAGACGTTGATCGACCTGACCTGCTCCAGCCGGAAGTCCCAGCGGGTGTCGGGGTAGAGGAACGGCCACACGAAACCGCCGCTGGCTCCGTCCACGTGGATCGGGATGTCGAGGCCACGCTCCGACTTCAGGTCCAGGAGCAGCTGGTTCATGCCGGCGATGTCGTCCATGTGGCCCGTGAACGTCGTGCCGAGGACGCCGACGACGCCGATCGTGTTCTCGTCGAGGTGCGGCGCCACGTCGTCGGGCCCGATCGTGTACTTGTTCTCCGCGAGCGGGACGATCCGTGGCTCGACGTCGAAGTACCGGCAGAACTTCTCCCAGACGACATGGACGTCCGCACCGAAGACGAGGTTGGGACGGTCGGTCGACGCGTTCTCGGCCTCCCTGCGCTGCTTCCACTTCCACTTGAGCGACAGGGCGCCGAGCATGATCGCCTCGGACGACCCCTGCGTGCGGCAGCCGGTGGTCTCCCCCGGCGCGTTGAACAGATCGGCGAGCATGCGGACGCACCGCTGCTCGATCTCGGCCGAGATCGGGTACTCGGCGTGGTCGATGAAGTTGCGGTGGAGGTTCTCGGCGATGATCCGCTGCGCCTCAGGCTCCATCCAGGTGGTGACGAAGGTGGCGAGGTTGCGCTGGGGGTCGCCCTCGAGGCTCAGGTCCTCCTCGAGGAGCCGGAACGCGTCGGTGGGGACCATCCCGCTCGTGGGGAAGACGGTCGCGGGGGCCCGCTCCGTCGCGAAGCGGTTGCCGTACAGCGCCTGTGCCTGCGTGTTGTCGAGTGTCATGTGACCAGACCAGCCGTTCGTGTCGAAGTGGGTGTGTCGAAGGCCTGGAGGACCGCGCCGCCGACGAAGCAGACCGCGCCGGCGAAGGTCCCCCAGTTGACCAGTCCCGCGTTGACCACCTGGTCGGTCGCGGGGCGAATGAAGGCAGCGAGTCCGGCGAGGAAGAAGAACGCCGAGCCGAGTTGGTTCACGGCCGCGACCCACCAGGTCAGGACGCCGGGGCGCACGACCCATCGGCCGTCGCCGACGTCGACCAGGGCGAGGTGCCCCGAGGCGAGGAAGCAGACGCAGCCGATGATGTCGGGGAACCAGATCCAGCCGTTCGACTGCCGCGGAGTCAGCCCGCTGGCGAAGGCGGCGACGAGGCTCACGGCGAAGAACAGGGTCCCGACGAAGAGCACCACCGCGCTGAGCCGGGCGCGCGAGCGGGCCCGGCCGGCGAGCAGCACCGAGAGGAAGCCGCCGAGACTGAAGAAGAACCCACCGACGAGGTACGTCACGGCGGCGACGCGTGGTTCATCCGGGTCCCGCTGCGCCAGCGCGGCGCCCGCGGCGAAGAGCGAGCCGCCGCAGACGAAGGAGCCGGCGGACAGGAGGTTCAGCCGAACCGCGCGCCGCGCCGACAGCACATCTGCCATGGGTCCGTCCCCCTCGCTCCGCACTCCATCGTCCGTGCCACCCCGGGTGGGGCCATCACCCAGGACGGATGAGACGACCGCTCAGCGTGCATGTCCACGCCCGTCGCACGGAGGCGTCACCGTGACACCCGCCACCTCGAACTCGGTGTCGAGCAGTCGCATCGTGCGCTCCATGGCCGTGGGCTGGAGGCGCCCGAGACCGGCACCGTGCGGGTGGTCGAAGAACACCAGCAGCATCACCAGCGCACCCATGACCACCGTGACGCTCCCGATCAGGGTCACCTGGGTTCCCACCCCCTCGGCCGGGTCGGCGAACAGCAGCATGAACCCCAGCAGGACCAGGGAGAGCACACCGAGGGCGATCCACAGGGGCAGGGGGACGATCCCCTCGGCACCGTGCACCCGTGCCAGGCGAGCTTCCTCCCGGGCGGCCGTCTGGTCCATCCACCGGTCGTACGCGGACTGCTCGGTCGCGGTCCCCGGCGTGACGTCGACCATCGTCAGGAAGAGCTCGGCACCCCAGGGGTTCACCCGCTCGCCGAGTCGACCCTCGTCCAGCGTGTCCCACTCCGTGGTGGCCACCGAACGGGCGTAGCAGACGAGCTCCCCGGAGAGGTCCGCCGCGACCGTCGGCGCCATGAACTGCGCGGTCTGTGCCTGTTGCAGCACCAGGACGGCCTCGGTCTCGGCTCCCTGGCGAGAAGCGTCGTAGGAGCTGAAGCCCAGGAAGATCAGGAAGCCCAGAAGCACCGAGAACCCCGTGGCCACGGCACCGAAGACACCCGAGGCCCGGTCACCGTCCGAGAACCGGCTTCCCTCGGGCGCCCGGGTGCGGGCGAAGAGCATGAGCGCGGCGGCAGCCGCCGTGAGGAGGGCGAGCACCCCGACTGCCGCGAGCACGTTCACCGTGGGCCTCCCGCACGTCCGGACGGTTCCCGACGCTAGGGCGCGAGCCGGCCTCCGTCCTCACCCGATGCGGGTGAGGTGGGAGCGTTCCGCTCGACGTAGCGTCGCGAGCACGACGTGACGGCGTAGCAGGAGGACCCATGCCCGACAGCAGGCCGAACATCCTCGTCATCTGGGGCGATGACATCGGGATCAGCAACCTCAGCTGCTACAGCGACGGGATGATGGGATACCGCACCCCGAACATCGACCGCATCGCCGCCGAGGGCGCCCGGTTCACCGACTACTACGGCGAGCAGAGCTGCACGGCCGGACGCGCGGCGTTCATCACCGGCCAGAACCCGTACCGGACGGGCCTGACCAAGGTGGGCATGCCGGGTGCCGACATCGGACTCCGCTCCGAGGACCCCACGATCGCCACGGCGCTCAAGGAGCAGGGCTACACCACCGGCCAGTTCGGCAAGAACCACTTCGGGGACCGCGACGAGTTCCTGCCCACGCAGCACGGCTTCGACGAGTTCTTCGGCAATCTCTACCACCTCAACGCCGAGGAGGAGCCCGAGCTGGACGACTACCCGGACGCGGCCGAGTTCCCCGACTTCCGGAAGAACTTCGGTCCCCGCGGTGTGATCCACGCCTGGGCGGACGGCGAGGGTGGCCAGCGCATCGAGGACACCGGTCCGCTGACGAAGAAGCGGATGAAGACGATCGACGACGAGGTGCTGCCGGAGGCGCTGCGCTTCATGTCGGACGCGCAGGAGGCCGCGACCCCCTTCTTCGTCTGGCTCAACACGACGCACATGCACTTCCGCACGCACATCAAGGACGGCAGTCGAGGCAGGGCGGGCCGCTGGCAGTCGGCCTACCACGACACGATGTGCGACCACGACGACCTCGTCGGCGAGGTGCTGGAGTTCCTCGACTCCCAGGGCCTCTCCGAGGACACGATCGTCATCTACTCCACCGACAACGGCCCTCACATGAACACCTGGCCCGACGCCGGCATGACACCCTTCCGCAACGAGAAGAACTCCAACTGGGAGGGCGCCTACCGGGTGCCGGCCATGGTGCGCTGGCCCGGTCGGATCCCCGCCGGGCAGGTGCTGAACGGGATCGTGAGCCACAACGACTGGTTCGTGACCCTGCTCGCGGCGGCCGGGGACGACTCCGTGGCCGAGCGGCTGAGGGAGGGCGCGAACCTGGCGGGGACCACCTACCGCGTGCACCTCGACGGCCACAACCAGCTCGACTACCTGACCGGCGTGGCCGAGGCCAGTCCACGCCAGCACTTCTTCTACGTCTCCGACGACGGTGACCTCACGGCGCTGCGGTTCGACAACTGGAAGTTCGTCTTCCTCGAGCAGCGCTCCCCCGGCACGCTCAACGTGTGGGCCGAGCCCTACACCGTCCTGCGGGTGCCAAAGATCTTCAACCTGCGCACCGACCCGTACGAGCGCGCCGACATCACGTCGAACACCTACTACGACTGGCTGCTCGACCACGCGTGGGCCGTCATCCCCGCGCAGGCCTTCGTCGCGCGGATGCTCCAGACGCTCAAGGAGTTCCCGCCCCGCCAGGAGCCCGCCGACTTCAGCATCACGTCGATGATGGCGAAGCTGCAGGCCGGCATCGGAAGCCACTGACGCCGGTGCGCACCGTCATGCCCGTGACCACGGATTCGTGGGTCGGCCTGCCCGGCGGGCTGTTCACCATGGGGTCGGACGACCACTATCCCGAGGAGGCGCCCACGCACCGCGTGCGGGTGAGTCCCTTCTCCATCCAGCGGACGCCGGTGACGAACGCGCAGTTCGCGGCGTTCGTGCGCGAGACGCGCTACGTGACCGAGGCCGAGCGTCCGCCCGATCCCGCGGACTTCCCCGACGCACCCGCGGCGAACCTCCAGCCCGGCTCACTGGTGTTCACACCGACGCCGGGGCCGGTCGACCTGCGACACATCAGTCAGTGGTGGATGTGGACGCCGGGTGCCTCCTGGCGCGCCCCGTCCGGCCCCGGCAGCTCGGTCAAGCGGCGCCAGGACCACCCCGTCGTCCACGTATCGCACGCGGACGCGCAGGCCTATGCCGACTGGGCCGGTGCCGACCTGCCGACGGAGGCCGAGTGGGAGTTCGCCGCGCGCGGCGGGCTGGAGGGCGCCGCCTACACGTGGGGCGACGAGGCCCGGCCGGGCGGTCGGGTCATGGCCAACACGTGGGAGGGTCTGGACTTCCCGTGGCGCCGCTCCGGCGACACCCCGTGGCAGCGCACGTCACCGGTCGGCAGCTTCCCGGCCAACGGCTACGACCTGTTTGACATGGCGGGGAACGTCTGGGAGTGGACCTCGGACTGGTGGACGGCCGTCCATCCCGACGACGCCGCCAGCGCGTGCTGCGTCCCTCAGGATCCACGCGGTGGCGCCGTGGAGACCAGCTACGACGCCGCCCAGCCCCAGTTCCGCATCGCTCGCAGGACCGTCAAGGGCGGCTCGCACCTGTGCGCCGACACGTACTGCCGTCGCTACCGGCCGGCCGCCCGCCGGCCGCAGATGGTCGACACGGGCACGAGCCACCTGGGGTTCAGGTGCGTCCGACGAGACAGCCCGACGGGAGCCGAAGGATGACCGAAGAACGTGCGGCACTGCCCAGCTGGAGGCCCGGGCAGGCGCGGGACGAGATCCTCGCCTTCCTCGAGGCGAGCGGCCAGATCCCTCCGGAGGACCGACTGGCCTGCTTCGACAACGACGGCACGCTGTGGTGCGAGCGCCCGCGCTACATCCAGCTGGAGTTCCTGCTGCACCACCTCCAGCAGCGCGTGCAGACCGATCCCGCGCTCGGCACCACGCCGGAGTTCTCCGCCGTCCTCTCCGGTGATGCGGCGGCTCTCGAGCAGGTCGGCCTGCCGAGGATCGCGATGGCCCTGACCGGACTCTTCGCGGGCCTGCCGGCCGACCGGTTCAAGGTCCTCGTGCGTGAGTTCATGGCCGCGGCCGCGAACCCTGCCCTCGGCCGCCCTCACCGCTCGACCGTCTACCGCCCCATGCTCGAACTCGTCGACGAGCTGCGCCTGCGGGGGTTCGCGATCGCCGTCGTCACCGGTGGCGGGACCGAGTTCGTGCGTGCCGTCAGCCAGGAGCTCTACGGGGTGGACCCGGAGCGCGTCGTGGGCACCCTCATCGAGTACGACTTCGCCGATGGTGAGGGCGGCCCCGTCCTCACGCGCACGAACCGCGTCTCCGGCACCCTCAACGACGGCCCCGACAAGGTGAGCCACATCCAGGCACAGCTCGGCCGCCGTCCGGTGTTCGCCGCGGGAAACACCTCCGGCGACCGCGAGATGCTCACGTGGGCCGAGACGGCCGACGGCCCGTCGCTGGCCCTGCTGGTCGATCACGACGACGAGGAGCGGGAGTTCTCCTATCCCGGCACGGGCGAGAGCGCGACCCCGACCGAGCCGATCACCGACGTCGCGCACCGCCGGGGCTGGACCGTGGCCAGCATCGCCCGGGACTGGGCCGAGGTCTTCCCCTAGTCCGCCGTCGGCCGCACGCGGTGACGGCGTCGTCCCACCGTGTCGTCCAGCGCTGGCCGCAGGTCGGGCCAGCGGAACGTGAAGCCGGCCGACTCGAGTCGCTCGGGCAGGACCCAGCGACTCTTGAGCAGCAGCTCGGACTCGTTGCGCAGCACCCACATCGCGGGCTCGAGCATCCACCGCGTGGCAGGCAGACCGATCGGCATGCCGACGGCGCGGCGCAGCTCGGCCATCAGCGTCCTGTTGTCGCTCGGCTTCGGCGACGAGAGGTTCACCGGGCCCTCGATCCCGGAGTGCTCCTCGATGAACCGGATCGAGGCGAGGACGTCGTCGATGTGGATCCACGAGAACCTCTGCCGCCCATGCGAGTGGTGCATCGGCACCGCTCCCCCGGTGGGCTTCGCCCCGATCCCCCGGTAACGCCGGTGCTGGAACCAGCGGCCGTCGTACTGCGGCCCGCCGATGCCGAGCCTCGCGACGCGTCCGAGCAGGTCGGACGCCGGACCGCCCAGGACGATCGCCATCCGCAGCGCCACCCGACGCGTGCCCGGCAGGTCACCTTCGAAGAGCTCGTCCTCCCAGCTGCGCGCGACGTCGACCGAGAACCCCGTGCCGAGCTCGCCCTCGGACTCGGTCTGGGGACGGTCCATCGCGTAGCGGTAGATCGTGGCGGTGCTGGCGTTGAGCCACAGGCGGGGCGGCTCGTGCGCGGCCGCGATGGCCTCGCGCAGCTGCCTCGTGGTCTCCACCCGGGACCGGAGGATCTCGGCGCGGTTCGCGTCGGTGTACCGGCAGCCGACGCTCTTGCCGGCGAGGTTGACCACCAGTGCCGCGCCGTCGACCAGTCGCGCGAGCCCCGCCGGGTCCGACCACGTGGCGGCCGGGCCACTGCGCCCCACGCGCGCGACGTCGTACCCGCGGTCCGTGAGGTCCTCGACGAGCCGGTGCCCGATGAACCCGTTCCACCCGGCGACGACGGCTCGCTCCCGCACTGTCATGCCCGCACGCTAGCGGCTCGGCGGCGCGCGCCGCCCTGAGGAACACGCGCGTCGTCCCCCGGGTGTGCTCAGGGTCACGTCAGGGCGACCTTCGGGGTCGCGCCCGATGTGCTCGAGGGGCCCGGACCGCGACGCTACTCGACATGATCACCGTCGAATCCCTCTCCAAGTCCTACGGCTCGCACGCCGCCGTGGACGATGTCACCTTCATCGCCGCGCCGGGCCGGGTCACCGGCTTCCTCGGGCCGAACGGCGCCGGCAAGTCCACCACCATGCGCGTCATGGTGGGACTCACGCCGCCCAGCAGCGGCGACGTCCACGTCCTCGGTCGCCGCTTCGAGGACCTGCCTGATCCCGGCCGCGAGGTCGGCGTCCTCCTGGACGCCTCGGCCCAGCACGCCGGCCGCACCGGCCGCGAGATCCTGACGATCGCCGCCCTCACGATGGGCCTGCCCCGATCGCGCGTCGACGCGATGCTCGAGCGTGTCAGCCTCACGCCGGACGAGGCGGGTCGCCGGGTGCGCAACTACTCCCTGGGCATGCGCCAGCGACTCGGCATCGCCACCGCGCTCCTGGGCGATCCGGAGGTGCTGATCCTCGACGAGCCCGCCAACGGCCTCGACCCGGCCGGCATCCGGTGGATGCGCGACCTGCTCCGGGGCTTCGCGGACGACGGCGGCACGGTGCTGCTCTCGTCGCACCTGCTCCACGAGATCGAGGTCATCGCCGACGACCTGGTCGTCATCGGCAACGGGCGGATCGTCGCCCAGGGCACCAAGGACGAGCTGCTGGCCAGCGCCGGCACCCTCGTCCGGGCCGCGGACGGAACCGCCCTCGCGGCGGCCCTGCAGGCCGCGGGCATCACGGCCACCCCGAGCTCCGGCGGCGCCGTGCTCGCGGAGTCCGACCTCACCACGGTCGGCACCGTCGCGTTCGACGCGGGCATCGCGCTCCTCGAGCTGCGTGCCGCCGACGGCGCCCGCCTCGAGGAGATGTTCCTGTCCCTCACGGCCGACACCCAGCGCGAGAGCGTCCAGCACCGCACCGAAGGAGCAGCAGCATGAGCACCACGATCGTTTCCGGCACCACCGGGGTCGCACCCCGCGAGCCGCGCACCGTGCCCGCACGGATCCCGTTCACGCGGATCCTTCGCGTCGAGCTGCGCAAGATGTTCGACACGCGGTCGGGCTTCTGGCTGATGGCCAGCGTCGTCCTGCTCTCGGTGATCGCCACCGTCGCGACGTTGATCTTCGTGGACTCCGAGGACCTCACCTACGAGCACTTCGCCAGTGCGGTCGGGGCGCCGATGTCGGTCATCCTGCCGATGATCGCGATCCTCGCGGTCTCGAGCGAGTGGAGCCAGCGGACGGCGCTGACCACGTTCACCCTGGTCCCCCACCGGGGGCGGGTGCTCGCGGCGAAGGCCGTCATCACGGTCGTCATCGGCGCGGTCTCGATGCTGATCGCCGGCGCCGTGGGTGCCGTGGGCAACGTCGTCGGCACGTCCATCGCCGGCGTCGACGCCACGTGGACGATCACCGTCGGCGAGTTCGCGCAGATCATCCTGGCCAACGAGATCGGGATGCTGATGGGCCTGATGCTGGGCATCGTCCTGCGCAACTCCCCCGGCGCGATCGTCGCGTACTTCGTCTACTCCCTCGTTCTGCCGGGCGCGTCCAGCGCCCTGGCCAGCACGAACCAGTGGTGGGCGGACAACGGCGCGTGGTTCGACCTGAACTGGGCGACGATGCGGCTCTTCGACGAGAGCCTCACCGGCGAGATGTGGACGCAGCTCGGCGTCTCGGCCGTCATCTGGCTGGTCGTCCCGCTGCTGATCGGCACCCGGGCGCTCCTGAGGTCCGAGGTGAAGTGACGCGAAGCACCACGAGGGCCCCGGGGCGACCCGGGGCCCTCGTCATGCGCCCAGGAGTGCGGCGACCTCCTCGTCGGTGACCGCTTCGAAGCGGCTGTACCAGCAACCAACGGCCCGGAACGGCTCGGGCGACTCGACCACCACCAGGGCGTCGGCGGCATCGAGCACGTCCGCGGCCGAGCGCGGTGCGACAGGCGCCGCGACCACCACGCGCGCCGCACCCTGGAGGCGCGCCACCCGGCACGCCACCTCCGCGGTCGCCCCCGTCGCGATGCCGTCGTCGACGATCAGCGCCGTGCGACCCGTGAGGTCGATCCGATCGCGATCGCCGCGCAGCCTCCGGACCCGGGCCTCCAGCTCGTCGCGCTCCCGGCGCTCGACCGCCCGGACCTCCTCGTCGGTGACCCCCTGGAGGGCGACCTCTGCTCGGTCGATCACCTCGCAGCCGCCCTCGCCGATCGCGCCCATCGCGAGCTCCGGTCGGAGGGGGAAGCCGAGCTTGCGCACGACGATGACGTCTAGCGGCGCGCCGAGCGCGCGAGCCACCTCGAACGCGACGGGCACTCCCCCGCGCGGGAGGCCGAGCACGACGACGTCCGGCGCGGCCAGGTGCTGGAGCTGCCGCGCCAGCCGCCGACCCGCGTCGACTCGGTCGGCGAACGGCAGGACGGAGCGGAGCCTCATGGCAGGAAGCGGGTGATCCAGCCAAGCCGGTCGTCGAGCCAGCCGAGCAGACCGAGGGAGCTGGTGATCGAGGCCGGTGGGTCGGAGACCAGCGTGTCCGCGCCCAGGATCCGGTCGAAGTCGATCTCGACCGGATCCGCGCGGCGCTTGCCCTGGCGGTCGAAGAACTCCACCCCGGCGAGGCGGAGCACCCGGATGACCTCTTGGGCGAGGATCCCGTAGCCGATCGTCGTCGGGTGGACGCCATCCAGGGAGAACAGCCCGCCGTCGGTGCGGCCCTCGGGCCCGGCACGGAAGAACCGCGTGTTCGGCACGGGGTCGAGCTGCTGAAGCGGCCCGGGCAGCTCGTACTGCTCCCACCAGGCTGGCCGGGCCCACGGGCTGTCGACGTAGCGGCGGGTGGCGAGCCGGTCGAGCAGCCCACCCAGGTCGAAGAGGTACCAGTCGAGGCCGTCCTCGCGGGCGGCGCGCACCGACGCGATGATCGTCTCGTTGTAGGCATCGATCGCCGAGTCGATGGCACGGACCTCGTCCTCCGTCAGGTGCGGGTCGTGCCGAGGGTCGAAGTCCTCGTCGGTGATCCAGGGACGCGTGTAGTACGGGAAGTAGCGGGAGTCAGGGCGTACCTTCTCGTGGGTGCCCCGGGCGATCGGCGCGATCGTGACCGAGGGGATCGTGGTCACGACGACGTGCTGCGCCTCGATGGTCCGGAGTCGTGCGACGAGGTCCGCCCAGTCGGCCCGGAAGGCGCTGGGACGCCACAGGTTCGCCTCGGCCCGGGCGTCACGACGCTGTGCCAGCGTCATCTCCGCGTAGGGGGCCGGCGTCCACGCGATCTCCAGCGAGACCACCGTGCCGAGGGCGTTGTTGGACCCCAGGGAGACCACGAGGGTCTCGACACCCTCGCCGCCGGCGAGGTCGGCCACCGAGTCGAGCACCGTACGGCGGGGGTCCGCGCCCGCGGCGCGGTGCAGGATCGGCCGGGCGGCGCGGGCGCGGTGGTGCTCCACTAACTGGGCGAGGAAGTCGTCGGAGGGTCTCGCCGCGAGCAGCTTCTCGATCCTGGCCTCGGTGGTCACCAACGGGTCGAGGACGTCCCAGCCGTAGACGCCCGTGTTGTGGAACGGGCTGCCGTCCTCCGGCTCCCGCGACCCCGCGCCGCGTTCCCAGTAGTCCTCAATGTCGTCCATGCGGTCACGCAGCCACGGAGCGGCCCGGACTCCCTCGAGGAGGTCGAGGCCGCTGCCGAACCGCCGGTCGAACTCCCGCGCCAGCCGCTCCAGGTCGACGGGCAGGCCGCCGGGACCCGTCGGCCACTCGTACGTCGGAAAGGTGAACTCGCTGGCGCCCAGCCCCAGCTCGAACGCCACGATCGCCGGCCAGCTGAGATCCGTGCGGTGGATCGCACCGCTCATGAATCCCTGCGTCAGCGAGTCCCCCACCGTGACGAGCCGGTGGAGGGCAGGTCGTTCCGGAGCGACGGTCGTCAGGGTGACGCCGAGCGTCGGATCGTCCTCGGGACGGCGTGGCTCGTCGCGGATCCGCACCTCGCGTGGAATCGGCGGCCGTGCCGGCATGATGCCTCACCCTCCCGGGTCTCTTCCTCGCACGCTACGCCTGCGCGGAAGGGGGCGTCCACGGCTACCGGGCGTCGCGCTTCGCCTGCCGGCGAGCGCCGAGCGATCTCGTGGACGCGTCCTTCTTGATGCCACCGGTCGTCTTCTTGGCCTGGCGGCCCCGACCAGAGGGCTTCGGCGTCTCGGCGTCGTCGGTGGTCGCCTCAGGGCCGGTCGATCCGCTCCGGGCCGCGGCCAGGCGTTCGGCCTTGAGCTCGGCCGCCGCTTCGTTGGCTCGTACGGAGACCTGCCGGCTGACGCGGGCGAGCGCGAGCTCGAACACCTCTGCCTTGTCGCGGTCGCGACCGCTCTGGGCGAAGCTCTTGCCCCGACCGCCCACCTGCTCGACGCGCGCGCCGGCGGCTCGGCGGTAGTTCTTGACGTACTTGCCCCGCGCTCGGCGCACCCGCGAGTGCAGGGCGAGCAGGTCGTCCTCGCTGAGATCGCCCAGGGCGTCGCGCTCGGTCTCCGCGACGAGCCTTCGCTCCGCGTCGGTCATGGAGTTCAGAACGGCCTTGTTCATGTCGGCTCCTCATTCGTCAAGCGGCGCCTGACTGCTGCACACGCGGATCTGACGATCATGCACGCCTGGCGCCTAGTTGGCCAGACCGATCTCGGTGGTCAGCTCCACGTTGGCCCACAGGTCCCACGGCAGGGATGCGAGCCGCTCGATGATCGCGCGCCGTACGGCGTCCTCGTCGGAGACGAGCCAGCTCCCGTCCACCACGAAGACCACCTCGAGGTAGAGGCGACCACCGAGCTTCGTGGCGGCGATGCGCGGCTCCGGGAGGCCGAACTCGGTCCGGGCATGCTGCACGGCGGCCGCGACGGCCTCCTGAACGTCGGCCGGGGGCGCTGCCTCGAGCAGTTCCATCACGGCGGAGCGCATCAGCCGGTACGGCACGGGGGCGATCAGAACGCACGCGACGAGGACCAGCACCGGATCGGCGTACGCCACCGCGGCGTCCCACCGGGTGCCGTCCAGACCCAGGGCGACTGCACCACCCACCGCGATCACCGCGCTGAGCAGGGCGCCTGCCTTCCACTGCGCCCGTTCGGCGCCCACCAGCTCGGAGTCGCAGATCCGCGAGAGACGCCACCACACGAGCAGGGCGGCGAGCGCCGAGAGCACGCCATAGGACAGGACGACGCCCGGGCCGACGTCGGCGCCCCCAGCACGGATGACGATCACGGCGTCCGCCGCGGCATAGAGCAGCGTCCCCAGCAGGGCAGCGCCCTGAAGGCCGATCGCGAGCGGCGTCGCCGCCTGCTTGCCGTAGGGGAAGCGCCGCGTCGGCGCGGCACCGGCGGCCACGGCTGCGAGCAGCGACAGACCCGACAGGAGGATGCCGAGCACCGTGTACACGCCGTCGAACAGCAGCACCCGCGAGTCGGCCAGGACGCCCCAGAGCACAGCGACCGTGCCCAGGACGGCCGAGTAGGCGATCGACTCGCGCAGGGCGCGCCGCTCGGAGACTCGCTCACGCTCGACCTCCGTGTCCACGGCCTCATGCTCCCAGACGGCGGGTGGAATGACGGAAGGTTCCGGTCTCCCGGGGCTTTCCGTTGTCGGGCTGCAGGTGGCGTACGACAGGGAGCCCGCTAACCGCGCTTGGGTCGATACGTCCGTCCGAAGCTCCGCTCGGCACCCTCGTAGGTCTCGACGAGCTCCCAGTCGTAGCGGCGCCCGCCGGGGACGTCGAAGATCCGGATGCCGTCGCCCAGGAACACCGGAGCGACGAAGACCTGCAGCTCGTCGATGAGATCCTGCTCCAGTGCCTGGCGGGCGATGTCCGCGCTGATGATCTGGACGTCCTCGTCGCCGGCGATCTCCTTCGCCCGGCGGATGGCCTCGCCGACGTCGACGTTGAGCGGAACGATCGTCGGATCGTCTGCGATCTCCTCCGGTCGGTGCGTGAGGATGAACTCGGTTCCCGACCACGCGCCGCCGTACGCCTCGGAGGTCATCTCGTCGCGTTCGTCCCTCTGGGCCTGAGCGGCGTCGTAGCCGGCTCTGCCGGAGATGATCACACCCACCTTTCCCGCCATGCTCGCCGTCATGCCCTCAGCCATCGGCTCTGAGGCCGACAGCCAGCTCATGTCGTGATCGGGGCCGGCGATGAAGCCGTCGATCGAGCAGGTGAATCCCCACGCCACTTTGGCCATGACTCATCCGATCCGGTAGTCGATGTGCGTGACGAACCGGGATGCGCGAGCCGAGACGCTGCCCACCATCCCTGCGGCGACCGGCACGCGACGCCAGTCCAAACCACTGGTGTTCTGCAATTGGATCGAGCGTAATCAGAACCGATGGTAGATTGCAAGTGGTTTCATGAGAAGGGACGCAACGTGGACACGAACCGATCCGGATGCCCGATCAATCTCTCTCTCGAGGTGTTCGGCGACAGGTGGACGTTGCTCGTCCTGCGCGACATCACGTTCGGAAACCGCCGGCACTACGGGGAGCTGCTCGCGAACTCCGACGAGCACATCGCCAGCAACATCCTCGCGAACAGGCTCGCTCGACTCGTCGACCTGGGGATGCTCTCCCGGGTCGCGGATCCCTCCCACAAGCAGAAGGTGATCTACAGCCTGACGGAACCGTCAATCCAACTCGTGCCGGTGTTCGCCCACCTCGGCTCCTGGGGGCGGCGTCATCTTCCGGTCTCCCCCGAGCTCGCGATCCGAGCAGAGTTGCTCGAGACCGGCGGTCCAGAGCTCTGGGAGGCGTTCATGGATGAACTCCGTGAACTGCACCTGGGGATACCACGCGCCGACGGCGTCGGCAGCGTGCTCGACGCTCTCACGGCCGCGTATGTCGATGAGTGCGAGCGATCGGGTGTCGCCTAGGTAATCTGCTGCACCGCGTATGACAGGACTCTCGCCCGTGTCGAGGAGAGCGCGTGTGATCGGGGTGGCGGCGAGCTTGTCGCCGCAAGCAGCAGGGAGGGCGGTCCTGCCATCCGCTGTGGACACCAACTGGACACTTGGCCGTCTGTCGTCTCTTCCGGTACCGGGAACTCCGCTGGAATTCCCGGTACCTCACGGTCGGGCTGACAGGATTTGAACCTGCGACCCCCTGACCCCCAGTCAGGTGCGCTACCAAGCTGCGCTACAGCCCGTGACAACCTGCAAGAGTCTAGCGCAGGTCTCGCCGAGGTCGTCATCGGGCCGGGGGCACCCCACAATGGGGCCATGGCCGTCATCGAGAACTCCAAGGTCGCCATCGTGGGCGCGGGCAGCGTCGGCACGGCGATCGCCTACGCCTGCCTGATCCGGCGCTCCGCGCGCACCATCGCGCTGTACGACGTGAACCGGCCGAAGGTCGAGGCAGAGGTGCTGGATCTCCAGCACGGCGCCCTGTTCACCGGCAGCAGTCAGATCATCGGCGGGGCCGACCCGTCGGTCGTCGCCGGGGCCCATCTGGTGGTGATCACCGCGGGTGCGAAGCAGGATCCCGGCCAAACGCGCATCGACCTGGCGGGCACGAACGTCAGGATCCTCGAGCAGATGCTGCCGGTCCTGATGCAGCAGGCCCCCAACGCCGTCTACATGCTCGTGACCAACCCGTGCGACGTGCTCACCGTGGCGGCCCAACAGATCACCGGGCTGCCGGACGAGCGGGTGATGGCGTCGGGCACCGTGCTCGACACGTCACGGCTGCGCCAGCTGCTCGCCGGTCGCGCCGGGGTGGCGCCGCACAGCGTGCACGCCGACATCGTGGGCGAGCACGGCGACACGGAGTTCGCGCTGTGGTCCCAGGCCCGCATCGGGCCGGTGCCGATCCTTGACTGGGTGCCGTCCGCCACCGCGGAGGACTCCCGCCCGTTCTCCCACCACGAGCTCGACGACATCACCGACCGCGTCCGCAATGCCGCCTATGCCGTGATCGAGGGCAAGGGCGCCACCAACTACGCGATCGGCGTCTCGGCCACCCGAATCATCGAGGCGGTGCTGAGCGACGAGAACGCCGTCCTGCCCGTCAGCATCGTCCACCGGGGCCACCACGGGATCGACGGCGTGGCTCTCTCCCTGCCGAGCATCGTGAACGCGAAGGGCGTCGCGCGGGTGCTCGACGTGCGGATGTCGGCGCACGAGGAGCGGCAGCTGCAGGCATCGGCCGAGGCGCTGCGGAAGGTGCAGCAGGACCTCGGAATCTGACGGGAGGCACTGGATCCCGGGCCCAACAGAACTGTCAGAGGTCGTCTCTAGATTGAGCACATGGAACGACCCCAGGAGCTGCTGCTGCAGAGCGCGGCGCGTGCGCAGGCACGGGGCGAGTTCGCCTCCTGGTCGCTGATCCTCACGGCCCACGAGTCCGGTTGCGCCGAGGTCGACGCGGAGGACGCCCCCGAGATTGGCAGGGAGCTCGGCCGGCGCGGGGTCACCCTCCAGATCGCCCACGCCCTCCACGCCACGGAGCACCGCGTGTGGGGCATCGTGAACGACGCCGGGATCCTGCGTGATCGCGCGCCCCGCACGTGGATCGCCTTCGGCGACGGCTCCATCGACGCCGCCCGCGCCACGCTGATCGCCGACACGATCGACAAGCTCGCCCACACGCCCTCGGTCGAGGCACTCGACGCCAGCGTCGTGCCCTTCGCAAGCTCACACACCGTCGGCGAGCTGCGCGCCTGGCTGAACAGGATGCGGGCACGCCTCGAGCCCGAGGAGGTCGAGGCCGAGGCCGACCGCGCGGTGGAGACCCGTCGAGTCGACATCAGCCACAACGGCGACGGAACGTCCTGGCTGAACGCCCTCCTGCCCACCCACGTCGCCATCGCGGTCGGACACCGCCTCCGCCGGGCGGCGAAGCAGCTCCCGAAGGTCGATCCCGACACCGGCGAGATCGACTGCCGCACCCGCGACCAGCGTCAGGCCGACCTCGTCGGTCACTGGCTCACCTCCTGCACCGGCACCGAGACCGACGTCCGTGCCGAGATCGCCATCAGCATCGACGCGGCCGACCTCATCGGCCTCACCGAGGGACCGGGCATCACCCGCGACGGCGAGCACGCCGTGCCCGCGCGGTGGGTCCGTGAGCTGGCCGAGTCCGAGACCACGCTGTTCCGCCGGCTCGTCCTCGATCCGGTGGGTCGAGTGCTCGACACCACCAGCCTGGGCTACCAGCCACCGGATGCGCTGAGAGCGGCGTTGCACTGGCGCGACGGCACCTGTCGCGTGGCCGGGTGCCGAGCGCCAGCGGCCGAGACCGATCTCGACCACGCGCTGGCCCACGACCGCGGGGGAACCACCAGCGCGGGGAACCTGCGGTGTCTCTGCCGCAAGCACCACAACATGAAGTCCCACGACAGGCTGCCCGAGAAGTTCATCGCCCCCGCGGTCGAGCACCGCGAGCGATGGCGCCTGCCCTCGCCCGTGGTGGTCGAGCTCGACCTGTGGCCCGCGGCCTAGCTGGAGTGCTGCTGGGCCAGGCGGTCGGATCCCTCGAAGTCGATCACGGTGACGTCGAGCCCGTCGAGCTCCAGGCGGCGCCTGGCCTCCGCGGCCATCCGGCGCCCCACGTCGGTGACCTCGTCGACCCGGCTGATGTCGAAGACGACCTGCGAGGTCTCCGGCGGGTGCTCCACCAGGTGGCGGATCAGCGACTCGGCGCTCGCGAACAGCAGGTCGCCGCCCAGGACGTAGACCGTGGTCCCGTCCTCGACCCGCACGTCGGCCAGCGCCGAACGCGACGGGCGTCCGGGGTTCATCAGGTGCATGCCCATGTCGTCGGACAGCCGGCGCATCATCTCGACGCCGCGCGCGCTGTTCCCGTGCGCATCCAGGCCGGGCGAGAACACCGCGACGCCCACCTGTCCGGGCAGCACGCCGATGATGCCGCCCGAGACACCGCTCTTGGCCGGGATGCCCACGGTGCTGAGCCAGTCCCCCGCCGCGTCGTACATGCCGCACGTGGCCATCACGCTCAGGACCTGGCGGGTGGTGCGCTCCGCCATGATCCGCTCCCCCGACTCGGGCTGCACGCCGCCGTTCGCCAGGGTCGCCGCCATCCGCGAGAGGTCGCGGACGTCCACTGCCAGCGAGCACTGCCGCACGTACCGCTCGACGGCGTCCACCGGGTCCTCGACGATGCCGTAGGCCGCCATGAGGTGGGCCAGGGCGAGGTTGCGGTGGGTCGAGCCCATCTCCGACTCGAAGACCGCCTCGTCGACCTCGAGCTCGCGGCCGGCCAGCCGGGACGCGAAATCCGCGAAGCGCTCGAAGGAGCCCACGAGGCCCGCGGTCGCGATCGCGCCCGCGTTGATCATCGCGTTGTGGGGGCGGCCGGTCTCGGAGTCCACCGAGATCTCGTTGAACGCCTCGCCCGACGGCTCGACGTCGATCTTCGCGTGCACCGCATCCCAGCCGAGGTGCTCGATCGCCACGGCGTAGGCGAACGGCTTCGACATCGACTGGATGGTGAAGCGGTGCTCGGCGTCGCCCGCACTGTGGTGCGCGTCGTCCACCGTGCTGAGGGCGATCGCCGACAGCGCGGGATCGACCTTCGCCAGCTCGGGAATGTAGTCGGCCGGCTCGCCCTCGATGCCGCCGCAGGCCTGCAGAACCTCGTCGAGGTAGTCGGGGACGGGCGAGCGCATCAGCGGCGCTCGCGCTTCTTGCGCGGACGCTGCTGCAGGTGGATCGGGCTGCCCACGAAGCCGAACTCCTCGCGCAGGCGGCGCTCGATGAAGCGCAGGTAGCCGGCCTCGAGCTTGCCCGACGTGAAGAGCACGAAGGTGGGCGGCGCCGTGGACGCCTGGGTGCCGAAGAGGATCTTCGCCTGCTTGCCGCCGCGCACGGGGTGAGGGTGCTCGGCGACGAGACGGCCGAGGAACGAGTTCAGCGCGCCAGTGGACACGCGGGTCTCCCAGCCCTCGAGGGCGGCGTCGAGCGCGCGCACGAGGCGGTCGATGTGCCAGCCGGTGCGGGCCGCCACGTTGATGCGCGGCGCCCACGGGATCTGCACCAGGTCGCGCTCGATCTCGCGCTCCAGGTAGAACCGGCGCTCGTCGTCGACGAGGTCCCACTTGTTGAAGGCCAGCACGACGGCGCGGCCGGTCTCCTCGATCGTGTTGATGATGCGCAGGTCCTGCTCGGAGATCGACTCGCTCGCGTCGATCACCATGACGGCCACTTCGGCGCGCTCGATCGCGGCCGACGTGCGCAGGCTGGCGTAGTACTCGTGGCCCGTGGCCGTCTTCACGCGCTTGCGGATGCCGGCGGTGTCGATGAAGGTCCAGACGCGACCGCCGAGCTCGACCAGCTCGTCGACCGGGTCGACCGTGGTGCCAGAGACGTTGTCGACCACGACGCGGTCCTCGCCGGCGAACTTGTTCAGCAGGCTGGACTTGCCGACGTTGGGCTTGCCGACGATGGCCACGCGGCGCGGGCCGCGGGGTGCGTCGAAGTCCTCCTCCGGAGCCTCGGGCAGCGCCTCGAGGATCGCGTCGAGCATGTCGCCGCTGCCACGACCGTGGAGCGCCGAGACCGGGTAGGGCTCGCCGAGCCCGAGGTTCCACAGGCTGGCGGCCTCGAGCTCGCCCTTCTGGTCGTCGACCTTGTTCGCGGCCAGCACCACGGGCTTGCCCGAGGCGCGCAGCAGCTTCACGACGCGGTCGTCGATGTCGGTGGCGCCGATGGTGGCGTCCACGACGAACAAGATGGCGTCGGCGACGGCGATGGCCACCTCGGCCTGCGCGGCGATGCGCTCGGCCATGCCCTTGGCGTCAGGGTCCCAGCCGCCGGTGTCGACGACGGTGAACGCGCGCCCGTTCCAGATCGCGTCGTACGGGACGCGGTCGCGGGTCACGCCGGGGACGTCCTCCACGACGGCCTCTCGCCGTCCGATGATGCGGTTGACCAGAGTCGACTTACCGACATTGGGACGGCCGATGACGGCGAGGACGGGCTGTGTGGACACCCGCACAGCCTATCGGGGCGTGCGTCATGATGGACGCCATGCGTTCCCGTGCCCGCATCATGGCGGCGACCGTGCGCCTCATCGAGGACGACGGGTTCGCCGCTGTCACGGTCGCCTCGGTCGCTCGCGAGGCCGGAGTCACGCGTCAGACCGTGTACTCCAACTTCGGCACACTGACCGATCTGGTCTCCGAGACGATGACGACGACCGTCTTCGAGGCGTACGAGGCCGTGCGCGAACGAACGGATGCCGCGCCCACCGCACGGGCGTTCGTCGTCGAGCTGGTCGTCGCGGCGCGCGCCGTCCTGCGCGATCGCCCGGTGCTGGCGGCCCTGCTGCGACCCGATCCCCACAACCCGGTGTTCGAGGCCGACATGATGCAGCGTGCGGTCCCTGCCGCGCGCCTGGCGCTCACCCCGATCCTCGAGCGCTCACCAGGTCTCGCCCGGCACCTCGACGAGATCACCGAGATGTTGGTGCGGTTCGCCCTGTCGCTGCTGCTCTTCGACTCCGACCTCATCGCGACCGACGAGGGACTGCGGGACCTGGTGGACCGGTGGCTGGGACAGACCGTAACTCTTCTTGACACTTAGAGTTACAACTGTCTAGTTTTCGAGCGTGACCCCGACTTCACCCACGTCCCTCACTCGCCGCGACGTACTGGCGGCAGGCGCCGTCCTGGGCGCTGCCGCCACGATCGGCGGGACGACCAAGCCCGCCGCGGCCGCTCGCGTGCCGGTCGCGCGTGAGGAGCACCCGGTCGTCATCGTCGGATCCGGCTTCGGCGGCGGCGTCGCCGCCCTGCGATTCGCGCAGGCCGGGGTTCCCGTCCTCGTGCTCGAGCGCGGCCGCCGCTGGCCGACGGGACCGAATGCCACCACGTTCCCCACGCTCTCTTCCCTCGACGAGCGAGCCCTCTGGTACGGCTCGGCGAACCAGGTGCTGGGCAAGCCGCTCTTCGTGGCGCCGTACGTGGGCCTGCTCGAGGCCGTCACCGGCAGGAACATGACGGCGATGTGCGCGGCCGGCGTCGGGGGCGGCTCGCTGGTCTACCAGGGGATGACGCTCCAGCCGAACGAGGAGCTCTTCAACCACTGCCTGCCCGAGGAGCTCGACTACGCCCGGATGGCGGCCGTGCACTACCCGCGGGTCGCGCGGATGCTCAGGTTGCAGACGGCGCCCGACGAGCTGGTGCGCTCTCCCACGTACAAGCCGGCGCGGATCTTCGCCGAGCACGTCCAACGCGAGGGGTACGACCTCGAGAAGATCCCCATGCCGATCGACTGGTCGTGGGCGCTGCGCGAGCTCAAGGGCGAGATGAGGCCGTCGTACACCAACGGCGACTCGGCGCTCGGCGTCAACAACGGCGGGAAGCACTCGATCGACGTGACCTACATCAAGCAGGCGGAGGACACCGGTCGCGCGAAGGTCCTCACCCAGCACAACGTCATCGACATCGAGCGGGCGAAGGACGGCCGGTGGGTGGTGCACGTCGATCGCACCGACGATCGCGGCACGATCCTGCAGAGGAAGATCCTCACCACCAAGACCCTCGTCATGGCCGCCGGCAGCATCAACACGACGAAGCTGCTCGTCCGCTCGGTCGGTCGCGGGCACCTGCCCCGGATCGACGGGCTGGGCACGAACTGGGGCACGAACGGCGACCGGATCTATCTGTGGACCAGCCTGGCCGAGGACTTCGGGGCGGTCCAGGGCGGACCTGTCGTGTACGGCTCGAAGGACTGGTCGACTCCCGAGACCGCCAACACGATCATCCAGGCATCCATCCCGGGACTGGGCATCAACGCCCGTTCCACCATGATGGTCGGATTCGGGATCAGTGACGCCCGCGGGAGGTTCGCGTACGACTGGCTCACGGACGAGGCGAAGCTGACCTGGCCCCGCAACGGCGACGCGCGCCTCTTCGAGGCGATCCAGGCCCGCGCGAAGCGCATCGCCGCACCCATGGGAAGCCTGGCCGACACCAACGCGGTCGTGCCCAGCACCTGGCACCCGCTGGGCGGCGTGGCGATGGGCACCTCGGCCGATCTGGCCGGACGCGTGCACGACCTGCCCGGCCTCTACGTCCTGGACGGCGCCCTCATCCCCGGGTCGACCGCGGCCTGCAACCCCTCGATGACGATCGCCGCCGTCGCCGAGCGTGCGATGGACGAGATCGTGGCGCACGACCTCGCACGCATCGTCTAGCCCAGCGACGACGCGAACTGCGCGGCGTACAGCCGCTGGTACGCGCCCTGGGCCGCGATGAGCTCCTCGTGGGTGCCCTTCTCGACGATCCGGCCCGCCTCCATGACCACGATCAGGTCGGCGTCGCGGATCGTGGAGAGCCGGTGGGCCACGACGAAGCTGGTGCGACCCGAGCGCAGATTGTTCATCGCGGACTGCACGAGCGCCTCGGTGCGGGTGTCGACCGAGCTGGTCGCCTCGTCCAGCACGAGGATGGCCGGATCGGCCAGGAACGCGCGCGCGATCGTGAGCAGCTGGCGCTGCCCGGCGCTCACTCCCCCGCCGTCGTCGGTGATCACCGTGTCGTACCCGTCGGGCAGGGTGCGGACGAAGTGGTCCACGGAGGCGGCCTGGGCGGCGGCCAGGATCTGCTCCTCGGAGGGGTCGTCGGCGCCGTAGGCGATGTTCTCGCGGATCGTGCCGGAGAACAGCCACGTGTCCTGCAGCACCACGCCGAAGTCGTCGCGCAGCTCGCGGCGGCTCATCTCGGCGATGTCGACGCCGTCCAGCGTGATGCGGCCGCCGTCGACCTCGTAGAAGCGCAGCACGAGGTTCGTCAGGGTGGTCTTGCCCGCGCCCGTCGGACCGACGATCGCGACGGTCTGGCCGGGCTCGGCCACGAGCGACAGGTCCTCGATCAGCGGCTCGTCGGAGTACGAGAAGTCGACGTGGTCGAACACCACGCGCCCTCGCAGCGGGTCGGGCTCGGGAGCGTCCACGCGGTCGGGGCGCTCGCGCTCCTCGTCGAGGAACGCGAACACCCGCTCGGCCGAGGCCATGCCGGACTGCAGGAGGTTCACCATCGCGGCGACCTGCGTGAGCGGCTGGGTGAACTGCCGCGAGTACTGGATGAACGCCTGGACCGAGCCGAGCGACAGGGAGCCGTTGGCGACCTGCAGCCCGCCGACCACCGCGACCAGCACGTAGTTGAGGTTGGAGACGAACATCATCAGCGGCTGGATGACGCCCGAGATGAACTGGGCCCGGAACGATGCCCCGAACAGCTCGTCGTTCGTCGCGGCGAACTCCTCCTCGGCCACCCGCTGGCGTCCGAAGACCTTGACGACCTCGTGGCCGGTGAACGACTCCTCGATGATCGCGTTGAGCCGGCCGGTCTGCGTCCACTGCGCCACGAACTGCGGCTGGGAGCGCTTCATGACGCCACCCGTGATCAGGATCGCCACGGGGATCGTCACGAGGGCGATGATCGTCAGCAGCGGCGAGATCCAGAACATCATCGCCAGCGTGCCGATCACCATGAGGATGCTGGTGATCATCTGGCTCAGCGTCTGCTGCAGCGACTGGGCCAGGTTGTCGAGGTCGTTCGTCGTGCGCGACATGATCTCGCCGCGCTCCTGGCGGTCGAGGTGGGCCAGCGGCAGATGGTTGAGCTGGTCCTCCACGTCGTTGCGCAGATCCGCGACCATGCGCTGGACGACCGTGGTGGCCAGCACGCCCTGCAGCCACATGAACAGCGACGCCACGACGTAGATCGCGGTGACGATCGCCAGGACCGTGCCGAGCGCGCCCATGTCGATGCCCTGACCCGGCTGGAGGTCGAGCGCGCCGACGAGCTGGGCCAGCTGGTCCTGTCCGTCGGCCTCCAGGGACGCGACGGCCTCGGCCTTGGTCATGCCCTCGGGGAACTGGCTCGAGACGAAGCCGTCGAAGATGATGTCCGTGGCGTGCCCCAGGATCTTCGGGCCGATGACCGACAGCGCCACGCCGATCAGGCCGAACGCGGCCAGCGCGAACACCAGCGTGCGGTCCAGCAGCAGCCTGCGGAAGACGCGGCCGAACGTGGCGCGGAAGTTGTTCGCCCTCGCGGGCTTCTGGGGTGCCCCGTGCCAGCTCATCGGGCCTCCTCCGGCGACAGCTGCGACAGGACGATCTCGCGGTAGACCTCGCAGGTCTCCATGAGCTCCTCGTGCGTGCCGGTGCCGACGGCGCGACCCTCGTCGAGCACGACGATCCGGTCGGCCTGGCGGATCGTGCTGATCCGCTGGGCGACGATCACGACGGCGGCGTCCGCCGTGACCGGCTTCAGGGCGGCCCGCAGGGCGGCGTCGGTCGCGTAGTCCAGCGCGGAGAAGGAGTCGTCGAACAGGTAGATCCGGGGGCGCTTGACGATCGCGCGGGCGATCGCGAGCCGCTGGCGCTGCCCGCCGGAGAAGTTCGAGCCGCCCTGGCTCACGGGTGACTCGAGCCCGTCGGGCATCGCGCGGACGAAGTCCTCGGCCTGCGCGATGCGCAGCGCGTCCCAGAGCTCGTCGTCGGTCGCCTCGGCCCGGCCGAACCGCAGGTTGTCGGCTATCGAGCCGGTGAACAGCAGTGCCTTCTGGGGCACGAGCCCGATGGCCCGCCAGACGTCGGCGGGGCGCACGTCACGCACGTCGAGTCCGTCGATCAGGACCTGGCCACCCGTGACGTCGAAGAGCCGCGCCACGAGTCCGAGCACGGTGGTCTTGCCGCTGCCGGTGGAGCCCACGATCGCCGTGGTCTCCCCCGGCCGGGCCACGAGCGACACGTCCTCGATCACGGCGTTCTCCGCACCCGGATAGGCGAACGACGCGCCCTCGACGTCGACGCGACCCTGCGACAGCTCGACGCTGGGCACCTCGGGATCGAGGTCGATCGCGGGCTCGGTGCGCAGCACCTCGGTGAGCCGCTCGGCCGACACCTCCGAGCGAGGCCACAGCATGAACATGAAGGTGGCCATCATGACGGCCATCAGGGTCTGGATCAGGTACTGCTGGAAGGCGGTCAGCTGGCCGATCTGCAGCTCGCCCGCACCGATGCGCGAGGCGCCCCACCACAGCGCGAGGACCACCGAGAGGTTCATGATCCCCATCAGCAGAGGAAAGAACGTGCTCATGAGCCGGCCGGCGCCCACGGCAACCTGGCGGTTGAGCTCGTTCGCGTGCGCGAAGCGGGCGGCCTCCTGGTCCTCGCGGACGAAGGCCCGGACCACGCGCACGCCCGTGATCTGCTCTCGCATGATCTGGTTCAGCGTGTCGATCCGCTCCTGCATGAGGCGGAACAGGGGGCGCATCCGCGCGATGATCAGCCCGAGCGAGATGACGAGCACGGGCAGGACGATCAGGAAGACGGCCGACAGCTGGACGTCCTCGCGCAGGGCCATCACCAGCCCGCCGATGCCGGTGATCGGGGCGGCGACCATCATCGTCAGCCCCATGAACAGCAGCAGCTGGACCTGCTGGACGTCGTTCGTGTTGCGGGTGATCAGCGTGGGCGGCCCGAACGAGGCCATCTCGCGGCTGCCGAACGACTGCACCGTGCCGAAGACCTCGGCGCGCAGGTCACGACCCACGGCCATCGCGACGCGCGAGCCGATGAAGACGGCGACGACGTTGCACACGACCTGCAGCACGGTGACGCCGAGCATCAGCCCGCCCACCTGCCAGATGCGGCCGACGTCGCCCTTCGCCACGCCCTCGTCGATGATGTCGGCGTTCAGCCCGGGCAGGTACAGCGTGGCCAGGGTCTGGACGAGTTGGAAGAGGCACACCACCAGGACCGGCACCCGGTAGGGCCGCAGGTGGTGGCGCAGGAGCGCGATCAGCACCCGGTCAGACTACGAGACCCAGCAAGAGGACGAACCCCAGCCCGGACACGGACAGCACGGTCTCCATGATCGACCACGTCTTGATCGTCTGGCCGATGCTCATGCCGAAGTACTCCTTGACCAGCCAGAAGCCCGCGTCGTTGACGTGGCTGAAGAACACGGAGCCGGCGCCGATCGCGAGCACCATGAGCGAGGTCTCGGACGTGCTCAGCCCCTCGGCGAGCGGCACCATGATCCCGGACGCCGTGACGGTGGCGACCGTGGCCGAGCCGGTGGCGAGACGGATCAGCACCGCCACGAGCCATGCCACGACGAGCACCGAGAAGTTCGAGCCCTCGACCCAGTCGGCCACGACGTCGGCGATGCCGGTGTCGATGAGGGTCTGCTTGAAGCCGCCGCCGGCACCGACGATGAACACGATGCCCGCGATGGGCCCGAGCGATGCGCCCAGGCTGTCCATCATCGTGTCCCAGGGCATGCCGCCAGCACGGCCGAGCGTCACGAGCGCCACCAGGACCGAGATCAGCAGCGCGACCAGCGGGGTGCCGATGAAGTCCAGCGTCGACCCCACGGGGCCGCCGATCTCGAAGATCTTGACGAACGTCTTGGCCAGCATCAGGATCACCGGCAGCAGGACCGTGGCCAGCGTGATGGCGAAGGAGGGGCGCTTCGTGCCGCGCTCGGACTCCTCGACGTCGAAGAGCTGCGGGGTGGGCACGTCGACCCAGCGGGCGGCGACCAGCGCGAACATCGGTCCCGCGACGATGATCGTCGGGATGGCGACCAGGACGCCCAGCCCGAGCGTCAGGCCCAGGTCGGCGCCGAGTGCGTCCACGGCGATGAGCGGACCCGGGTGCGGAGGAACGAAACCGTGCATCGCCGACAGGCCGGCCAAGGCGGGGATGCCCAGGGCGATGAGCGACTTCCCGGAGCGCCGGGCGACCAGGAAGATCACGGGCATCAGCAGGACGAGGCCGATCTCGAAGAACATCGGCAGTCCGATGATCGCGCCGATCGCCGCCATCGCCCAGGGCAGCATCCGGTCCGACGACCGCGAGATGATCGTGTCGACGATCTGGTCGGCCCCGCCCGAGTCGGCGAGGATCTTGCCGAACATCGCGCCGAGGGCGATCAGCATGCCCACGCCCGCCACGGTCTCGCCCACGCCCTTGGAGAAGCTCAGGAGCACGTCGGCCATGGGCTCCCCCGCGACGGCGCCGACGACCAGCGAACCGATCGTCAGGCTCAGGAACGGGTGCAGCTTGGCGACGGTGATCAGCGCGACGATCGCGGCGATGCCGGCGAGGGCCGCGAGGATCAGCTGGGTCGATTCGCTCATGTCAGGTTCTCCCTCGTGCGCAGCCAGAGCAGGAACGCCGTGGCGATCCTCTCCGGCGTCTCGGTGACGTCGAAGACGACGCCGTTCTCATCGGCCTCGAGCGGCTCGAGGGTGGCCTCCTGCGACTCCAGCAGCGAGACCGGCATGAAGTGGTCGCGTCCCTGCATGCGGGACAGGATCAGCTGGTGGTCGCCCACGAGGTGCAGGAACACGGTGCGAGGCGCGTGCCGGATCAGCACGTCGCGGTACACCCGGCGCAGCGCGGAGCAGCTGATCACGCCGCCGCCCGCGTCGTGCTCGGCGAGCCAGCCGCCGATCAGGTCGAGCCAGGGCCACCGGTCCTCGTCGGTCAACGCGTGGCCGGCCGACATCTTCTCGATGTTGGCCTTCGGGTGGTAGTCGTCACCGTCGGCGTACGGAACGCCTGAATCGTCGGCGACCGCGTGACCCACCGCGGACTTGCCGACCCCCGAGATCCCCATGACCACGACCAGCGGCGGACTCATGGCCCTCACGCTACGCCCGGGAGTGGACCAAGTCGCGTCAGAGCAGGTCGCGCAGTTCCTTCGGCAGCTCGAAGTCGTCGGCGGCGGCGTTCTGGTCGAAGCCGAACGCGCCGGCCCCGGCGGGCTTCGCCGGCTCGGCCTGGGCGGCCGCGGCGCGCTTGGCGGGGTTGCCCGAGACGCGCTTGCCCTTCTTCTTGTTGTTCTGCTTGGGCTGCTTGGCCCCGGCGCGCTTCCCCGCACCCATCCCGGGCATCCCGGGCATGGCGCCCATGCCGGGCACCCCGCCGCCCTTGGCCATCCGCTGCATCATCTTGGCGGCCTCGAAGAAGCGGGTGACGAGCTGGTTGACGTCGCTGACCTGCGTGCCCGAGCCACGGGCGATGCGGGCGCGGCGCGAGCCGTCGATGATCTTGGGGTTGTCGCGCTCGGAGGGCGTCATCGAGCGGATGATCGCCTTGATCTTGTCGATGTCCTTCTCGTCGAAGTTCGCGAGCTGGTCCTTGAACTGGCCCATGCCCGGCAGCATCCCGAGCATCTTGCTCATCGACCCCATCTTCGACAGGGCCTCCATCTGCTGGAGGAAGTCGGCCAGCGTGAAGGAGCCGCCGGCGACCTTCTCGGCGGCCTCCGCCGCCTGATCGGCGTCGAAGACCTTCTCGGCCTGCTCGATGAGGGTCATGACGTCGCCCATGTCGAGGATGCGCGAGGCCATGCGGTCGGGGTGGAAGACGTCGAACTCGTCGAGCTTCTCGCCCGTGGAGGCGAACATGATCGGGCGGCCGGTGACCGAGCGCACCGACAGGGCGGCACCACCGCGGGCGTCGCCGTCGAGCTTCGACAGGACCACGCCGGTGAAGTCGACGCCCTCGAGGAACGCCTCGGCGGTGCCGACGGCGTCCTGGCCGATCATCGCGTCGATGACGAACAGCACCTCGTCGGGCTGCGTGGCCTCGCGGATGTCGGCGGCCTGCTTCATCAGCTCCGCGTCGATCGCCAGGCGGCCGGCGGTGTCGATGACGACGACGTCGTGCAGCGAGCGCTTCGCCTCGGCCACGGCATCACGCGCGACCCGCACCGGGTCGCCGATGCTCTGGGTGCCGGAGCCCGTCTGGGCGCCGCTGACGTTGCCGGCCTCGGGAGCGAAGACGGTGACGCCCGCCTGGTCGCCGACGACCTTCAGCTGCGTGACGGCGTTGGGGCGCTGGAGGTCGGCCGCGACGAGCATCGGCGAGTGACCCTGCGCCTTGAGCCAGCGACCGAGCTTGCCCGCGAGCGTGGTCTTGCCGGCGCCCTGCAGGCCGGCGAGCATGATCACGGTCGGCGGGTTCTTGGCGAAGCGGATGCGGCGCGTCTCGCCGCCGAGGATGCGCACGAGCTCGTCGTTGACGATCTTGATGACCTGCTGCGCCGGGTTGAGCGCCTGACTCACCTCGGCGCCGCGGGCGCGCTCCTTGACGTTCGCGATGAACTCGCGCACGACGGGCACCGCGACGTCGGCGTCGAGCAGCGCGACGCGGATCTCGCGGGCGACAGCGTCGATGTCGGCATCGGACAGCTTGCCCTTGCCGCGGAGTCCCTTGAATGCCGACTGGAGCCGGTCCTGCAGCGAATCGAACATAGGTCCCCAGAGTAGCCGAGCGCCCGTCAGGCGAGGGCGTCACTCACCGCCTGGCGCAACGCGAGGGCCGCGTCGTCGCCCAGGGCGGCGTTGTCGTCGCCGGTCACGTAGAACACGTCGCGGGCCTCGTCGCCGTACGTCGACAGGTGCACCGAGCGGATGTGGTGGCCCAGCGCCGCGATCGTGTGGCTCACCGTCCACATCAGCCCGCGCCGGTCGAGGGTGCGGACCTGGAGCAGCGTCGCGGTCTGCTCGAGCGCGTCGAGGACGTTGACGCGCGGCTCGTACTCGTCCCGCTCGAGCCGGTACGCCAGACGCTGGGCGAGATCGACGCGACCCTCCAGGACCGGGCGGATGCGCTCGGCCAGCGTGGTGGCATCGACCCCCGGCCGGGTGACCTCCCACAGCGTGGCCGCCACGTCGTCCACCGTGATGGTGCGGCACGACCGGATGTTCAGGCCGGCCACTGTGAGCCCGCCTGCGAGGTCGGCCAGCATGCCCTGGCGGTCGGGCACGGCGATCGTCAGCAGCGAGCCGTCATGGTGCGGCTCGACCGAGAGACTGAACTCCCCCACCGCCTCGCGGTCGAGGTCCGGCAGCGGCACGTGGGCGGGCCAGCCCGCGTACGTCGAGGCGGGCAGCTCCGTGCCGCGGAGGTGGTCCCGCACCTTGCGCACGAGCCCCTCCACGAGGCTGCGCCGCCAGTCGCTCCAGGCCGCCGCGCTCGTGGCGCGCGCGTCGCAGGTGGTGAGGGCGGACAGCAGGTCGAGCGCCGCCTCGTCAGGGACGAACTCCGCGACGTTCGACGCGGTGACGGGGTCCTCGATGTCCCGGCGGGTGGCGATGGTGGGCAGCAGCAGGTGGCGCCGCACGAGCCAGCCGATCGTGGCGGCATCGGACTCGTCGAAGCCCCAGCGCCGAGCGATCGCGACGGCCATCGGCTCGCCGACCTCGCTGTGGTCGCCCGGCACACCCTTGCCGATGTCGTGCAGGAGGCACGCGGCCGCGAGCAGGTCGGGGCGGTCCACCTCGCGGTTCAGCTCGTCCGCGTTCACGACCGCCTCGAGGCTGTGCCGGTCGACGGTGAACCGGTGGATCGGCGAGGAGGAGCCGCGCAGCCGGATGCCGGCCCACTCGGGGAAGAACGGGTCGATCAGGCCCGCGAAGTCCAGCTGCAGCCACACCGGGACCAGGCGACGTCCCGACGAGACCAGGTCGACCAGCCAGCGGTGCGTGGACGCAGGCATCGGCTCGTCGGGCCACCGGATCTCGCGCGCCATCCGGTCGAGCGACGCCTGGTTGATCGGGAGGTTGCGACGCGCCGACACCGCGGCGGCACGGAAGAGCAGCTCGGGATCCGTCGCCGGCGCGGCGTCCGTGGTGAGCACGACCTCGGTGTCGAGGACGCCGACGCCCGGGACGACCTTCTCGATGATCGGGCCACGGCTGCCGACCGTCCGGTGCGGGCTGCGCGCGATGTCGTCGAGCCGTCGCCACGCGCGAGCCGTGAGGTGGTCGAGCCGCCGGCCCACGTCGCGCGCGTGCACGTCGAGGTCGGCCGGGGACAGCCCCAGCCGCGCCGCGATGTCGGGCACCAGCTCCGGGACGAGCTTGTCGGTGCGCCGCCCGCCCACCTCGTGGAGCAGGTCGCGCACGTCGAGCAGCTCGGCGGTCAGGTGGGCCACCTCGCGCGCCGGCACGTCGACCAGCCACGTCGCCGCGATCGCCCGCAGCAGCACGGCGTCGCGCAGCCCTCCCCCGGAGTTCTTGAGGTCGGGCACCGCCTCGTAGGCCAGCTGTCCCGAGCGTTCGAGCCGCGCGTCCCGGTCCTGGCGCACCTGCGCGAGCCGCGACCGGGCCTCGCGTCGCCACCCGGCCATCACCGTGGAGCGCATCCCGACGACCGCGCCCGCGTCACCGGCCACGTACCGCGCGTCGACGACACCGATCGCGACGCGGTGGTCGGTCGCCGCCAGCTGCTCCATCTCGGTGAGCGAGCGGACGGAGTGGTCCAGCGGGACCTTCGCGTCCCAGAGCCGGCTCCACAGCGCCGCCGCCCGCGCGTCGACCTCAGCGGGGTCGAGGTGGTCGGCATGGACCAGGACCACGTCGACGTCGCTGTGCGGGGAGAGCTGAGCCCTCCCGTAGCCGCCGATGGCCGCCAGGGCCAGGCCGGTCTCGATGTCCCCGGCCACCGCTGCGAAGGCCTCGCGCAGCACCCGGTCCATCGCGTCCGCCCGGCCCCGGCGGGCCTGGTCGAGCGCCTCGTTCAGAGCGCCGCTTCGTCCGTCTCGCCGGTGCGGACCCGGATCACCGAGTCGACGGGAATGACCCACACCTTGCCGTCACCGATCTTGCCGGTCTGGGCCGCGGACGTGATCGTGGCGACCACGCCTTCGACGTCGGCGTCGTCCACGACGACCTCGAGCCGGATCTTCGGCACCAGCGAGACGTCGTACTCGGCGCCCCGGTAGACCTCGGTGTGGCCCTTCTGCTGGCCGTAGCCGCTGGCCTCGGTGACGGTCATGCCGGCCACGCCGGAGGCGGCGAGCGCCTCACGGACCTCTTCCCACTTGTGCGGCTTGATCACCGCGGTCACGAGCTTCATACGATCATTCTCCGTTCTCAGAAGCTGGATCCGGTGGACCCGGCGATGTCGTAGGCCGATTCTCCGTGCTGGGCGAAGTCGATGCCGTGGGTGACCTCGTCCTCGTCGTCGACGCGCCAGCCGATCGTGTGCTTGATGGCCAGGGCGATGATCGTGGTGAACACGCCCGTCCACACGATGGCGATGAGGGCCGCCATGAACTGGTTGAACAGCGACTCGAAGCCGCCGCCGTAGAGCAGCCCGTCGATGCCACCGGGCGCCGAGGCGGTGGAGAACAGGCCGATGAGCAGGGTGCCGACGAGGCCGCCGACGAGGTGGACGCCGACCACGTCGAGCGAGTCGTCGAGGCCGAACTTGAACTTCAGGCCGACCGCCCAGGCGCACAGGGCGCCCGAGGCCGCTCCGATCGCGATGGCGCCGACGATGCCGACCGCACCGCACGCGGGGGTGATCGCCACGAGTCCGGCGACGATGCCCGACGCCGCGCCGAGCGACGTGGCCTTGCCGTGGAGGATCCTCTCGACCGCCAGCCAGGCCAGGATCGCGGCCATCGTGGCGACGGTCGTGTTCATGAAGGTCACGCCGGTCTCGGTCATGAACTGGGCGGTGTCCTTCGCGCCGCCGTCGCCCTCGGCGAAGACGATGGAGCCGACGTTGAAGCCGTACCAGCCGAACCACAGCAGCGCGGCGCCCATCATCGTCAGCGGCAGGTTGTGGGGGCGCATCTGCTCGCGCGGCCAGCCGATCCGCCGGCCGATGATCAGCGCCAGGATGCCGCCCGCGATGCCGGCGTTGATGTGCACCACGGTGCCGCCGGCGTAGTCCTGGGCCGGGAAGTGCTCGGCGATGAAGCCGCCACCCCACACCATGTGCGCGATCGGGAAGTACGAGAACGTGACCCACAGCGGCAGGAAGACCAGCCAGGCCGAGAACTTCACGCGATCGGCGATCGCGCCGGAGATGAGGGCCGCGGTGATGATCGCGAAGGTCATCTGGAACGCGACGGCGATGTAGTCGCCCCACTCGACGCCCTCGAGCCCGAAGAGCTCGAACGGGTTCGCGAAGAACCCGCCGACGTCCTGGCTTCCGAACGACATCGACCAGCCCCAGAGCACGTAGACGATTCCCACGACGGCCGCGGCCACGTAGGACATCATCATCATGTTCAGCACGGAGCGAGCGCGGGTCATGCCGCCGTAGAACAGGGCGAGCGCGGGCACGGTCATCATGAGCACCAGGGCCGTGGCCATGAGCATCCAGGCGTAGTAACCATCCATGCCCGCCACTGTGGCCGTCCTCGATTTCGCGTCGGGACGCTCCGTGTTACGTCTGTGTTACGCCTCCAGGAGGGCGTCGACGAAGTCGGCCGGGTCGAACGGCGCGAGGTCGTCGGGGCCCTCGCCGAGGCCGACGTACTTGACCGGCACGCCCAGCTCGCGCTGCACGGCGATGACGATGCCGCCCTTCGCGGTGCCGTCGAGCTTCGTCAGCACGATGCCCGTGACGTCGACGACCTCGCCGAACACGCGGGCCTGGGTGAGGCCGTTCTGACCCGTGGTGGCGTCGATGACCAGCAGCACCTCGGTGACGGGAGCCTGCTTCTCGATGACGCGCTTGACCTTGCCGAGCTCGTCCATCAGGCCCGACTTGGTGTGCAGGCGGCCGGCGGTGTCGACCAGGACGACGTCGACGCCGTCGGCGATGCCCTGCTTGACGGTCTCGAAGCCGACGCTCGCCGGGTCGGCGCCCTCGTGGCTGCGCACGGTGGGCACGCCCACGCGGGCGCCCCAGGTCTCCAGCTGGTCGGCGGCGGCGGCGCGGAACGTGTCGGCCGCGCCGAGCAGGACCGAGCGGTCCTCGGCGACGAGCACGCGGGCGAGACGGCCCACGGTGGTGGTCTTGCCGGTGCCGTTGACGCCGACCACGAGCACGACGCCGGGCAGGCTGTCGTTGCCGGTCGTGTGCATCGTGCGGTCGAGCGAGGGGCCGACGAGGCCCAGCAGCTCGTCGCGCAGCACGGCCTTGGCGCGTGCCGGGTCCTTGACGCCCTCGGCGGCCAGCCGGGCGCGCAGGTTCGTGACGAGCTCGGTGGTGGGACCGACGCCGACGTCCGCCGCCAGCAGGGTGTCCTCGATCTCCTCCCACTGGTCCTCGGTGAGGTCGCCGCCACCGAGGAGCGACAGCAGGCCCCGGCCCAGGCTCGTCTGCGAGCGCGACAGGCGCGAGCGGAGGCGCCCGAGACGGCCCTGCGGGGTCTCGGGGCGCTCGATCGTGGGGGCCGCCGGGGCGGCCGGCTCCTCCTCGAGGACCCCGGCCTCCAGCTCCTCGACCTCGTCGAGGTCGACCTCGCGCAGCTCGGGATGCTCGATCTCACGCTCGGTGAGCTCGTCCATCACGTCGGGCGGCGGCAGCTCGCGACGCTGGTTGGCGATGAGATAGGCCAGGCCGCCGCCGAGCACGACGACGGCGACGGCGATCAGGACGACGAGGGTCGTGGTGGTCACGGGTCCACCCTAGACAAGGCGACGACGTCGTCGAACCGGGCCAGCACGGCCGGGCTGTGCGAGATGACGACGAGGCTGCGCCCACCGGGGCCCGCCAGGGCGAGGACGTCGTCCATCAGCGCAGCCGCCGTGGGCGCGTCGAGGTGCTCGGTCGGCTCGTCCAGGACCAGCACACGGTGGTCGGCCAGCAGCAGCCGCGCCAGGCACAGTCGCTGGCGCTCGCCGCCGGAGAGTCGTCCGCCGTGCTCACCGACCGGGGTGTCGAGGCCCTGCGGCATGACGTCGACCGACGCGAGCAGCCCGGCGGACGCGAGCGCGGCACGCAGGCGCTGGTCGTCGGCCTCCGGGTCGGCGATGCGCAGGTTCTCGCGGATCGAGGTGTCGAACACCGCGTCGTCCTGGCCGAGATAGCCGATGCGGCGCCGGACGTCGGCGGCGGCGAGACCGGTCGTGGGGACGCCTCCGAGGGTGACGGTGCCGTGCCATGTCGGCAGGAGCCGCAGCAGGGCGTAGGCGAGCGTGGACTTGCCGACCCCGCTGGGACCCGTGACGGCGATCGCGGCGCCCTCGGCCAGCTTGAACGAGATCGGCGCCGTCACGGGCGCGTCCCAGCCGACGCGGACCCCCTCGACGACGAGGTCGTTCCCGGCCGGCAGCGGTCGCGGGTCGGACGGGTCCTCGACCGGCGCGCCGAGGTCCGCGAGGGCGGCGAGCCGTGCCGCCGCCGCCGTGATCTCCGGCCGCAGCCGCTCGGCCTCGGACCAGCCGTCCCACGGCTCGATCAGCGCGATCGGCGCCAACAGGACCACACCGACGAGCACGGGGTCGAGGCCGCCCGACCAGGCGGCCAGGACGGCGACCGTCGCGCCCGCCACGGCCAGCACGCCGGCCGATCCGATGCCGGCGACGCTCGCGCCACCGGACTGCGCCGACTCCGCGTCGCCGGTGGCCGTCGAGGCGATGGCACGCGCCTCCTCGGCGGCGCCGAAGGCCACGAGCTCGCGGGCGGCGACGGCTGCGGCGGCGACCTCGGCCGACAGGCGTCCCTGCGCCTCGGCGCGACCGCCGCGGGACGTGCCGGCACGCCCGACGAGCCACCTCAGCGACACCGCCGCCAGCGCGACACCGGCCGCGATGACCAGTCCCGAACGGGCGTCGATGAGCGCCACGACGGCCACGACGACGGCCGTGGCCGCCAGACCGACCCACCACGGGATCCGCAGTCGCAACAGCCGGTCCTGCATCCGGGCCACGTCGGCGACGACCCGGCTGACGAGGTCGCCACGGCGTAGGTCGCCCAGTCCGGCGGGCGCCGCCCGGTCGAGGTCGGTGTAGGTGGCGACGCGCTGCTCGACGGCGTCGGCGAGGGCTACGTCGTGCGTCAGCAGCCGCTCCACGTAGCGCAGCACGGATCGCGAGATGCCGAAGAAGCGCACCGAGACGATCGCGACCATGAGGTAGAGCACGGGCGGCTGCTCCGCGGCCCGGACGATGAGCCACGCCGACGCCAGGAGCAGACCGACGGCGGCCAGCTGGGCCGCGACGCCCGTCGCGAGCCCGGCGCCCAGGCGCACCCGGCGCGAGTACGTGCGACTCATGCGGCGACCTCGACGACCCGGTCGGCCGCGGCCACCGTCTCGGGCCGGTGCGTCACGACCAGCACGGTGGCACCCGAGGCGCGCAGGGCCGTCAGCACCGTGGCCTCGTGGTGGGCGTCGAGGCCCGCGGTGGGCTCGTCCAGCAGCACGAGCCAGGCGCCCGTGAGTCGGACCCGCAGCAGGGCCCGCGCCACCGCCACGCGGCGCCGCTCCCCCGCGGACAGGTCGGTGGTGCCCTCACGCACGGCTCGGTCCAGTGCGAGGTCGAGTCCTGCGTCGAGGGCGGCCGAGGCGATCTCCTCGCCACTCGCGCCTCGTTGGCCCAGCGCGACGTTCTGGCCGACGGTGCCGGCCACGAGGTGCGGGGTCTGCGGCACCCAGGCGACCGACTCCCGCCACGCGGCGATGTCGAGGTCTGCCAGTGCGGTGTCGCCGATCGTGACCGTGCCCGCGTCGAGTCGCTCGAAGCCGAGCAGGACGTCCAGCAGGGTGGACTTCCCGCCGCCCGAGCGCCCGATGACGGCAAGGAACTCCCCCGGCTCCACGCGCAGGTCGTCGACGGCCAGCGACAGCGCACTGCGGCCCGGATGAGTCAGCCGCGCACCGCGCACCGTGATCGCCGAGGGCCCGGACGGGGGCGTGACGGTCCCCTCGTGGCGGTCGTGGTCCAGCAGGTCGAGCAGCTCGGCGGTGGCCGTCGCGCCCTCGGTGCTGTCGTGGAACATCATCCCGACCCGGCGCACCGGGAGGTACGCCTCGGGCGCGAGGAGCAGGACGAACATCGCGTCGCGCAGGTCGAGATGACCCTCGACGACCCGCAGGCCGACGCTCACGGCCACGAGGGCCACCGAGATCGTCGAGATCAGCTCGAGCACCAGGGAGGACAGGAAGGCGAGCCGCAGGGCGCGCATCGTCTCGACCCGGTGCCGGTCGCCGACCTCGCGGATCCCTCGCTCCTGGCGCCGGCCGAAGACCTTCAGCACGACCAGCCCGTCGAGCACGTCGGTGAAGTGCCGGGCCAGCCGCTCCATGGCGGACCAGCGACGCTCCACGCGGTCGCGCGTCAGCACGCCGACGAGCCACATGAAGAGCCCGATGAGCGGCAGCGTGACCACGATGAGCACCGCCGACAGCGGGTCGGTCCAGGCGATGACCGCGATGACGGCAGCCGGCACGATCGCCGCGAGCGCCAGCTGCGGCAGGAAACGCCCGACGTAGCCGTCGAACGCGTCCATCCCGGGGCCGAGCAGGGCCACGAGCCGCCCGCTGGCCGGCCGCGGACCGATGCGCCGCGGATCGAGCAGGTCATCCACCACCTCGGACCGCAGCTCGGCCTTCACGCGGATCGCGGCCCGCTCGCTGACGACACCGTGCGCCCAGGCGATCGCTGCCCGCAGCCCGAAGGCCGCGGCGATCGCGAGCGGGAACAGCAGCACCTCGGCGCCGGTGAACCGGCGGGCGACGACCTCGGCGACGCACCAGGAGACGCCGATGATGAGCAGGGCCGTGAGCACGCCCAGGACCACCGACCACACCAGGTGGGTGCGGACGGTGGCCGAGCGGCGGACGAGCCGCGGGTCGAGGGGTCTCACGCCGGGATGTGCTGGACGCCGATGCGCTTGCGGAACACCCAGTACGACCACGCCTGGTACATCAGCACGATGGGCGTGAAGGCCACCGCCACCCACGTCATGATCTTGAGCGTGTAGGGCGTCGACGACGCGTTCTCGGTGGTCAGGCTGAACGCCGGGTCGAGCGTCGAGGGCATGACGTCGGGGAACAGCGCGACGAACAGCATCGCCACGACGCCGGCGATCGCCACGGCCGTGCCGACGAAGGCCCAGCCGTCACGGTCGCGCATGCTGGCGGCCAGGCCCCCGAGGAACGCGAGGGCGGCCACGCCACCGATCACCCAGACGGCGAGGTCGCCGTCGCGGACCGCGGTCCAGCCGATGAACGCCACCGCGAGCACCGCGACGACGGCGCCCAGCCGCTGCGCGAACGCGTGCGCCCGCACGCGGATGTCGCCGACGGTCTTGAGCGCCACGAAGAACGCCCCGTGCACGAGGAAGACCGACGTCGTGAGCAGGCCACCGAGCAGTGCGTACGGGTTGAGCAGGTTGAAGAACCCGCCCACGTACTCGTGGGACTCGTTGATCGGCACACCGCGGATGATGTTGGCGAACGCGACGCCCCACAGCAGCGCCGGCACGAACGAGCCGATGATGATCGCCCAGTCCCAGCGGTCGCGCCACTCCTGCTGGTCGCGCAGGCCGCGGTACTCGAACGCGACCCCGCGGACGATCAGGGCGATCAGGATCAGGAACAGCGGCAGGTAGAAGCCGCTGAACAGCGTGGCGTACCACTCCGGGAAGGCGGCGAACATCGCGCCGCCGCCGACGATGAGCCACACCTCGTTGCCGTCCCAGACCGGACCGATGGTGTTGACGAGGACGCGGCGCTCCTTCTCGTCCTTGGCCAGCAGGCCGACGAGCATGCCGACGCCGAAGTCGAAGCCCTCCAGCACGAAGTACCCGACGAACAGGAAGGCGATCAGGATGAACCAGACGGTGGTGAGTTCCATGGCGGTCTCCTCAGTACGCGAACGCCAGCGGGGCGTCGGAGTCGTCGTTCGGCTGGGGCGGGTTGGCGTCGGGCAGGCCCTTATCGATGAAGCGCAGCAGCAGCTTGACCTCCACCACAGCCAGCGCGCCGTAGAGCAGCGTGAAGCCCAGCATCGAGGTCCAGACCTGCGCGGCCGAGACCGACGGCGAGACGCCCGCCTCGGTGGGCATCAGGCCGAAGACCACCCACGGCTGGCGCCCCATCTCGGTGAAGATCCAGCCGAAGGAGTTCGCGAACAGCGGCATCAGGGGAAGGACGATCGCGGTCCACAGCAGCCAGCGGGTGGTGCGCGCATCCGGCGCCGGGACCCGACCCTTGCGCAGGACCCACAGGATCCAGGCGCTGGCGGCCATCGCCACGAAGCCCAGGCCCATCATGAGGCGGAAGCTCCAGTAGGTGACCGGGATGTTCGGCGAGAAGTCGGTGATCCCGGAGTCGGCGTACGTCTTGGCGTACTCCTCGTTGAGCGAGTTGATGCCGCGCACCTCACCGTCGAGGCCGCCCGTGGCCAGCTGCGACAGCAGGCACGGGACCTCGACGCTGAACAGCGGCTTCGATCCGTCGAGGGTGCCGACCGTGAACAGGGAGAACGGGGCGCACCCGTCGGAGTCCTCGTAGAGCGCCTCCGCGGCCGCCATCTTCATCGGCTGCACCTCGGTCATGACCTTGCCCTGGATGTCGCCGGTGATGACGACGCCGAGGCCGGCCACGAGCAGCGTCACCGCGCCGAGCTTCGCCGCGCTGCGGAACGCGTCGACGTCCCGGTCGGGCCGGCGGATGAGGTGCCACACCGCGACCGCGGCCACGAACCCGCCGCCGACCATGAAGGCCGCGAACAGGGTGTGCGGCAGCGTGATGAGGGCGACCTTGTTCGTCAGCACCGCCATGAAGTCGTTCAGCTCGGCTCGGCCGCGCTCCTCGTTCATGGTGAAGCCCACGGGGTTCTGCATGAAGGAGTTGGCCGCGAGGATGAAGTACGCCGAGAGGGCCGTCCCGATCGCGGCGATCCAGATCGTCATCAGGTGCAGGCCGGGCTTGAGCCGGTCCCAGCCGAAGATCCACAGGCCCAGGAACGTCGACTCCAGGAAGAAGGCCAGCAGGCCCTCGATCGCGAGCGGTGCGCCGAAGATGTCGCCGACGAACCGGCTGTAGCTGCTCCAGTTCATGCCGAACTGGAACTCCTGCACGATGCCGGTGACGACGCCCATGGCGAAGTTGATGAGGAAGAGCTTGCCGAACATCCGGGTCAGCCGGAGCCACTTCTCGTTCCCGGTGCGCCACCACGCGGTCTGCATGATCGCCACGAGGAACGCCATGCTGATCGTCATCGGCACGAACAGGAAGTGGTAGACGGTCGTGATGCCGAACTGCCACCGGGCGAGGTCGAGTGCTGTGTCCACGCTGGTCCTTCCGACTGCGGATCACACCGTTGTGATCCACCCGCGAGCGTAGGTCGCGCCGGGGTCAGGAACGCCCGGAGGAGCATGCGACGTGGCGGACATCACCCGCCTCTGCCGCCTCAGACCGTGAGGGGCTCCAGCACCGTGCGGATGACGTCGGGAATCGGGGTGACCTTGCGGTCCTCCCCCGTCACGTAGACGTGCACGAACCGGCCGATCGCGGCCGGTTCGGGGTCGTCGCCCTGGTGCAGGCTGATCTCGTAGACGACGCTGGAGCTCCCCAGCTTCGTGACCTTCAGGCCCGCCACGACGTCGAGCGGGAACTTGAGCTCACGCAGGAAGCGGCACGAGGACTCCGCCACGATCCCGTAGGCGGGCAGCCGGCGGATGTCGGTGCCGGTCTCGCGGATGAGGTAGCCGTTCACGGCCGTGTCGAAGTACGAGTAGTACTTCACGTTGTTCACGTGGCCGTAGACGTCCTCGTCCTCCCAGCGCGTGGTGATCGTGAACGTGCCGTGGGGGCTGCTCATGCGGACTCCTCCTCGCGCAGGCGCTGGCTGATCACGGCCGAGACGCCGTCCCCGCGCATCGTGACGCCGTACAGCGCGTCGCAGACCTCCATCGTGCGCTTCTGGTGCGTGATCACGATGAGCTGGGAGTTGGCGCGCAACTCCTCGTAGATCTCCAGGAGGCGGCCGAGGTTCGTGTCGTCGAGCGCCGCCTCGACCTCGTCGAGGATGTAGAACGGGCTGGGTCGCGCCTTGAACAGCGCGACGAGGAACGCGACGGCCACCAGCGAGCGCTCGCCGCCGGAGAGCAGCGACAGCCGCTTGACCTTCTTGCCCGGCGGCCGCGCTTCCACGTCGATGCCGGTCGCGAGCATGTCCGACGGGTCGGTGAGGATCAGGCGGCCCTCGCCGCCGGGGAACAGGCGCGAGAACACGTCGTTGAACTCGCGCTCGACGTCGGCCCAGGCCTCGGTGAACACCTGCTCGACCTTGGCGTCGACGTCGGCGACGATCTCGAGCAGGTCCTCGCGGGTCTTGCGCAGGTCGTCCAGCTGCTCGGAGAGGAACTGGTGACGCTCCTCCAGCGCGGAGAACTCCTCCAGCGCGAGCGGGTTGACCTTGCCCAGCATCGCCAGCTCGCGCTCGGCCGTCTTGAGTCGCTTGGCCTGCTCGGTGCGGTCGAACGGGATGGGCTCGATCTCGCCGGACTCGTCGGCCTGTCCCTCCACGCCGATCGGCAGCACCATCTGGTCGGGACCGTACTCGGCCACGAGCGTGTCGGGCTCGACGCCGAGCTCCTCCAGCGCGCGCTCCTGCAGGGACTCCAACCGCAGCCGCAGCTGGGCGCGGGCCATCTCGTCCTTGTGCACCGAGTCGGTCAGGCCCTCGAGGTCGGACGACAGGCCGCGGACGGTGGAGCGGGCCTCCTTGAGCCGCTGCTCGCGCTCGGACCGCGAGTGCTCGATCTCCACGCGGGTGCGCGTGGCGTCGGCGTACGACTGCTCGAGGTGCTGCAGCGCGGTCTCGGCGGCCTGCAGCACGGCCGTGGCCGTCTCGGCCTCGCGGCGGCGGCGCTCCGCCCGCACCCGGGCGCGCTCGCGAGCCTCGCGCTCGGCCTCGGCGGCCTCGAGCAGCGACGCGACCTGGCCGCCGAGGGCCTTGGCGCGCTCCTCCGCGGTGCGCAGCGCCAGCCGGCCGTCGGTCTCGGCCCGGCGGGCGGCCGAGGCCGCCTCGGCGAGGCGCTCCAGCTCGGCGGTGTCGGGCTCGACGTCGGGTGCGTCCTCCGCGGCGGTGAGCCGCTCCTCGAGCTCGGACAAGCCGGCGACGTCGCGGTCGCGGGCCTCCTCGGCGGCGGCGATGGCGGCCTGCAGGCGCTCGGCCTCGGCGGCGGCAGACCGACTGGTGGTGCCCAGCTGGGCCAGCTTCTCCGCGACGGCGGACATCGACGCGTCGGACTCGTGCAGGCGGGCCAGCGCGGCGTCGACCCGGTCGTTCGCGGCCTGGGCCGCGGTGGTCGCGCGCTCGGACTCGAAGCGCAGCGCCTCCAGCTCGTGGCCGGTGCGCTCGATGGTCTCGCCGGCCTCGTCGATCGCCGCGGTGACCTCGATGAGGCTGGGCGAGCTGGTGGAGCCGCCCTCGGCGAAGTGTGCACCGATGCGGTCGCCGTCGGCGGTGACCGCGGTGACGTCGGGCAGGTCGGCGACGAGTCGCTTCGCGGCCGCGAGCGTCTCGACGACCGCGACCTTGTGCAGCAGGCGGCGCAACGAACCGCGCAGCTCGGCGGGCGCCTCCACGAGTGACTCGGCGTAGACGGCGCCGCCCGGCAGCGAGGGCCAGTCGTCGGTGGACACGTCGCCCGAGCCCAGCAGCAGCCCGGCGCGCCCGAGGTCCTCCTCGCGCAGCAGGTGAAGCGCGTCGATCGCGCTGTCGACGCGGTCGACGGCCACGGCGTCGGCGGCCGAGCCGAGCGCGGCGCCGACGGCTGCCTCGTGGCCGCCACGGACGGTGATCAGGGCGGCGACGGAGCCGAGCACGCCGTTGAGCCGGTCGGAGGCGGCGAGCAGCGCCCCCGAGCCGTCCTTGCGATTCAGACCCAGCTCGAGCGCCTCCTTGCGTGCCGTGGCCGTGGCCAGGCGACGCTCCAGCTCGTCGCGCCTGGACGTCAGCTCGGCGACGGCGGCCTCGGCGGTGGCCAGCGCCGCCTCGGCGCCCTCCAGCTCCTCGTCGAGGCCGGACTCACCGGCGCTCAGTCCGGCGATCGTGCTCTCGAGCGCGCTGAACTCGCGCTGCGACTCCTCGGCGCGCTGCCGGGCCTCGGCGCGCGCGGCCGTCAGGCGGCCGATCTCCTCGCCCGCGGCGGCGGCGCGGCTCTTGAGTCCGTTGACCTGGCCATGCAGGCGGGCCAGCCCCTCGCGGCGGTCGGCGGCCGCGCGCAGCAGTCCGGCGATCCGGCGCTCCTCGGTGGAGTACGCCTCCTCGGCCTCCCCCCGCGAGGCGATGGTGCCCTGGAGCGCCTCGGCCGCGGTGGCGACGTCGGCCTCCAGCTCGACGAGTCGCTCCTGAGCGCGCCGGGCGTCGGCCTCAAGCTCCTCGGGGTCGCGTCCGTCGACGCGGTCCGACGAGGCGTCGGCGGCGAGCCGGATCCGGTCGCGGGCGACGTTGGCAGTGCCGTGGAACCGCTCGCGCAGGCTGCCGAGGGCGTAGACCGTCTCCTGGGCGCGGGCGAGCAGGGGTGCGTCGGTGGCGAGGGCCTGCTCGAGCTCGGCCTCGATGCGACGGGCGTCGGCGAGAGCCTTCTCGACCTCCTCGCGACGGGCGCGCAGCGCGTGCTCGTCGGCCAGCTCGGTCTCGATCGTGGTGCGCGCGGCGACGATGTCGTCGGCGAGCAGGCGGGCGCGGGCGTCGCGCACCGTGGCCTGGATGCCCGCCGCGCGGCGGGCGACCTCGGCCTGGCGACCCAGCGGCTTGAGCTGGCGGCGCAGCTCGGTGAGCACGTCGTTGAGGCGGGTCAGGTTGTCCTGCGTGGCGTCGAGCTTGCGGAGCGCCTTCTCCTTGCGCTTGCGGTGCTTCAGGACGCCGGCGGCCTCCTCGACGAAGCCGCGGCGCTCCTCGGGGGTGGCGCGCAGCACCGAGTCGAGCTGGCCCTGGCCCACGATGACGTGCATCTCGCGCCCGATGCCGGAGTCGCTCAGCAGCTCCTGGACGTCGAGCAGGCGGCACGTGTTCCCGTTGATCGCGTACTCGGAGCCGCCGCTGCGGAACATCGTGCGGCTGATCGTGACCTCGGCGTACTCGATCGGCAGCGCGCCGTCGGAGTTGTCGATCGTCAGGACGACCTCGGCACGGCCGAGGGGTGCGCGGCCGGCGGTGCCGGCGAAGATGACGTCCTCCATCTTGCCGCCGCGCAGCGTCTTGGCGCCCTGCTCGCCCATCACCCACGACAAGGCGTCGACGACATTGGACTTGCCGGACCCGTTGGGGCCGACGACTGCCGTGATGCCGGGTTCGAGGGCCAGCGTCGTGGACGACGCGAAGGACTTGAATCCCCGCAGCGTGAGGGTCTTCAGATACACGACGTCAGCCTAGTGCCTGCGATGTCGGCCATCGCAGGGGAAACGCCGCAGGATCAGCGAGCAGCGGACTCGAGCAGCTCGGCGAGGTCGCCGTCGTGCGCGGTCTCGGCGAGGCGCGCGAGGAGGCCGTCGTTCTCGGCCTTCAGTCGCAGCACCTCGTTCTCGAGGTCGCCGATCCGGCGGCGCAGGACCGCAGCCTCGTGAGCGTGCTCAGGGGACGGGCCACCGACGTAGCCGTACAGCGCTTTGGCCATGTTCATCCTTGTTCAGGAGAGGTGGAGGGCAGGGCAGCCGCGAAGGCTGCGTCTACCAGTGTCCCACCGGGTCGGCCGCTCGGTCAACCGGAGCGGCGGCCGGCGATCCACGTGTGCGAGACCCGGAGCTCGGCGGCATCCAGCACGACCAGATCGGCGGGAGTCCCGGGCGCGAGGGTGCCGAGCTCGGGCGCGCCGAGGGCGACGGCGGGAACGGTGCTGGCCGCCCGGATCGCGGTGGCGACGTCGACCCCGGCAGCCCGGACGACGTGGGCGATGCAGGCGTCGAGCCGCACCGCGGCACCGGCGATCGTGCCGTCCTCACGGCGCGCCGGCTGGTCCTCGTCGATGACGACCGCGGCTCCCCCGAGCTCGTACCGGCCGGGCGGCATCCCGAAGGTCGACAGGTCGTCGGTGACGAGCATGATGCGGCCCGCGGCGCTGGCGAACGCGACCTGCAGGGCGATCGGGTCGACGTGGTGCCCGTCGGCGATCAGGCCTGGGGTCAGGCGCGCGTCGGTCAGCGCGACGCCGACCACCCCACCATCGCGGTGCGCCAGCCCCCGCTGGGCGTTGTAGAGGTGGGTCACGAGTGTCGCACCGGCGTCCACGGCGCGAGTCGCGGTCGCATCGTCGGCGTCGCTGTGGCCGATGCTCACCCGGACCCCGGCACGGACGAGCCGCTCGATCGCCTCGAGGGCGCCGTCACGCTCGGGGGCGAGCGTCACGTAGCCCAGGTCCGCTCCCCCGGCCTCGATCAGCGCGTCGACGCGCTCGGGCGTCGGGTCGACGAGGAACGCCTCGTCGTGCGCGCCCTTGCAGGCGGCCGAGATGAATGGTCCCTCGACGTGGGCACCGAGCAGGCGCGTCGCACCGGGACGGCCGGCGAGCCGGGTGCGCTGGCCCCGGAAGTCCCGCAGCTGCTCGACGAGGTCCTCGACAGGGGCGGTGATGAAGGTCGGCGCGATCGCGGTGACGCCGGTCGCGGCGAGGCCGTCGACGATCCGGTCCCACTCGTCGTCGGTCGCGACGGCGAAGTCAGCCCCGTAGGCGCCGTTGATCTGGGCGTCGACGAGTCCCGGCGCGAGGATGCCGTCGTGGTGCTCGTCGGCGGGCCTCGGAGGAGCGCCCGTGCCGGACGCGACGATCGTGCCGTCGGCGACCTCGACCCAGCCCGGCTCGAGGTCGACTCCGACGTCGACGACCGCCGCGGCGCTGATCAGGTGTCCCACGAGAGGGGACCGTACACGCTGCGTGGCGCAGCCCTAGGGTGGATCGCATGCGTCAGGACCTGTTCACCAGCCCCGAAGGCGAGTGGACCGCCGTCTCGCCCCAGCTCGCCACGGCCCGCGGACTCATCGGCACGGCGTGCGGCGTCGTGCTCCTGCTCCTCTCGGCGGGCCTGTGGGTTCCGTTCGACGGGGCCCTCGGCGGATGGGACTGGCTCGTGTGGCTCCCCGCCGGCGCCGGGTTGGCGCTCATCGCGTGGATCTGGTGGTGGGCACCGCGCAACCGTCGCAGCTGGGGCTACGCCGAGGCCGAGGACGACTTCATCGTGCGCGGCGGCATCATGTTCCGCCGGCTCGTGGTGGTCCCCTACGGCCGCATGCAGTTCGTCGACGTGCAGTCGGGTCCCGTCGCCCGCGCGCTCGGGTTCAGCACGGTCACGTTGCACACCGCGTCCACGTCCACGGCCGCCGAGATCCCCGGCGTCCCCCTCGACGAGGCCACCCGCCTGCGCGACCGGCTGACCGATCTCGGTGAGGGTCATGGCGCCGGCGTCTGAGGCGCACCGCACCCACCCGCTCACCGCGCTGCTGCAGGGCCTGATCTGGGGCGCCGGCGTGGCCGTGGCCGTGTCGTGGCAGGCCCTCGACTTCAGCGACCCCCAGTGGTGGACGCTCGCGTCCCTCCCGGCGGGCTTCGTCCTCGGCGCCGTGGCCGGCTGGGTCAGCTGGCTCTTCACGCGCTACGTGATCGACGACCAGGAGGTCCGGGTCGAGAAGGGCGTGCTGTTCAAGTCCTCGCGGCGGATCCCGTTCGAGCGGCTGCAGTCCGTCGACATCAACGAGCCGCTCATCGCCCGGCTGGTCGGGCTCTCCGAGCTGACGATCGAGATGGCCGGCGGCTCCGACTCCCGCACGCGGCTGCGCTTCCTGACCCTGACCGAGTCCCGTCGGCTGCGCCGGCTCCTGCTCGAGCGCGCCCACGGCACGCCCCAGGAGACCGAGGGCGACGGCGGAGTCCCGCTGGAGGAGCATCGCCAGGTGCTGCACATCGTGCCGCCCGATCGCATCATCATCGGCACCCTGCTGTCGCTGGACTTCGTCGCGACCGTGCTGGCCGCCGTGGGATCGATCGGCTTCGCCCTCTTCACCGAGACCGGCTGGGCCCTGCTGGCCATCCTCATCCCGGCCCTGTGGGGCATCGGCCAGATGATCACCAACCGGATCTTCGCCCAGTGGGACTTCACGCTGTCCCGGAGTCCTCGCGGACTGCGCATCGAGCGTGGGCTGCTCAGCCGCAGCTCCCAGACGATCCCCTACGACCGCGTGCAGGGCATCGCCGTCGTCGAGCCGATCGTCTGGCGCCGCTATCGCTGGTCACGTCTCGACGTGGACGTCGCCGGCTACGGCGCCACCTCCGACGACAGTGGCGGCGTCTCGTCGACCACCCTGCTGCCGATCGCCGACCTCGACCTCGCCCAGCGGATCGTCGACGAGCTGATCCCCGATCCCGACCGGGGCACCGGCGCCCGGGTGCGCCCCACGAGCAGGTCGCGGATCTTCGCGCCGATCGGCTGGAAGTACCGCTGGCTGGAGTCCACCGCCCACACGGTGACCACGGCCACGGGCTGGATCACCCGCAGTCGCTCGATCGTGCCGCACCACAAGGTGCAGTCGGTGGAGTTCTCGCAGGGCCCGCTGCAGCGCCGGCTGCGCGTCGCCTCGGTGCACGTGCACACGCCCGACGGGCCGGTCTCGGCGAAGGCGGCCCACCTCGACGCGGAGGTCGCGCGCCGCGTGTCGTTCGAGGAGGTCGAGCGGGCGCGCGAGGCGCGCCGGGTCAGCCGCCGCTGATCGCGCTCTCGGCGGCCACGTCCATGGCGCCCGACATCTCACGGGAATCCAGCCAGCCCTCGGGCAGCACGACCTTGCGCGGGGAGCCCTGGCGGCCACGTGGCACGCCGAGCTCGCTCACCGGGAATGGCACGTCGGGGTCGAGGTCGCTGAGCAGCTCGTCGAGCGCCCGGTAGGAGCTGACGTGCCCGAGCCGGTCGCGCACGCTCGAGCCCGCGGGGAAGCCCTTGAGGTACCACGCGACGTGCTTGCGGAACTCGACGCAGCCGCGCTCCTCGCCCAGCCACTCCCCCAGCAGCTCGGCGTGGCGGCGCATGACGGCCATGACCTCGCCGAGGTTCGGCAGGGTGGCGACGGTGCGGCCGTCGAAGGCGGCCGCGAGATCGCGGAACAGCCACGGCCGCCCGAGGCAGCCGCGACCGACGACGACGCCGTCGCAACCGGTCTGCTCGACCATCGCGAGCGCGTCGGAGGCCTCCCAGATGTCGCCGTTGCCGAGCACCGGGATGTCGACGGCGGCCTTGAGTTCGCCGATCGCGTCCCAGTCGGCGCGCCCGCTGTAGTGCTGCGCGGCGGTGCGGCCGTGCAGCGCGATCGCGGCGCAGCCGGTGTCCTGGGCGAGGCGCCCGGCGTCGAGGTAGGTCAGGTGGTCCTCGTCGATGCCCTTGCGGGTCTTCATCGTGACCGGCACACCGTACGGCTCGGCTGCGCTCACGGCCGCGGTGAGGATCTGGCCCAGCAGCGTGGCCTTCCACGGCAGCGCCGAGCCGCCGCCCTTGCGGGTCACCTTGGGCACGGGGCAGCCGAAGTTGAGGTCGACGTGGTCGACGCCGTGGTCGGCGCACAGGATCTCCACGGCACGGCCGACGGTGTCGGGGTCGATGCCGTACAGCTGCACCGAGCGGACCTGCTCGCCCTCGGCGAACGTCAGCATCGACAGACTCGTGGCGTCGCCCTCGACGAGGCCGCGGGTGGTGATCATCTCGCACACGTAGAGCCCGGCCCCCTGCTCGGCGCACAGGCGGCGGAAGGCCACGTTCGTGACGCCGGCCATCGGGGCGAGCACGACCGGCACGTCGACGTGGACGCGCCCGAGGTCGAGGCCCCGCGTCAGGGTCGCCATCGGACCGCCGTGGTGACGTCGCCGGGCTGGAAGTCGACCGACTCGACCGCCGTGCCCCGCGGGACGAGGAACAGCAGGCAGCCCTTGGCCGTCTGACCGGCCGCGAAGGACGCGCCGACCTTCGGCGCCGCGCACGCGGTGAGTCCGGCGGGGGTGGCGGTCGGCGGCACGAGCACGTCGCCCGCGAGGTGCAGCCACCACGGCAGGCCCTCGGGGAACTCCGCCGCGGCCGGACCGCGGTTCCCCATCACGACGCGCACGTAGTACGGCTGCATGCCCTCGGGCACCGTGAACAGCGAGAGGTCGCGGCGCGGCACCTTGTCGATCCGGGCGACGCCCAGCGTCAGCGCGGTGCCCGCCTCGTCGTCGGCCGACGGGTACGCCACGGCCATCGACTCGCGGACCTTCTTCTCGGTGCCCGGATCCGACAGGCTCAGCCCCGTCGGCACCTCGAAGCCGGGCTCGGAAGCTGACGACTCCTGGGCGTCACCGCTCGAGCACGCGGCCAGCGCGAGCAGCAGGACCGCTGCGGCGAGGGCGCGCATGCTCAGCAACCGACGAGGCGCGACGCGAGGTACCCGCTGACCTGGTCCAGGCCGATGCGCTCCTGCGACATCGAGTCGCGCTCCCGGATCGTGACGGCGTCGTCCTCGAGCGTGTCGAAGTCGACGGTGATGCAGAACGGCGTGCCGATCTCGTCCTGGCGGCGGTAGCGCTTGCCGATCGCCTGGGCGTCGTCGAAGTCGACGTTCCAGTTCTGGCGCAACTCGGCGGCGAGGTCGCGCGCCTTGGGCGACAGGGCCTCGTTGCGCGACAGCGGCAGGACCGCGGCCTTCACCGGCGAGAGCCGCGGGTCCAGGCGCAGCACGGTGCGCTTGTCCACGCCGCCCTTGGCGTTGGGCGCCTCGTCCTCGGTGTAGGCGTCCACGAGGAAGGCCATCAGCGAGCGGTTCACGCCGGCAGCCGGCTCGATCACGTACGGGGTCCAGCGCTCGTTGTTGGCCTGGTCGAAGTACGACAGGTCCCGGCCCGAGTGCTCGGCGTGCGTGGACAGGTCGAAGTCGGTGCGGTTCGCGACACCCTCGAGCTCACCGAACTCCGAGCCCGCGAAGCCGAAGCGGTACTCGATGTCGACGGTGCGCTTGGAGTAGTGCGAGAGCTTCTCGGCCGGGTGCTCGAAGAGGCGCAGGTTGTCGGGGTTCACGCCGAGGTCGGTGTACCACTTGAGGCGCGTGTCGATCCAGTACTGGTGCCACTCCTCGTCCTCGCCGGGCTTGACGAAGAACTCCATCTCCATCTGCTCGAACTCGCGCGTGCGGAAGATGAAGTTGCCGGGCGTGATCTCGTTGCGGAAGCTCTTGCCGATCTGGCCGATGCCGAACGGGGGCTTCTGGCGCGAGGACGTCATGACCTGCGCGAAGTTCACGAAGATGCCCTGGGCGGTCTCGGGGCGCAGGTAGTGCAGGCCCTCCTCGGACTCGACCGGGCCGAGGAACGTCTTCAGCAGGCCGTTGAACATGCGCGGCTCGGTCCACTGGCCGCGGGTGCCGCAGTTCGCGCAGACCAGCGTGGACATCTCGACCGCATCGGGGTCGTCGAGGCCGTGCTTCTCGGCGTAGGCCTCCTGGAGGTGGTCCTGGCGGTAGCGCTTGTGGCACTGCAGGCACTCGACCAGCGGGTCGACGAAGGCGGCGAGGTGGCCCGAGGCCTGCCACACCGGCGTCGGCAGGATCACCGAGGAGTCGAGGCCGACGACGTCGTCGCGGCCCTGCACCATCGAGCGCCACCACTGGCGCTTGACGTTCTCCTTGAGCTCGACGCCGAGCGGCCCGTAGTCCCAGGCGGAGCGGGTGCCGCCGTAGATCTCGCCGCACTGGTAGACGAAGCCGCGGCGTTTGCAGAGGCTGATGACGGTGTCGATGACTGAGGCCATGGAGGAAATCCTGTCCGGCTGGATGTCGGCGGGCCGCTGCGCGTCGTCGTGACAACGCGCGCCCGAGGTCAGCGGTCCACGATACCCCCGGTCTCCCGGCGGTCGGCACCGACGTTCATCGAAACGCTTGACGGGCTTTAGTTAGTTTGGTTTATTAACTCTGTGACCTCGACCACAACGACGCGACGTGCGGTGGGCAAGGTGCGTCCGGCCGACACCCGCCGGCACCACCGCACCCTGCTGCTGCAGCACCTCATGGACCACGGGCCCACGACCCGCGCGGACCTCGCTCGCGAGACCGGGCTGACCCGCGTGACCGTGTCGGACCTGGTCGCCGAGATGCTGCAGGAGTCACTGGTCGACGACATCGGCGCGCGGCCCGGCACCCACCTGGGCAAGCCTGCGACGCTCGTGGCGATCTCGCAGGACGCGCCGGTGATCGTGGCCGTCGACCTGTCCGACGACTCGGGCTTCGACGGCGCCGTCGTCGACCTGCACGGCCAGGTCCTCCTGCGCGAGCAGGCCCCGTTCACCCGGGGTGCCGACGCGGTGGACGACGTGTCCACTCTCGTCGCTCACCTCGTCGAGAGCGCACCCCGTCGCGTGCTCGGCATCGGCGTCGGCACGCCGGGCATCATCGACGACGAGGGCGTCGTCCTGCAGGCGCCGAACCTGGCCTGGGAGGACGTCCCCCTCGCCGCCACCCTGACCGAGCGTCACGGGCTTCCCGTGTGCGTCGGCAACGACGCCAACATCGCGGCGGTCGCCGAGGGAGCCTTCGGCGACGGCGACGACGCCGGCCTGCTGATGGTCACGATCGGCCAGGGCGTCGGCGGCGGCATCCTCGTCGACGGCCACCCCGTGGCCGGTCCCCTGCGCTCGGCCGGCGAGATCGGCCACATCGTCGTCGATCCCGACGGAGCCGCCTGCGCCTGCGGGAACCGCGGCTGCCTCGAGACCCTGCTCAGCGCCCCGGCCCTGCGGGCGGCCGGGTCCGACGAGGCCCGCAGCCACGTCGGCGACCTCCTCGGATCTGTCCTGACGCCGATCGTGACGACCCTCGGCATCGCCGACGTCGTCCTGCACGGACCGACCGACCTGCTCGACGGCCCCGTGCTGGAGGCAGCACGCGCCGCCGTCGCCCGCCAGAGTCTCCCCTTCGTCGCCCAGCGCATCAGGATCCGCCTGGTCGCCCACGACGAGCTCGTCCTGACCGGGGCGGCGGCGCTGGTGCGCCATCGCGAGCTGGGAGTCGTGTGAGGTGCGCCCCGCCGAACACTCCACCACCACACATCATGCAGGAGAGGCACATCATGAAGCTCCGTAAGTTCGTGGCGAGCGCGGCCGTGGCCGGGATCGCCCTGAGCGTCCTGGCCGCGTGCGGGGGCGACGACGACTCGTCGTCCGACGCCGGGTCCGACACCATCACCCTGTGGCTCGCGGGCAAGGAGGACACCCCGAAGGAGGCCAGCGACTGGCTGACCAAGGAGTTCGCCGCCCAGAACGACGGCAAGACCCTGAAGATCGAGCGCATCGACTGGGGCGAGCTGCTGACCCGCCTGAACACCGCGCTGCCGAGCGACGAGTCGCCCGACGTCGTCGAGATCGGCAACACCCAGGCCGCCTCGTTCACGAGCATCGGCGCCTTCACCGACCTGACCGACAAGGCCGACGAGCTGGGCGCCATGGGCCCCGAGTCGTTCGTCGAGGCCGGCACGTGGGAGGACAAGCTCTACGCGGTGCCGTACTACTGGGGATCGCGCTACGTCTTCTACAGCAAGAAGGCCCTCAAGGACGCCGGCCTCGAGCCCCCGAAGACCCTCGAGGACTTCAGCGCCGCGGCGACGCAGCTGAAGGCCGACGGCGGCGACAAGTACAGCGGCTTCTGGCTGCCCGGCCAGGACTGGCGCAACGGCATCAGCTGGATCTTCGCGCACGGCGGCGACATCGCCGTGCAGGAGGGCGACGCATGGGTGGGCAAGCTGTCGAGCCCTGAGTCGATCCAGGGCCTCGAGCAGTGGCAGCAGCTGGCCGAGAAGGCCACGACCGCCCCGAAGGACGGCAAGGACGAGGAGGCGTGGACGCCGTTCAACAACGGTGAGGCCGCGATGTTCATGGCGCCGAGCTGGGCGCGCTGGTCGGTCGCCGAGGACAAGGCCGAGGATCTCGGTGGCTTCGCGCTGCCGGGTGTCGACGGTGAGGCCGCCCCGGTCTTCGCCGGCGGCTCGAACCTCGCCGTGTCGGCCAAGTCCAAGAACCAGGACCTGGCCTTCGAGGTGCTCAAGCTGATCTACAGCGACGACTACCAGCAGCTGCTCGCCAAGAACGGCCTCGGCCCGGCGAACGACGAGTTCACGTCGCTCATGGGCGACGACGAGTTCGCCACGGCGGCCATCACCGCGGCCGGAAACTCCAAGCTCACGCCGACCTCGCCCAACTGGGCCGCCGTCGAGACGTCGAGCGTCATGGAGGAGTTCTTCGGCGCCATCGCGAACGGCGAGGACGTCGCCACGGTCGCCAAGGCCACCGACGCCAAGCTCGAGGCCGAGCTGAACAAGTGACACGCTCACGGTGAGGAGTCCGGTGGGGCCCGGTCGAGAGGCCGGGCCCCGCCGCCTGCCGGGAGCACACTGCCCAGGGAAGGAGGAACGATGAGCACGCAGACGGTGGCCCGCAGGTTCGGGCCCTACGCCCTGCTGACGCCCGCGGTGGTGATCCTCGGGATCGCCATGGGCTATCCCCTCGTGCGCCAGGTCGTCATGTCCTTCCAGGAGTACGGCCGGGCGCAGCAGTTCGGCCAGGCCGCGCCCTTCGTCGGTCTGGAGAACTACACCGCGCTGTTCACCGACCCGCAGATGTGGGCCGTCGTCGGCCGGTCGCTCGCGTTCTGCGCCGTCAACGTGGCCGTGACGATGGTCATCGGGATCGCGCTGGCGGTACTGCTGAAGCACGTGTCGCGCGGACCCCGGCTGACGCTCCAGATCGCGATGCTGCTCGCGTGGGCCATGCCGGTGATCGCCGCGATGACCTCGTGGCAGTGGCTCTTCGACACCCGCTACGGCGTCATCAACTGGACGCTCGTCCACCTCGGCTTCGAGTCCTTCGACGGGCACAACTGGCTGACGAACCCGCTGTCCTTCTACTTCGTGGCGACCGTGATCGTCGTGTGGATGAGCGTCCCGTTCGTCATGTTCACCATCTACGCGGCCCTGACCCAGGTGTCCGAGGACGCACTCGAGGCCGGCGAGCTCGACGGCGCGAACGCCTGGCAGCGGTTCCGCCACATCGTCTACCCGACGATCCGCCCCGTCCTGACGATCACCCTGCTGCTGCAGGTCGTGTGGGACCTGCGGGTGTTCGCCCAGATCTACTACCTGCAGGGAGTCGGCGGCACGCCGAGCAAGACGCACCTGCTCGGCACCTACATCTACACGCTCGGCATCGGCCAGAGCGACTACGGCATGGCCTCCGCGCTGGCGATGTTCGTGCTCGTGCTGACCCTCATCCTCACCGCGGGCTACGTCCGCGCGCTGCTGAAGGAGTCGCGATGAGGCGCACGACCACCCGCCGCCTGTGGGGTGCCCTGGCCATCGTGGTCGCCGTCGTCTGGGTGTTCCCGGTCTACTGGATCCTCAACAGCGCGTTCCAGCCGGCCGACCGGCTGCGCTCCCCCGAGCCGGCCTGGTTCCCCCGCGAGCTCACGGGCTCGGGCTTCGCGCGGGTCTTCGACGACGCGTTCGTCGACTCGTTCAAGCTCAGCATCACCGTGACGATGATCGCCGTGATCTGCGCCGGGCTGTGCGCGTTCCTGGGGGCCGTCGCGATCTCGCGGTTCCGCTTCCGTGGGCGCGGCCAGTTCGTCCTCGTCGTCCTGGCGATCCAGATGATCCCGCCGGAGGCGCTGTTCATCAGCCAGTACAAGATGCTCGGCGACGCCGGCCTCTACAACACGATCGGCGGTCTGGGCCTGCTGTACATCGCGATGATCCTGCCCTTCACGATCTGGATGCTGCGCGGCTTCGCCGACGGAGTCCCGATCGACCTGGAGGAGGCCGCGATGGTCGACGGCTGCAGCCGCACGCGCGCGTTCTTCACGATCACGTTCCCGCTGCTTGCGCCCGGACTGGTGGCGGCCAGCGTCTACGGCTTCCTGCAGGCCTGGAACGAGTTCACCCTCGCCGTCGTGGTGATGGACCCGTCGAACCGCACGCTGCCGCTGTGGCTGCGCGGGCTGTCCGACGTGTCCAACGAGGCGATCGACTGGCCCGGCGTGATGGCCGGCGCGACGATGGTCGCCGTCCCGGTCATCGTGTTCTTCATGATCGTCCAGGGCCGGATGACCTCCGGCCTCGTCTCGGGGGCGGTGAAGGGATGACCGACGACTCGGTGCGCACCGACGCCCACGGCGTGATGCTGGCCGCGTTCCACGGCCCGCGGGTTCCGTCGTGGCTGGCGCGGGCGTTCGACGACGGACTGGCCGGGATCTGCCTCTACGGCGACAACCTGCCCACGGACGGCGACGTCCGTCCCGTCGCGCGTGCCGTCGCGGCGCTGGACCCGACGCGGATCCTGGCCCTCGACGAGGAGGGCGGCGACGTGACCCGCCTGCACATGGCGACGGGCAGCCCGCATCCGGGCAACGCCGCCCTGGGCGTCGTCGACGACGTCGCGCTCACCCGCACGATCGCGGCCGGCATCGGTGCCGAGCTCCGTGAAGCCGGCGTGTGGCTGGACCTGGCGCCGTGCGCCGACGCGAACAGCAACGCCGCCAACCCCGTCATCGGCACCCGCAGCTTCGGCGCGGACCCGGCGCTCGTGGCCCGCCACGTGGCCGCCTTCGTCGAGGGACTGGCCTCCTCGGGCGTCGCGGCGAGCGTGAAGCACTTCCCCGGGCACGGCGACACCAGTGCCGACTCGCACCTGGAGCTGCCGCGTGTCGACGCCTCCGCCGCGGTCCTGCGCGAGCGTGAGCTGGTGCCGTTCCGGGCCGCGATCGAGGCGGGGGCGGCGTCGATCATGACCTCGCACGTGGTCCTGGCCGCGTTCGACCCCGGCCGCCCTGCCACGTTGAGCCGTGCCGTCCTGACCGGGCTGCTGCGTGAGGAGCTCGGCTACGACGGGGTGATCGTCAGCGACGCGCTCGACATGGCCGGCGCCAGCGGCACCCTCGGCCTTGGCGGCGCGGCCGTGGCCTCGCTGGCCGCGGGGGCCGACCTGCTGTGCCTCGGCCCGGAGCCCTCGTCCGGACCGAGCGCGCTCACCGCGGCCGTGGAGGCCGTCGTCGCGGCGGTCGACGCGGGCACCCTGGATCGCGCCCGGCTCCGGGACGCGGCGGCACGGGTCGAGCGGCTGCGTGCCGACTGGGCCGGCCGTCCCGCGCCCGAGCCCGGAACGATCGAGACCGCACGGATCGCCTCCGAGAAGGTCGCGGCGGAGGTGGTGTCCCGGCTCGGCGTCAGCCCGCTTGCGGGACGCGCCACCGTCGTGCGCATCGACACCGGCACCAACCCCGCCGTGGGCTGGACCGACTGGGGCCGCCTCGACGTGGACGCCGCCGTCGTCGACCTCACCGCTCGTGACCTGGAGGGTGTCGGGCCGTTCGGCGGCGAGGTCCTCGTGGTCGCCCGCCGCGCCGCCGCCCACCCTGACGTCCGCGCCTGGATCACCGCCCAGCTCGACGCCAACCCGCACGCACGACTCGTCGAGCTGGCCTGGCCGGATCCGACGCTCGCGCACCGCTCCGACGTCCTGTGCACGATGGGCTCGTCGGCCGCCCTGCTGTCTGCCCTCTCGCGCGCGCTGAGGGGTGAGGCGGCGTGACCACCCCGATCCTCGTCGGCCTCGACATCGGCGGCACCTCCGTCAAGGCGATGGCCGTCTCGCCCACCGATCCCACCGGGCCCGCGCTGGCCGAGCTGCGGCACCGCACCGAGCTCGGCGCCGACGGCATCCGCGACGGGATCACCACGGTCGTCCACGCCCTCGCCGCCCAGGTCGGCCCCGACGCCGACGTCGTGGGCATCGGCGTCGGCATCCCCGGCTTCGTCACCAAGGGCACCGCCTCCCATGCGGTCAACCTCGGTCTCGGCGCGGAGCCGCTCGACCTGCTGCCGACGCTGCGGGCGCTCACTCCCGGGCCGGTCGGCGTCGAGAACGACGTCAAGACCGCGGCGCTCGGCGCTCGCGGCTGGCTCGCGCAGCACGATCCCGGCATCGACGACTACGCGCTGCTCAACATCGGCACGGGGCTCGCCGCGGGGATGGTGCTCGGCGGTCGGCTTCGCGCGGGGGCGACCGGCTCGGCCGGCGAGATCGGCCACCTGGTCTTCGATCGCAGCGGCCCGGTCTGCCCGTGCGGCCAGACCGGCTGCCTCGAGCTGTACGCCTCGGGCAGCGGGCTGCGAAGGGGCTGGGCCGGCACCGCACGCCAGCTCTTCGCCGCGGCCGAGGCCGGGGACGAGGTCGCCGCCCGCACTGCTGACGACCTCACGGCCGGGATCGCGCACGCGATCACCCTGCTGGCCTACGGTCCCGACGTCGCGCTGATCCTCGTGACCGGTGGCGTCGTCTCCCGCAACCCCGCACTGCGCGCCGCGGTCACGACGCGCCTGCACCACGACGACCGCGCCCTCGTGGGCCGCGCCGTCCCGGTCGCGGACCGCGTGCGCTGGCTTCCCGAGCACGTCGCCGTCGGCACCCGCGGGGCCGCGCTGCTCGTCACCGAGGGGGTGACGGACTGATGGAGGTCGTCGTCACCACGAGCCCGGGCGAGGTCGCCGCGGACGCGATCGCCGGACACCTGCGCCCGGGAGCGGTGCTCGGCCTCGCCACCGGGTCGTCGCCGCTGCCGGTCTACACGTCGCTGCTGCGCCGGCGCGACGCCGGCGAGCTCTCCTTCGACGGGGTGCGCGCCTTCACGCTCGACGAGTACCTCGGCCTGCCCCGCTCACACCCGGAGAGCTACCACTCGGTGATCCGGCGCGACTTCACCGACCGCGCGGGCATCGAGGTCGACGGGCCGGACGGCGAGGCGGCGGACGTCCCCGCCGAGGCAGCCCGCTACGAGGCGGCCATCGCCGCCGCGGGTGGCATCGACGTGCAGCTGCTCGGGATCGGCACCGACGGCCACATCGGCTTCAACGAGCCCGGCTCGTCGCTCGCCTCGCGCACGCGGACCAAGACCCTGACCCCGCGCACGCGTGAGGACAACGCCCGCTTCTTCGGCTCGGTCGACGAGGTGCCGATCCACGTGCTGACGCAGGGCCTGGGCACGATCCTCGAGGCCCGGCACGTCGTGCTCGTCGCCACCGGGTCGGCCAAGGCGGCCGCGGTCGCCGCCGCGGTCGAGGGACCGGTGAGCGCCTTCTGTCCCGCCTCCGTGCTCCAGCTGCACCCGCACGTGACGTGCGTCGTCGATCCGGACGCCGCCGCGGACCTGAAGCTGATCGACTACTACCGCTTCACCGTGGCCCACAAGCCGGACGGACAGCCGTGGTGACCAGGACCCCCAGTCCGTCAAGAAGAGCGAACGGAGCAGCATCGTGGCATCGGTGACTTTCGAGAAGGCGACCCGGATCTTCGACGGGCAGGAGCGCCCGTCGGTGGACGCGATCGAGCTGGCCATCGAGGACGGCGAGTTCCTCGTGCTGGTCGGTCCGTCGGGCTGCGGCAAGTCGACGACGCTGCGGATGCTGGCCGGCCTGGAGGACGTGGACTCCGGTCGCGTCCTGATCGGGGATCGCGACGTGACCCACCTGGCGTCAAAGGACCGCGACATCGCGATGGTGTTCCAGAACTACGCGCTGTACCCGCACATGACGGTGGCCGAGAACATGGGCTTCGCACTCAAGATCGCGCGCGTCCCCAAGGCCGAGATCCGCACCCGGGTGGAGGAGGCCGCCGCCATCCTCGACCTGGCGCCCTACCTGGATCGCAAGCCGAAGGCCCTGTCCGGCGGCCAGAGGCAGCGCGTCGCCATGGGCCGGGCGATCGTCCGCTCGCCGCAGGTGTTCCTCATGGACGAGCCACTGTCGAACCTCGACGCCAAGCTGCGTGTGCAGACCCGCACCCAGATCGCGGCGCTCCAGCGCCGGCTCGGGACCACGACCGTCTACGTCACCCACGACCAGGTCGAGGCCATGACGATGGGCGACCGGGTCGCGGTCATGGATGCGGGCGTCCTCCAGCAGGTCGCCACCCCGCGTGAGATCTACGACCGTCCCGCGAACGTCTTCGTCGCGGGCTTCCTCGGCTCCCCCGCCATGAACCTGCTGGACCTGCCCGTCGTCGACGGCGGCGTGCGGCTCGGCGACGCCGTGGTCCCGATCGAGCGTTCCGTCCTCGACCGGGTCGACGGCACCGTCACGCTCGGGGTACGGCCGGAGAACCTCGGCATCTCCGAGCAGGGCGTGCCGATCACCGTCTCGGTCGTCGAGGAGACCGGCGCGGACGCGTACCTGTACGGCCACACCGAGAACCTGACGGAGAACCTCGTCGCCCGCACCGACTGGCGCTGTCCGCCCGAGAAGGGCAGCCACATCCGCCTCGCACCGCTGGACCTCGCGGACGTCCACGTCTTCGACCCGGCCACGGGCCACCGGCTCTGATTTGACAATCGTTCTCAACCCTCTTGAGAATGGTTGTCATGAAGCTGCTTGCCGGTGCCGCGTGCACCGCCCTCCTCGCCGGAACCCTCGTCGCCTGCGCCGGAGGCGGTGACGACGACGGCCGCACCGAGGTCGTGGCCTCGTTCTATCCCGCGCAGTTCCTCGCCGAGCGGATCGGTGGCGACGACGTCTCGGTCACGACGCTCACGTCGCCCGGCGCCGAGGCCCACGACCTCGAGCTGACGGCCAAGCAGGTCATGAAGGTCAACGAGGCCGACGTCGTGGTGTACCTGTCGAACTTCCAGGAGGCCGTCGACCACGCGGTCGAGGACGCCGACCGTGACGGCGGGTCCACCGTGGACATGGCCGAGGGCGTGGCGCCGATCGAGGGCGAGGACGAGCACGACCACGAGCACGACGAGGGCCACGACCACGAGGGTCACGACCACGACCACGGCGGCGTCGACCCGCACGTGTGGCTGAACCCGGCCAACATGGTGACCGCCGCCGCAGGGGTGCGGGACGCCCTCGTCGAGGCCGATCCCGACGGCGCGTCCACCTACGAGGCGAACGCCGACGAGCTGATCGCCGAGCTGGAGGACCTCGACGCCGACTTCACGAGCGGTCTGGCCTCGTGCAAGCAGACGGAGTTCGTCACGTCGCACGCCGCGTTCGGGCACCTCGCCGCGGCGTACGGCCTGACGCAGATCGCGATCAGCGGCATCGACCCGCAGTCCGAGCCGACCACGGCGGCGCTGGCCGAGATCACCGAGGAGGTCGAGGACCACGGCATCACGACGATCTTCACCGAGCGCCTCGCGTCCTCCGCCCTGGCCGAGACCGTGGCGCGCGAGACCGGTGCCGAGACGGCCGTGCTCGATCCGATCGAGGGTCTCTCGGACGAGACCACCGACGAGGACTACGTTTCCCTCATGCGACAGAACCTCGACGCGCTGACGAAGGCGAACGACTGCTCGTGACCTCCCACTCCGTCCCACCCGTCATCGACGCCACCGGCGTCACGGTCGACCTCGGCGGCACCCAGGTGCTGCGCGGGGTCGACCTGCGGGTGATGCCGGGCGAGTTCGTCACGATCCTGGGCGCCAACGGATCGGGGAAGTCCACGCTCGTGCGCGCCCTCGTGGGCCTGCTGCCGCACCGTGGCTCGATCGAGCTCTTCGGCACCCCGCTCGGGCGCTTCACCGACCACCAGCGGGTCGGGTACATGGCCCAGCGCCCCGAGGCGTTCTCCGGCGTCCCGGCCACGGTCACCGAGGTCGTGGTGAGCGGGGCGCTCTCGCGCCGGCCGCGCTTCGGCTGGCCTTCCCGGGCCGACCGCACCTCCGCCGCCGACCTGATCGAGCGCGTCGGGCTGGCCGATCTCGCCAAGCGGCCGATCACGCACCTCTCCGGCGGCCAGCAGCAGCGCGCCCACATCGCCCGGGCCCTCGTGGCCGATCCCGACCTCGTCGTCATGGACGAGCCGATGGCCGGCATCGACGCGCACAGCGCCGAGGTCTTCGCCGGCCTGCTGGGCGAGCTCGACGAGCGCGGCACGGCGATCGTCATGGTGGCGCACGAGCTCGGCCCGATGGCTCCGCTGGTGGACCGCGCGGTCCATCTCGACCGCGGGCTGGTGGAGTACGAAGGGCCCGCACTCGGCCCCGGGACCCACGACCACGCGCACGACCACGCGCACAGCAGCGAGCCCACCGTGACCCGGCCCGTGCCCGCCGAGGGACCCCTTCCCGGAGGCAAGGCATGAGCGTCCTGTCCTACGCGTTCATGCAGTACGCCCTGGCCGCCGCGATCATCACCGGCCTGTCGGCGCCGGCCGTCGGCACGTTCGTCGTGCAGCGCCGGCTGGCCCTGCTCGGCGACGGGCTCGGACACGTGGCGCTCACGGGCGTCGCGCTCGGCCTGCTCACGGGCGTCGCGCCCCTCGCCACCGCCGTGGTCGTCGCCGTGGGCGGCGCGATCCTGCTCGAGGTCCTGCGCAGCATCGGACGCACGAGCGGCGATCTGGCCCTGGCGATGCTGTTCTACGGCGGCCTCGCCGGCGGCGTCCTGCTGACGAACCTGGCGGGCGAGTCCGCAGCCGTGCTGAACCAGTACCTGTTCGGCTCGATCATCACGATGAGCCGCGCCGACCTGGCGGTCGTGATCGTGCTGGGCCTCGTCGTGATCGCGACGACCGTCGCCCTGCGGCCGCAGCTGTTCGCGCTGTGCCAGGACGAGTCGCAGGCGCGCGTCATGGGGATCCCCGTGCGGCTTTACGGGATGCTCATCGCCGTGCTTGCGGCGGTGACGATCACGGTGGCGATGCGCACCGTCGGCCTGCTCCTGGTCTCGGCGCTCATGGTGGTGCCGGTGGCCGCGGCCCAGCAGCTGACGCGGAGCTTCCGCTCCACCCACCTGGCTGCCATGGGGATCGGCCTGTTCTCGGCCGTCTCCGGGCTGCTGGTGAGCGTCCAGATCGACACCCAGCCGGGGCCCACGATCGTCGTGATCGCCCTCGGCGTGTTCATCGTGGCGGCGCTGGCCCACGGCTTGACGCACGTCCGTTCCCGACAGGAGGCACCTCGTGGTCGAGGCACCGCGTAACACCCGCCAGCGGCGCGCCGTCGCCGATCTGATGGAGGACCTCGACGGGTTCCGCTCGGCCCAGCAGATCCATGCGCTGCTGGAGGATCGCGGCGACAACGTCGGCCTGTCCACCGTCTACCGCACCCTCCAGGCGCTCGCGGAGGCCGATGAGGTCGACGCCCTGCGCTCCGACGACGGCGAGACGCTGTACCGACGCTGCAGCCGCGGGCACCACCACCATCTGGTGTGCCGCTCATGCGGCCGCACGGTGGAGGTCGAGGGACCCACGGTCGAGAAGTGGGCCGACCGCGTGGCCGACGAGAACGGGTTCGCCGACGTCTCGCACACGCTGGAGATCTTCGGCACCTGCGGATCATGCAGGTCCTGAGCCGCGCCGACTGGATGCCGCTCGCGGAGGCCCACCGCGAGCGGGCTCGCAGGCACACCGCACCGCACCTGGCGCGCCGGGCTAACGGCGAGAAGCACCCCGTCGCGGACTTCCTGTTCGAGTACTACAACCTCTCCCCCGGTGCCCTCGAGCGTTGGCACCCGGGGCTCGGCATCGGACTGGCCGACGCGCCGGAGTACGCCGCGCTCGGTGCCTACGTCGAGGACGACGACCTGGTCTCGGTCGACTCCTCGCGGCTTGAGAAGCGGCTGCCGGGGCTGCGGTGGACGCGTGAGCTGCTCACCCGCACGGCCTCGCGCCCGGCCCGGACGGGCTGCTTCGGGCTGCACGAGTGGGCCATGGTCTACCGCGACGCGGACGACCGGCGGCACCCCGCGCCCCTGCGCCTGGGCGGTGCCGGCACCGACGAGGTCGTGGAGTCGCACAAGCTCACGTGCACCCACGTCGACGCGTTCCGGTTCTTCACCGACGAGGCGCGCCCCCTGAACATCGAGGAGCTGGGCCGCGAGCACCAGCTCGAGTGGGAGCAGCCGGGCTGCCTCCACGCCACGATGGACCTGTACCGCATCGCCTTCCGGCTGCTGCCGTTCGTCGAGGCGACGATCGTCCTCGACACGTTCGAGCTGGCACTGGCCGTGCGCGAGGTCGACATGATGGCCTCGCCGTACGACCTCGGCCACCTCGGCTACGAGCCCATCCGGATCGAGACTCCGGAGGGCAAGGCCGAGTACGTGCGTCGTCAGCGCGACTTCACAGACGCCGCCGCTCCGCTGCGCGCCCGCCTGCTCGACCTCGTCGAGGACCTGCTGGCCGCCCCGGTGGTCGAGTAGCTCGCGAGCGCAGCGAGCGGCGTATCGAGACCACGCTGCACCCCGATATCGTCGACCCGTGACGATCCCCACCATCATCGCCCGAAGCGGCCCCGAGCTCAGCGGCCGCGAGGTCTACGAGATCTGGCGCATCCGCGACGTGGTGTTCGCCGTGGAGCAGCAGTGCGACGAGCCCGACGTCGACGGCGTCGACCTCGCCGACGACTGCACCCATCTCTGGATCGCCGACGACAACGGCATCGTCCAGTCGTACCTGCGCACCTACGTCGCCGATGGCGTCCGCAAGGTCGGGCGTGTGGCCACTCTCAAGGAGGCGCGCGGCAAGGGGCTGTCGGGAGCCCTCATCCGCGAGGTCCTCAGCCGGTGGGGCGACCAGGAGATCCGCATCGGCGCCCAGGCCTACCTCGAGGACTGGTACGGCGCCTTCGGCTTCGTCACCTCCGGGCCTCACTACGACGAAGCCGGCATCGACCACATCCCGATGACCCGTCAGGCGGGAGCACAGTCGGGAGTCTGACCCCTCGCGTGCCTAGGCTGGGCGAACGGAGGTACTCCCATGAACGGTGACGAGGCGTACGGCAGTGTCCGCTACATCGTGCAGGACGTGCAGGCGGCCATCGACTTCTACGTGAACCGGCTCGGGTTCACGCTGCGCAGCCATCCGGCCCCACCCTTCGCTGAGGTGACCCGAGGTTCGCTGCGGGTGCTGCTGTCCGGTCCGGGCAGCTCCGGCGCTCGCGCCACACCCGCCGACCTCGACGTCCCGGGGCGCAACCGCATCCACGTCCTCGTCGACAACCTGGGCCTCGAGGTCGACCGGCTCCGCGCGGACGGCGTGGAGCCGACCACGGAAGTCGTGAGCGGTCCAGGCGGACAGCAGGTGCTCGTCGCGGACCCGGACGGCAATCTCGTCGAGCTCTTCCAACCACGGTGAGCGACGCACGAACTCCCCGCGCCCTCGTCGTCGGCGAGGCCCTGGTGGACGTCACCCGCAAGCCCGGCGGCAGCGTCGCCGAACACCCGGGCGGCTCGCCCCTCAACGTCGCGGTGACCATGGCGCGTCAGGGCATCGACACCACGCTGGCCGCGCAGGTGGGCGACGACCACTTCGGCTCCCTCGTCCGGGCCCATCTCGATCGCAGCGGCGTGAGGTTCGACGGCACCGGGTCGTCGGCGCCCACCGCGTCGGCCACCGCCACGCTCGACGCAGGCGGCGCGGCCACGTACGAGTTCGACCTGCGCTGGGACCCCGAGTCGCTGCCAGAACCGGCGGACTTCGACCTCGTCCACGTCGGATCGATCGGCGCCTGGATGGCTCCCGGGGCGGACGCCATCGCCGACCTCGTGCGACGCGCGCACGCCAGCGGGCTGGCAGTCGGCTTCGACCCGAACGTGCGGCCCGCCCTCGCGCCGTCGGTTCCGGTGCTCCGGCAGCGAGTCTTCGACCTCGCCCGGCTGAGCCGTTTCGTGAAGCTGAGCGACGAGGACGCGGAGGTGCTGGCGGACGGCGACGGCGATCCGTTGTCGGTGCTCCGTGACTTGGCCGCGCACGGTCCCGCCCTGGCCGCCCTGACCCGAGGCGGCGCGTCGGCGGTGCTCCGCTCCGGTGATCAGGAGGTCGAGGTGCAGGTTCCCGAGGTCGAGGTCGCCGACACGATCGGCGCGGGCGACACCTGGATGGGCACCCTGCTGACCGAGCTGCTGGTGCGCGGCTGGGCCGACCGCTCCTCCTTCACCGCCGACGAACTCCGCGAGCTCGGGCAGGCTGCCGTCACCGCCGCGGCCATCACGGTGTCGCGCCCCGGCGCGGACCCGCCCTGGCGCAACGAGCTCGTCCGACCTCACGGATGATGTGGCACTCCATGTCGATCACCGTCGGCCTCACTGGGGAGCCGGACGACCGAGCCATCCCCACGACCGTGGCGCCAGAGCGCCGGTGCGACTTCTGCTCTGCAACTCCCACCACTCACTGGCTGAGCTTCAAGCCGGTACCACGGAGATCCAGACTGGTGCTGCCGTACTACCTCGGGGCCTGTTCACAGTGCGCTGAGCGTCTCGACTTCCGAGATCGTGGCGACCTCGTGAAGCGCGGGGCGTGCTACCGGGACGAGGCCAAGATGATCGCCCGCTATCTGGACCGGGTGACTCCTGGTTCCTAGCGCCAGCTACGCGGGTCTTGGACAGCCGCCGTTACCGCCGCCGCCACCGCGGTGTCGAGCCCCGGCGCCACCCACCCTCGCGCGGCGAGCGCCTATCGCATTGAGGGCTGGTGGCCATCACGGAACTGGAACTAGACCTCCGGGAAGTCGTCCTCGATGGCGCGCATCATCCATCGAGGGCCTTCCGATCGGAAACGTTCACGTGCCGGCGTTGGCAGGTCACCGCCCAAGTCCCTGAGCGCGGTCACGTACCCGATGACTTCGGCCGTGTCCTGCGGATCCACACGTGACAGCGCCGCCAGGACCGGCCCCACACCTTCGCGAATGCCGAACTGCGCAAGGGCGCCTGCAGCAGGCAGCGACCATCGGGTCGCCGTCTCGACTTCTCTGCACAGGACCGCGACGGAATCCCCGCGGTCGCCAATCTGTAGAGCGACCCAGGCGGCGAGATACCGAAGTGAGCCAGACACTTCGGGATCATCGAGGATCTTGCGCAATGCAGGAAGCGCGGCCGATCCGAGCGTCGGCAGGCGCTCCGCGAACAGGAATTGCAGGTCGACATCCTCGGTCCCGCGGAACGTGGCGACGCATGCGTCGACATGTTCGATCGCCAGAACGAGGTCACCCTCGAAGACCCGGAGCGCGTCTTCGCTTGGGCTCATCAGATGCAGGCCGCTGGTGCATTGAGTCCGTGCTCCATGGCTCGCATGATGGCAGACCAAATCGATCCGGATGCTGCTTCAGTCAGATGGGCGGGTCTCGATCACGGGCTCATCGCCGTGCCAGCCGGGGACGAGCCCTTCCAGATCGGCCGCCACACCGGCCAACTGGTCGCCAGGTCGACCGTCAGGTCACCGGTTGCGACCCAGCCGTCGCTCCCCCTGCCAACCCGCATCTTCCTCACGGGTGACCCACAGTTGGACGTGGCCGTGCGCGTGCCGAGCTTTCGCTTCGGGCATTGGAACCGTCATCGCCGAGGCGTGCCACCATCTGGAGGGACGAGAGGCACCGCCGCCGGCGCGGCCCACGATTGCAAGGCGGACCGAATGAGGCACCTCCAGGTTCGTTGGAGCCACGGATCCACCGATCATCAAGTCATGCTCTACAGCGAGATCGATAACGACGGGTATGAGATCCGGAAGGTCGACGAGTACGCCAATGGGCGCCTCGATCTTGCCGGCGAGGGAATCGAGACCGGCAGCACGGGCCTCGGAACCGAGCGGATCCCACCGATGGAGGAAATCAACGTCGACCCACAGTCTCGCGCCGCGCCGCTGGACCCGGTCGAGTTCGAGCAAATCTGGGACAGGGCGAAGGCGTGGTTCGACCTGCCGTGAGCGGCAAGTAGCGCCTTGATCTGCGGGCACGCCCCGCTCGTCGTGCCGCGTCAGGAGATCTGCGGGCGCCTCAGTGCGTGAGAAGATCTTGCCCGTGACGCACATCGCATCGACCCCTCCGGCTGTGAGCTGACGCGTGGCCCTGTCCCCTCACCTCGAGCAGGACGTGGGTGTTCTCCGAGGCCTGTTTCCCGAACTGCCCACGCTCGACCGACGGGAAGCGCTCATGGCAGCGCTGTTCGAGGAGTACTCGGAGCGCAACCTGTCGGAAGTCCTCGAGGCGCTCTTCGGTCAGGATCACCATCTGATGCTGGCGCAAGCCATCGATGCACGGAGACGCCTGCAGGGTTCGCCGGTTCTGACCGAGATGAGGAGTTTCCTTCTGGCTCGCGGATGGGTCTTCGCTGACGACCAGTCCGCACCACCGTCTGAACCGTAGGTTCAGGCTTCTGCCCAGATTCCCAGCGTGAAGACGCCGCGTCACGGCTTGCGCGCCAGGATCGTTGCCAGTGCGGGTGGCAGGACGCTTATCAGGACGGATAGTCCTCGAACTCCCAGTAGCCCAAGCGACCGATGCGCTCGCACAATTCTGACCACGTTTCAGCCTCCACAGCCTGGATCCTCGCGACAAGCCAATCGCGGATCTTTCGCTGATCGAAGTCGTCGAAGTTCACGACAAGGTGATGCCGGGCGCTGTACATACCCCCAGCACGATCGCATGCTGTCGCCAGCCACTCTGGCGTGCACACATGGACATCGAACGACTCCTCGCCTTCCGCATCCGACGGGCCCACGATGACCCGAGCGTTCAACGCGAACCCAGCGGGATCAGCCGGAAAGGTTTGCGGGGTTGGGTTCAACACTGAACCTCCTGAGAACGGCGCGCATGAGTCAACCTTGACTCAATCTGCTGACAGGTCCCGGCGAGCCGGTCGACCCGAGGGACCCCGACCTCCATCGACCGGATCGTCGGGGTCAGCGAACTGGCGGCACGACCTCGATCACCACGGCCTCACCGACCTTCCGCGACCCCTCGAACATGACCAGCGGCAGGCCCTCGGAGACCTCGGGCCAGAACTCCGGGAAGAGCGGATGGAGGCAGACAATAGCGACCTCTCCGGGATCCAGGATCTCCCGCCTCTCGATCAGTAACGGGCCATCGTGCATGTCTGCGTGCAAGGCAAGCGGGAAGCCCCAGCACGACCTGTAGCCGGAGTGGATCGCCCCTTGACGTCCGCCTTGTTCGGTCGTGAGCAGCCGGAGCCTCGCGCGGATGTAGCCGTGCTCCCGCCCGTGCTCCTGCCAGCGATCCAGATCCCGCGCGTCCATGGCGCGAGTCTTCCACGGAACTCACCGGCGACTGTTGACATTTCGGTAACCATTCCGTTACCAATGAGCGGTGGATCCGTTCACTGCTCTGTCCGACCCCGTGCGTCGGGCGCTGTTGCGCCGGCTGAGGCAGGGACCAGCGCGCGTGATGGACCTCGCAGCCGAGCACCCGATCAGTCGCCCGGCGGTGAGCAAGCACCTCAAGGTGCTCACCGAGGCGGGGCTGGTCTCTGCAGAGGACCACGGACGGGAGCGCCACTACGCCCTCGTCGCCGAGGGTCTCGCGCCGGTGAGAGACCTGTTGCAGGAGCTCACCCCGCAGCCACGCTTCAGCGAATCCGTGCTCGACGGCCTGGATCTCGAGGTCCGACGCACGGTCCGACACCACCGGAGCGCCCCCGCGCCCGGTTCCTCCGAGGAGACCGCATGACCGCCAGCCCGACCGGTCGCCGCGAGACCCGCAACGGTCGCGACGGCGTCGTCCTCACCCGCACCTTCCGTGCTCCGATCAAGTCCGTGTGGGCGGCGATCACCGAGAGCGACCGGCTGGCGCGGTGGATCGGCACGTGGAGCGGTGACCCGTCGTCCGGCTCGGTCGAGTTCCGCATGAACGCCGAGGGCGACGACGTCCAGGACGAGACCTTCACGATTCACCGCTGCGAGCCGCCGCACCTCCTCGAGGTCTCCTCCCCCGCCGGCGAGACGGACACCTTCGACCTGCTCCTGGAGCTGACCGAGACGGCAGGCACCACCACCCTGACGTTCAGCCAGTCGATGACGGACCCGGAGCTGGCCGCCAACGTCGGTCCCGGCTGGGAGTACTACCTCGACCGGCTGGTCGCGGCGGAGTCCGGCAACGACGTCGCGGCGATCAGCTTCGACGACTACCACCCCGGGCAGTCCGACCACTACCGAGGACTGTTCGCCTGACAGACTCGCGGGGGTGCAGTCCAGACCCGACGGGAGCCCCTTCGCGATGCCACACCTCGTACGCCTGACGACCGCGGTCATGACGCTGGCCCTGCTCGCCGGCTGCAGCGGCGCGCAGGACGACGAGCCCGCGCCGAGCCCCAGCAGCGCCAGCGCGACGCCCTCGGCCACGACCTCCGCTCCGTCGCCCACCGACACGACGCCTGCTCCACCGCCCGCGTCGCAGGTCCGCGAGGTCCCCCCGGCGCAGTGGGACGCGATCGTCGGGGCCGGCATGGTGCGCCCGGAGTGCCCCATCCAGCGCCGCGACCAGCTCCGGCGCGTCGACCTGAACTTCGTCGACTTCGAGGGGCGCACGCGTCGCGGTCACGTGATCGTCAACGCGGACGTGGCGCAGAGCATCCAGCGGATCTTCGACCGCCTCTTCGCCGAGGAGTTCCCGATCCGCAAGATGAAGGGGGTCGAGGCCTACGGCGGCGACGTCGCCAGGAGCCTGTCGGCGGACAACACCTCGGCCTTCAACTGCCGCCGCGCCGACCAGATCAACGCGCCGTTCAAGGACTCGCCCCACGCGAACGGGCGCGCGGTCGACATCAATCCGCTCGAGAACCCGTGGATGGACCTGCGGTGCGACTGCTGGACGCCCTCCGCGCGCCACGCCGAGCGCACCCCCGGACGCGGCAAGATCCTCGAGAAGGGTCTCGTGTGGCGGCTGTTCGACCGCGAGGGCTGGATCTGGCAGAACATCGACGTGCCCGACTACATGCACTTCGACACGGGTTACCCGTCGCGTCCCTTCGGCGGAGCCTGAGCGCGGAGTTGCTCGTCTGGGTGAAGATTGACCCGTGCTCGGACTCGAGATGGTCGTCCTGCTGGGAATCGCGATCGTGGCGTGCGGCGCTCTCGCCAGCCGCTACCCGATCGCCCCGGCCATCCTGCTGGTCGTCGCCGGCGTGCTCATCGGGTTCGCGCCGACCCTTCGGGAAGCGCACCTGCCACCCGAGGTCATCCTCCTGGTGTTCCTCCCCGCGCTGCTGTTCTGGGAGAGCCTGACGACGTCGCTGCGGGAGATCCGCAACAACCTGCGCGTCGTGGTCCTCACGAGCACCGTCCTGGTGGTGGCCACGGCCGGCGCCGTCGCGGCGACCGCCCACTACATGCTCGGCATGTCATGGGGCCCGGCGTGGGTGCTCGGCGCGGCGCTCGCGCCCACCGACGCCACCGCGGTCGGCGTCCTGGCCCGCCACCTCCCCCGCCGCACGGTCACGACCCTGCGCGCCGAGAGCCTCATCAACGACGGCACCGCCCTGGTCATCTACGGGCTCGCGGTGGGCGTCACCGTCGGTGAGGAGTACCTGACCGGGTGGCACGTCACCTGGCTCGTCGTGCTGTCGTACGGCGGCGGCCTTCTCGCGGGTGGTCTGGTCGGGCTGCTCAGCTGGCGGATCCGCCGGCGGATGAACGATCCGATGCTCGAGGGCATCGCCATCTTCGTGACCCCGTTTGCCGCGTTCCTGGCCGCCGAGGCGATCGAGGCGTCGGGCGTGCTGGCCGTCGTCGCCTGCGGGCTCTTCCTCAGTCAGGTCGCCCCGCGCATCACCGGCGCGGCCACCCGCCACCTCGTGGTCCCGTTCTGGTCGCTCTCCACCACGATGCTGAGCAGCGCCCTGTTCGTCCTGATCGGTCTCGAGGCGCAGTCCGCGTTCCGCGCCCTCTCCAGCACGTCGATGGCGCAGGCGCTGCTGGACACGCTGCTGGTGGCCGTCGTCGTGATCGGCGTGCGGTGGGTGTGGACCTACACGACGCCCTACGCGATCCGCGTCGTCGACCGGCGCCCGGTCCAGCGCGAGCGTCGCGTCAGCGCGCGCCAGCGGACCGTGACCGCGACGGCCGGCTTCCGCGGAGCGGTCTCCCTCGCGGCGATCCTCGCCGTTCCACGCACCGTCGAGTCCGGAGCGCCCTTCCCCGACCGCGACCTCATCGTGCTCATCGCCTGCGGCGTGATCATGCTGAGCCTGCTCCAGGCGCTGCTCCTGCCGGCGATCGTGCGGTTCGCCCGACTGCCCAGCGACACCTCCGTCGACGAGGAGATCCAGCTCGCCGAGGTCTTCACCCTCGACGCCGCGATCGAGGCCATCGACGACACGGCCACCGAGCTCGGTGTCGGGGAGCTCGTGACGACGCGGGTCCGCCACGAGCTCGACAAGCAGCGGCAGCTGGTGGAAGCCGCTGGGTCCGACGGCGACCCGCTGGTCGAGCACCACGACCAGTACACGAGCCTGTCGCTCACCCTCCTGGCTCGGCGCAGGGAGGCACTCGTGCAGCTGCGCGACGAGCGGCGCATCGACGACATCGTGCTGCGGCAGGTGCAGTCCAGGCTCGACATCGAGGAGATCCGCTTCTCCCGCGCCGGTCCCCCGGAGTGACGGCGGATTCCGCGGGCTATGGACTCACCCTCGACGGTGGGTCATCCTGACGAGATGGACCGGCCGCCGGACACATCGGAAGCCCTCGCCCGTGCTCACGAGCACGCTCTGAGCTGGCTGGCCACCCTGCCCGACCGCCCCGTTCCCCCGGCCGCCTCGGTGGCCGACGTGATCGCGGCCCTCGGCGCCGACCTTCCCGAGGGCCCGACCGATCCTGTCGAGGTCATCGACCTGCTGGCCCGGGCGGCGGAGCCGGGACTGACCGCGATGCCCTCGGGCCGGTTCTTCGGGTTCGTGATCGGCGGCACGCATCCGGCGGCGATGGCGGCCGACTGGCTGACCTCGGCGTGGGACCAGAACTCCGGCATGCGCACGGTCACTCCGGCGGCCACCGCGGTCGACGACATCGCCGAGGGGTGGGTCCTCGACCTCCTGGGTCTGCCCGCAGGCGGCGCGGTCGGCTTCGTGACCGGCGGCACCACGGCCAACTTCACGTGCCTCGCCGCAGGCCGCGACGCCGTGCTCACCCGCGCGGGCTGGGATGTCGGCACCAGAGGACTGGCCGGCTCACCGGGCGTGCGGGTGCTGGCCGGTGCCGAAGGACACGGCTCGGTCGACCTGGCGCTGCGGTATCTCGGCCTGGGTGCGCCCGAGCTCGTTCCGGTGGATGCGCAGGGACGACTCGAGGCGGAGGCGCTCCGCGCGATCCTCGAGGAGGGCGACGACGGGCAGCCGACGATGGTCGTCCTCCAGGCGGGCAACATCCACTCCGGCGCGTTCGACCCGTTCGACGAGGCCATCACGGTGGCGCACGAGCACGGGGCGTGGGTGCACATCGACGGGGCGTTCGGGCTCTTCGCGGGCGCCAGCCCGTCGTTCAGGCACCTCGTCAACGGCTACGAGGCCGCCGACTCGTGGGCGACCGACGCGCACAAGACGCTGAACGTGCCCTACGACTGCGGACTGGCGATCGTGCGCGACCCGGCCGCGTTGCGGGCAGCGATGTCGATGCACGGCGACTACCTCATCCAGGACGCGGCCGGCGACCCGTTCGAGAAGGTTCCCGAGCTGTCGCGCCGCGGCCGCGCGTTCACCGTGTGGGCCGTGCTGCGGTCCCTCGGACGCAGCGGTGTCGCCGAGCTCGTCGACCGCCTGGCCGGGCACGCCCGCGCGTTCGCCGAAGGCATCGCCGGCATCGAGTCCGCCGAGGTGCTCAACGACGTGGTGTTCACGCAGGTCTGCGCAGCCTTCGGCGACGACGACCGCACGCGCGACGTCGTCCGCCTGATGCTGGAGGACGGCACCGCGTGGACCACCGGCTCGGTGTGGCACGACCGGGCGGTGCTGCGCATCTCCGTCAGCAACTGGTCGACGACCGACGCCGACGTCGAGCGCACGCTCGGCGCCCTCCGCGCCGCCGTGGCCGCGTCCTGACGAAGGTCGACGTCACCTGCGCGTGGCGACGACGGCGTACAGCGTGACGGCGAAGACGAACGCTCCCTCCGCCGCGCTCTCCTCGAGCGCCTGCCGCCATGCGGCCTCCTCCCCCGCGGCGGCCGCGCGTCGGGCGGCGAGCTCCAGCACGATGGAGACCGGGGGCTGGTCCAGGGCACGCGGTCGCAGCATGAAGGTGTCGGTCGTGACGCGGGCGTCGACGAACCCGTGACGCCGGACGAGGTCGAGCAGCTGGGCCCCGGCGGCCGGCGACGGGACCCCGGCCCAGTCCTCGAGCCACGCCGCCGCGAGGTGCGGGTCGCCGGGCCAGGTCGCCAGCGTGCGCCAGTCCGTGTCGATCAGGCCGACCCGGCCGCCGGGCCGCAGGACGCGGGCCATCTCCCCGACCGCGACCGCCGGGTCCGCGAGGTGCTGCAGCACCCGCTCGCTGCGCACGAGGTCGAGGGAGCCGTCGTCGCCCGGGAGCCGTTCCGCCGACCCGCGGACGAACCGTGCGGGGTTGCGCGCGGCCTCGCCGCGGCGGCGGGCCTCGGCCAGCATGGTGTCGCTCGGGTCCACGCCCGTGGCCGAGCCGCTCGGGGCGACCAGGACCGCGAGACCCCGGATGTCCTCGCCCGTCCCGCAGCCCACGTCCAGGACGTCCATCCCGGGCAGCGGGTCCAGGTGCTCCAGCAGCCAGGCGTGCAGCCGCTGGATCGGCGGCAGCTGCGCCTGGAGGTCGAGGGCCATCAGCGCGGCCGCCCGTCCCTCGTCGGAGGAGGAGTCGACGTCGTGGAACGTCGGTGCGTCACTGCTCATCCGTTGCCTCCTTGCGTGCGGTGACCAGCCAGACGGCTGAGCCGAACTCCACCCCGCCCGGACCGACGTGCGCGGCCAGGCTCTCGCGGAGCCGCTCGATCGCGGCGTCGCGCTCGTCCTGCGACAGCTCGTCCAGGAGCCAGGCGAACAGCCCCCGCAGGAAGCCGAGGGCGTCGTCGACGTCCGCCCCGAACCACTCCCGGCCCTCGACGCCGTCCACCTCCACGTGCGTCCAGCCCGCGGCCTCGAGCACGGCGCGGATCCGCTCGGGTCTGGACAGCGAGAACATGCCGGGAGCGTCGAGATCGGCGGTCGGCCCCGGAGCCCCGCCCAGCACGCCCAGGGTGACGCGGATCCAGTCATTGCGGTCGGGCGGCTGCCAGGTCATCAGCACCATCCGGCCACCGGGTCTCGTGGCGTCACGCAGGTTGGCGAACGCGGCGACCGGGTCCCCGAAGAACATCGCGCCGGTGCGGGAGAGGACGACGTCGTAGTGGCCCGGCTCGAACGCGTGCACCTGGGCATCGGCTCGGACGAAGCGCACGGTGCCGAGCCCCTCGGCCTCGGCACGGCTGCGGGCGACGTCGAGCAGCTGGCTCGACAGGTCCACCCCGAGCACCTCGCCGTCGACGGAAGCGCGGGCGGCCCGGCGCGTCGTCAGGCCACCCCCGCAGCCGACGTCGAGGACGCGCTCGCCCCGACGGACGGCGACGTCTGACTCGAAGCGCTCCTGGTAGTCCGCCACGGCGCGATCGAACCGGTCGGCGTGGGCCGCCCAGTACTCGCCTCCGGCGCCGTCCCACGACTCCGCCTGGGTCAGGTTCGTCTCGTGGACCGTCGTGTCCGCGCTTCGGGACTCCATCGCACCTCCACCTCCCACAGGGGCCTCTCCCTAGTGACCTCCTGAGGTGGGGTTCGCGTCAAGGGCCCGCGTGTCACGCCGGAGTCGCCACGAGCGCAGGACCGAATGGCTGCCGAGGACGAACCAGACGAGAGGGATGAGCCACCGCGCGACTCCGGGCTTGATCGGGTCAATGGCGAGCACGAGGGCGAACGCCCACGTCGAGAGGCCCAGGACGAGCCACGACACCCATCCCGGCTTCTCGCCCACGTCGTCGGTCACGTGCTCATTCTCGATGCGAGGAAGAGCGCTCGCAGCAAGATCGAGGATCTGCGATCACAGGCTCTACGTGGGCTTAGGATCCGAGGATGCCGAGCCTTGAAGAGTTCGCAAGCACGCCGGAGCCGGGTCCACCACCCCTGCGCACCGTGATCCTGGTGTGGTTGTCCGTGCTCTCAATCGTCGCGGTGATGGCGATTCTGAGTACTGCGGTCCTCGTCGCACTCATCGCCACGACGGAATTCTGACAACGCAACGCTGGCGGGAAGAAGTTACAGGCGCGGGTCGACCGGCTCGGACTCCATCGCGAGCACCGCGAAGACGCACTCGTGGACTCGCCAGGTGGGCTCGCCGCTGACGTGGCGCTTGAGCGCCTCGAGTCCCAGGGCGTACTCGCGCAGCGCCATCGAGCGCTTGTGCCCGAGGTTGCGGTCGCGGAGACGCGCGAGGTTCTGCGGCTCGGTGTAGTCGAGGCCGTAGATGATGCGCAGGTACTCGCGGCCCCGCACCTTCACGCCGGGCTGGACGAGGCCCTTGGGCCCGCGCGTGAGGTTGGCGAGCGGCTTCACGACCATGCCCTCGCCGCCGGCGCCCGTGAGGGCGTTCCACCACTCGACTCCCGCACGGACCGAGGCCTCGTCGGCCGGGTCGACGACCAGTCGCCCGGTCGTCGTGAAGAGGTCGCCGTCGCTCTCGACCAGCCGGTCGGCGATCGCGAGGTGCCACAGGTGGTCGCGGGTCTCGAAGGTCTCCGAGTCGCTCGCCAGCACCTGGAACGGCGCGATTCGAAGCCCGTCGAGGCCGTCGACCTCCCAGACGTAGCGACGGTAGGCGGCCGTGTACGCATCGGCGTCGTCGCGGCGGCGACTCGTGCGCCCGGCAAGATCGCCGACGTCGAGGCCTCGCTCGGCCGCGGCGCCGACGACGTCGAGCGTGCTGGCCAGACCCGCGCGTGCCGCGGCTCCGACCGCGGCGTACTGCTCACGGATGAGCGCGCCCGCCTTCGTCGACCAGGGCATGATCTCGGCGTCGAGCACCAGCGATGCCGTCCCCAGCTCGTCCCACAGCTGCGCCGCGGCAACGGCCGAGGCAACCCGGTCGAGGACGGCACGCTCGGACGCGGCGTCGAAGAACGCGCGCCCGGTGCGCGTGTGCACCACGCCCCCGCCGTCGCGGTCGACGACCAGCACCGCGCGGGAGCCCATGTGCTTCTCCTCGCAGATCACCCGGCCGGCGCCGGTCCGGGCGAAGTGCGTGAACGCCTGCTCCGGGTGCTCCAGGTGATCCTCGAGCGACGAGGTGTCGCTCGGCGACATGGTCGGCGGCAGGTACACCAGGCGCGTCGGTTCGACGGCGAAGCGGCTCATCACCTCGAGTGCGCCGGCCGCGTTCTCCTCGCGCAGCGAGATCCGGCCCATGGTCGAGGTCTCGATGATCCGAGGACCGAGGACGTCGTCGAGGCGCAGCGTGTCCGGCTCGCGCTCCGGCGGCGCGAGGGGCCGGACCGGCTCGTAGTACGTCTCCGCCGCGAGGACCTGGACGACCTCGCGCTCGGGATAGCGCAATGCGGTGAGCGAGCCCCCGAAGACGCAGCCGGTGTCGAGGCACATCGTGTTGTTGATCCACTCCGGCGTGGGCGTCGGCGTGTGGCCGTAGAGCACCATCGCCTGACCGCGGTAGTCCTCGGCCCACGGGTACCGCACCGGCAGGCCGAACTCGTCGGTCTCGCCGCTCGTGTCCCCATAGAGCGCGAACGCACGGACGCGACCGGAGGCACGGCCGTGGTAGCTCTCCTTGAGCCCGGCGTGGGCCACGACGAGGCGTCCGCCGTCCAGCACGTAGTGCGCGATGAGACCGTCGACGAAGCCCGCGACCTCGGCACGGAACTCGTCGGACTCGGACTCGAGCTGGGCGAGCGTGGTCTCGAGGCCGTGGCTGACGGTGACCTTGCGGCCGGACAGCGCGTTCGACAGCTTCGCCTCGTGGTTGCCCGCGACGCAGAACGCGTGGCCCGACGCGACCATGCCCATGACGAGCCGCAGGACGCCCGGCGAGTCGGGTCCGCGGTCGACGAGGTCACCCACGAAGATCGCCCGGCGTCCGTCCGGATGGTTCGCGTCGACGGGCCGCCCGGCGCCGTCGCGGGTGATCGCGTAGCCGAGGTCGTCGAGCAGCTGCTCGAGCTCGGCCCGGCACCCGTGGACGTCCCCGATGACGTCGAACGGGCCCGTGACGTCGCGCAGGTCGTTGTGCAGACGGGTGCGCTCGAACGTCGCCGCCTCGATCTCCTCGACCGACGACAGCACGTGGACGTGACGGAAGCCCTCGCGCCGGAGCGACTTCAGGGACCGTCGCAGCTGGTCGTGCTGCCGCTTGACGACGGACGCGCCGAACGTGCGGTCGGGCCGCTCGGCGTTCCGCGCGACCGAGACCGCCGGCGGCACGTCGAGCACCACGGCGGTGGCCAGCACATCGTGGTCCTTCGCCACCGCGATGAGGCTCCTGCGGGCGTGGGGCTGCACGTTCGTGGCGTCCACGACCGTCAGCAGTCCCCGCGACAGGCGCTTGCCGACGATGAACTCGAGGAGGTCGAAAGCGTCGGTCGTCGCCGACTGGTCGTTCTCGTCGTCCGACACCAACGCACGGCAGGCGTCCGACGAGACGACCTCCGTGGGCAGGAAGTGCCGCGCCGCGAACGACGTCTTGCCCGAGCCGCTCGCGCCGACCAGCACGACGAGCGACACCTCGGGCACCTGGAGCACGCTCATGCGGCCACCTCCTCGGCTCGACGGAACACGGCCAGCTGGGTGGGGGTGCCCCGCTCGGGATCCTCGGCGCCGATGCCGGCGCGCTCGACCGTGTAGCCGTACCGGGCGGCGACGCCGTCGCTCCACGCCGCAAACTCGCTGCGCGTCCACTCGAACCGGTGGTCGACGTGACGGAACCCGCCCGCCGCCAGTGCCGGGTAAAGGGCGTTGTACTCGGTGTTGGGCGTCGTCACGACGACCGATCCGGGGCGCATGAAGCCGAAGACGTTCGCCACGACCGCCGGGAGCCGGTCCTCGTCGACGTGCTCGACGACCTCCATCAGCACGGCGAGGTCGAAGCCCAACAGCCGCGGGTCCTGGTACTGCAGCGACGACAGCCAGAGGTCGAGCCGATCCGCCTGGCGCTCGGTCATCCGGTCGACGTGCAGTCGCTTGGACGCGACGTCGAGCGAGCTCGCCGACACCTCGGTGCCGACCACTCGCTCGACCCCCTGCGTCTCCAGCAGGCGGCGGAGCAGGGCGCCCTGCCCGCAACCGAGATCGAGCACGGACCCCGGGCGCAGCTGCTCGACCTGCTCGACCACGGCGTCGTGCCGCAGGCGGACGAGCGGCGGCTCGACCGCCTCCTCGGGCGCGGTGGGCTCGGTCGACCCGTCCAGCTCGTCGAGTCGCTCGCGGACCTCGTCGACCATGTCCCGCTGGCGCGCCAGGTAGCGGCGGCTGATCAGCTCGCGCTCGGGGTGGGTCGCGAGCCAGCCGGTCCCGGCCCGCACCAGCTTGTCCACCTCGTCGGAGCTGACCCAGTAGTGCTTCCCGCCGTCGAGCACGGGCACCAGCACGTAGAGGTGGTTGAGCGCCTCGCTGAGGGTGAACGACCCGGTGAGGGTCACGGCACAGAAGTCGGACTCGCCCCACGCCGGGATCGCCGGGTCGAGCACGATCGGCTCCGCGACGACGTCCCACCCGAGCGGCCCGAACATGCGGGTCACCAGGTCGGCGCCGCCGGGCATGGTCGGCACCTCGATGCGCAGGTCCAGTGGCTGGCCGACGAGCTCGGGACGTGGCTTGCACTGACCGTTCAGGGCGCTGCGGAAGACCTTGCCCATCGCGACCGACAGCAGCGACGTCGCGGCGTAGGGCCGGTCGTTCACATACTGCGCGAGCGAGAATCCCTCGGTCCGCCCGCGACGCCCGCGCACCAGGGCGATCGGGTCGACCTCGAGCACGAGCGCGACGGTGCAGCGCTCGGGCGAGACCTCGGGGTACAGGACCGTCGCCGTCCCGCCGTACACGTCGAACGTCTGCACGCGGTCGGGGTGCTTGTGGAGCAGGTAGCCGAGGTCGCTCGCATCGGCGAGCGCATCGCTCCGGGTGGCGGTGATCGTCAACAGCACCCGCCCATTGTGACGGGCCGGACGCGTGAGGCTGGCAGGAACGTCCCGATCAGCCGGGTTGAGGGCCGAACCCCGTCTCGCGCAGCACCCTCGCCGGGACGCCGGCGACGATGGCGTGGGCCGGCACGTCCTTCGTGACGACGGAGCCGGCGCCGATGATCGCCCCGTCCCCGATGGTCACGCCGGGGACGACCGTCACGGACGCGCCGAGCCACACCTGGCGCCCGATCACGATCGGGGCCGGCAGCATGTCCGCTCGGCGGTCCGGGTCGACGGAGTGGTTGAGGGTGGTCAGCGTGCTGCCGTGTCCGATGAGCGTGCCGTCCCCGATGGTGATCCCGCCGGTGTCCTGGAAGCGGCACCCGAGGTTGATGAAGACGTCCTCGCCGAGGATGAGGTTCTTGCCGAACTCGCTGTGGAAGGGCGGGAAGAGCGCGACCGACTCGTCCACTGCCCGTCCGGTGAGCTCGGCCAGCAGGTCGCGGATCTCCTCGGGTGTGCGGTAGCCCGAGTTCAGCCGGCTCGTGATGCGGAAGGCATCCTGGGCGGCATCGTGCATGAAGCGGTGCTGCTCCGAGCCACCCTCGATGAGAGCGCCTCGGGCCACGTGGGCCAGGAACCGCGGCAGGTCCATCCCGACGTCGCTCACAGCGTGAGCAGCACCTTCGTCGCGGTGCGCTCGTCCATGGCGCGGTAGCCCTCGGCGGCGCGCTCGAGCGGCAGCGTGAGGTCGAACACCTTGCCGGGCTCGATCTTCCGGTCCCAGATGAGCTGGATCAGCTCGGGCAGGTACTGGCGCACGGGCGCGGGTCCGCCGTGGAGGTGGACGCCGGCCATGAAGAGCTCGTCACCGGGGATCGCGACGTCGTGGGAGACGCCGACGAAGCCGACGTGGCCGCCGGGCCGTGCGGAGTGGATGGCCTGCATCATCGCCTCCTGCGTGCCGACGGCCTCGATCACCGAGTGGGCGCCGAGGCCGTCCGTGAGCTCCTTGACGCGGGCCACGCCGGCGTCGCCGCGCTCCTCGACGATGTCGGTCGCGCCGAACTCCCGTGCGAGGGCCTGACGATCGGCGTGCCGGCTGAACGCGATGATGCGCTCGGCACCGAGCTGCTGGGCGGCGAGGATGCCCAGCAGGCCGACCGCGCCGTCACCGACGACCGCGACGGTCTTGCCCGGTCCGGCCTGGGCCGCGACGGCGGCGAACCAGCCCGTGCCCAGCACGTCCGAGGCGGCCATGAGGGACGGGATCAGATCCGGCTCGGGCATCCCCGGTGTCGCGACGAGCGTGCCGTCCGCGAGCGGGATGCGGGCGAGCTCGGACTGGGTGCCGAGGGTTCCCATCAGCACCCGGTGCGTGCAGTACGCCTGGTAGCCGGCGCGGCAGATCTCGCAGGTGTTGTCCGAGGCCCAGAACGAGCCGACCACGAAGTCGCCGACCTTGACGGTCCGCACGTCCGAGCCGATCTCCTCGACGACGCCGACGTACTCGTGACCCATCACCTGGTGGTCGACCGGCTCGGCGCCGCGGTAGGGCCACAGGTCGCTGCCGCAGATGCAGGTCGCCGAGAGTCGGATGATCGCGTCGGTGGGCTCGATGATCCTCGGATCCTCGCGGTCCTCGACCCTCACGTCTCCGGGTGCGTGCATGACTACCTGGCGCATCGATCGCTCCTGTTTCTCGTCGTCCGCGGTGCCGGCACGGCACCACGAGATCCAGTGAACCGGTCGCGCCGGCGGGCAGGAAGTCACTGCGAATGGGTGTACTGGCAGGGCATCCCTCGTGGTCCGCACGAGCCGCTGAACGGCCGTAGGCTCGAAGACGTGGACAACCGTCAGGACGCCCGGCGGGAAGTGAGCGAGTTCCTCACCACCCGGCGTGCGCGCATCACCCCCGACCAGGTCGGCCTCCCGACCACCGGCACCCGTCGCGTGCCCGGCCTGCGCCGCAGCGAGGTCGCCTCGCTCGCCGGGCTGAGCGTCGAGTACTACGCCCGGCTGGAACGCGGGCACATCGCCGGGGCCTCCTCCGGAGTGCTCGAGTCACTTGCGCGCGCCCTGCAGCTGGACGAGACCGAGCGGACGCACCTCTACGACCTCGCCCGCGCCGCGGACGGCATCCCCGCCTCGGGCAGGCCACGGCGCCGCTCCCCGGGCAAGGCCGCGTCGCGGCTGAGCCTGCAGTGGGCGCTGGAGGCGATCACCGAGGGTGTCGCCTTCGTGCGCGACTCCCACCAGAACCTGCTCGCCACCAACACCCTCGGCCGGGCGTTCTACTCCCCCGTGATCGGCGAGGGCGGCCGCACGCCGAACCTGGCCCGCTTCCAGTTCCTCGATCCCACCTCGCGCGAGTTCTACCCGGACTGGGACCTGTTCGCCGAGATGTGCGTCGGGATCATGCGCGCCGAGGCAGGCCGCGACCCCCACGACCGCGAGCTGCAGGACCTCGTCGGCGAGCTCTCCACCCAGAGCGAGACGTTCCGGCGGCTGTGGGCCGACCACAACGTCCGCACCCACGGCACGGGGACGAAGCGCTTCCACCACCCCGTCGTCGGCGAGCTGACGTTCGCCTACGAGGAGCTCGCCATCACCGCCGAGCCGGGCCTCGTCCTGCTCGTCTACACCGCCGAGCCCGGCTCGCCGTCCGCCGAGCGACTCCGCCTGCTCGCTTCCTGGGCCGCATCGGCGGACACCGCCACACACCGATAGGAGCACCATGCAGATCACGCGCAGCTCACTGGACACCGCCAAGGGACCGGCCGACTGGTTCACCGGCGACGTCTACATTGACGCCGTCGCGGCCGCCCCGGCGCCCTCGCGCGTCACCGCCAACCTCGTGCACTTCATGCCCGGCGCCCGCACCCACTGGCACCGCCACCCGCTGAGCCAGACCGTGTTCGTCACGGAGGGCGTCGGCCTGTGCCAGCGGCGCGGCGGACCCGTCGAGGTCATCCGCCCCGGTGACCGTGTCCTCTTCGAGGCCGGTGAGGAGCACTGGCACGGCGCTACTCCCCAGCGCCTCATGGTCCACCTCGCCATCAACGAGGGCGACGACGACCACGACGTCGTGAACTGGCTCGAGCCGGTCAGCGACGATGAGTACGCCGCGGGGCCGACGCCCGAAGCGTGATTCCGGCGCGCAGTCCCGCGAGGCGAGGTCAGCCCGCGAAGGCCGCCCGACCCTGCGTGGCCGAGGTGCCGAGGTCGCTCTTCGGCAGTGCCGCGCCGGCTCGGACCGCGGCGGCCCAGTCCTCCGTGCTGGCGACAGCGGCGAGGTTGGACTGCAGCAGCACCAGCAGCGCCGCGTGGAGCTCGGCCGCGGAGACCTTCCCGGCCTCGTTGGCAAGGTGGATCGCGCCGGTGGCGTCGGAGAGGACCTCGGCATCCAGGCCCAGCTCCTCGGCGCCGAAGACGGTGCCCAGGTCGCAGTTGTTCGTCATGTAGCCGACGATGCTGATCGTGTCGACGCCCTGCTCGGCGAGCCAGGAGGCCACGTCGGTATCGGCGAAGACGCTCGACTTGTGCTTGACGACCCGCTTCCAGGTCGGCTGGGCGAGGGCCTCGATCTCGGGGTGCAGCGACCAGCCGTGGCTGCCCTCGGCGAAGACCGGCGCACCCTCGGGCGTCTGGTGCTGCACCACCACGACGGGCAGGCCCTGCGCTGCGGCCACCTCGATGACCTTCGTGATGTGGGCGAGGCTCTGATCGCGCGGCGGCGACTGGATCTGCAGGACTCCGTCGAAGTACTCGTTCTGGACGTCGATGACGATCAGGGCGCGGCGCGGGGCGTTCATGGTGCCTCCTGAGTGGCGTGGTCGGGTGCTCTGGGATCGACCCTGCCGGTCTGCCCGGGGTACCGTGAGTGGCACCAAAGCCATCTATCGATGAGATCGGGCCAGTCGTGCGCATCGTCGTCCACGCCTTCGAGGGCATCACCATGTTCCACCTCGCGGCACCGCTGCTGGTGTTCGGCGAGGTCGGTCGCCAAGGGCTGGCCGAGGGCTGGGACCCGGTGGTCTGGACAGCGGACGGCAAGGGGATCCGCACCGCGGAGGGACCTCGGATCGAGGACGTCTCCGGACCCGAGGTGGTCGAGGAGGCCGACCTCGTCGTCCTCCCGTCCTGGCCGACCGACCTCCCACCCGCCGATCCGGTGTTGATCGGCAGCCTGCGCGCGGCCCGGGATCGCGGCAGCAGCGTCGCAGGGCTGTGCCTGGGCGCGTTCCCGCTCGTGGACAGCGGACTCGCCGACGGACGGGACGTCGTGACGCACTGGGGTGCGGTCGATCGTCTCCGGACACGGCGGCCCGGCTTGGGCGTGAACGCGGCCGCCCTGTACCTCGATCACGGAGACGTCCTCACCTCGGCGGGCACGGCCTCGGCCATCGACGCCTGCCTCCACGTCGTGCGCACGCGTCTCGGCTCGGAGGCCGCGGCCACAGTGGCGCGCCAGCTGGTCGTGGCGCCGCACCGTGAGGGAGACCAGGCCCAGTACGTGGCCCGCCCGATGCCCGAGCCCGGCGGCGTGGGCGACCTCGGGCCCACGATCGACTGGGCGCTGAGCCGGCTCGACGAGCCACTCTCGGTCGACGACCTGGCCGCCCACGCCCGCATGAGCCGGCGGAACTTCACCCGCCGCTTCGTGGAGTTGACCGGTTCCACCCCGGCCCGCTGGGTCCTCCAGCGCCGACTCGACGAGGCGCGACGCCTGCTGGAGACGACCGACTGGCCGATCGCACGCATCGCCGACGCCTGCGGCTTCGGCAGCGTGGTGACCTTCCGGCAGAACTTCTCCGCGTCCTACGCGACCACTCCCACCTCGTATCGGCAGCGCTTCTCACCTCGCCCTGAGTGACGCGAGCGACTCAGGCGTCCTTGAACTGGGCCAGTTGGAGGAGGTTCCCGCAGCCGTCCTCGAACACGGCGATGATCACCGGGCCGACATCGGTCGGCGGCTGACTGAAGGTCACGCCCGACGCGACGAGTCGTTCGTGCTCGCGCTCCACGTCGTCGACACCGAGCATGCAGAACGGGATCCCGTCCTCGAGCAGCGCCGCCGTGAACGAGGCCGCTGCCGGATGCGCCTTCGGCTCGAGGGAGACCTCCGTGGCGTCCGGGCTGTCACCGAGGCGCACGGTGAGCCATCGGTGCTCGCCCATCGGCACGTCGGCGGTCACCTCGAAGCCGAGTGTGCCCGTGTAGAAGTCGACGGCCCTCTGCTGGTCGTCGACGAAGATGCTGACCGTCTGCAGTTTCATTTCGGTTCCTCTCGTGGTGGCCATCGCTCAGCGATCTGGGCGAGCGGCGTGGTGTCGATCGTGTGCAGCTTGTAGCGGCCACGGCGTTCCGTCCGCACCAGACCTGCGTCCTCCAGGACGTCGAGGTGCTGCGAGACCGCCTGTCGGGTGGGTGTCAGCCCGTGCTTCATCGCAAGACGCGAGCACAGCTCGAACAAGGTCTGCTCGTCCCGCTCCAGGAGCTCGTCCAGCAGAGCACGACGCGTCGGCTCCGCGATGGCCCTGAAGACGTCACCCACATCCGCAGATTATGCAAGTGGTCACTTGCCTGTCAATCGCTCCCGTTCAAGGGCGGAGCGGAAAGGTCCGGTCACTGACGAAGCGGCGATCGGCGCCGTCCACCGGGTCGGTGAACCGGAGCTCACTCGCGATGAGCTGGAGCGGACGGGAGAAGTCGTCGACCGACGCGTCCGTGACCGTCGGGTAGAGCGGATCTCCGACGATCGGGCTGCCGAGGCCGGCCAGGTGGAGGCGCAGCTGGTGCGTGCGGCCCGTCCTCGGCGAGAGCCGGTAGACGGCCAGGTCCCCATCACGGGCCTCCATCTCGACCAGCGTCTCGGCGTTGACCGGGGCATCGGGGACGACCTCGGCCCGCAGCGCGCCGCGCTCCTTGCGGAGGTGGTTGCGGACCACGACCGGCGACTCGAGCGCGGCCTGCCACGCCGCCAGGGCGCGGTAGGTCTTGCTGACCCGGCGGTGCTCGAAGAGGGTCTGGTAGGGCCCGCGCCAGCGGCGCTCGGTCGCCATCAGCAGCACCCCGGAGGTCACCCGGTCGAGCCGGTGCAAGGGCGTCAGCTCGGGCAGGTCGAGCTGCGCGCGGAGCCGCACGACGACGCTCTGCACGACATGCTGGCCGCGAGGGATCGTCGACAGGAAGGCCGGCTTGTCGACGACGACGATCCGCTCGTCGCGGTGCAGGATCCGGATCTCGCCGGGCACCTCGACCTCGTCGCGCAGGTCGCGGTGGAACCACACGAACGTGTGCGGCGCGTAGGGGTCGTCCGCTCCCACGGGCCTCAGGTCGTCGTAGACGAGCCGCTCGTCTGCCAGCATCTCGCCAACGTCCGCGTGCGCCGCGAGCCGGTGCTCCAGCCAGGCCGCCATCGTCGGCCACGGCGGACCGTCCTGGTGCCGATCGGGCGTCCGCATCCACGCTGCCGCCAGACCGTGACGGGACGGCAGCGGAGATCGTGGGGGCATGCCCCGAGTCTAGGCGCCGCTGGCGGGCGTCCCGATCTCTGTGGCAGGTTGGGCCCATGGGTGGACGACGAGTCGTTCTCTACACGCTGACCTCGATCGACGGGGCGGTCGACGAGCCCGGGGCCTACTTCCCTGACGATCACGTCGACCACCACGGTGCGCCGGCATTCGATCCGGTGCTCATGGAGATGGAGACGGCCCTGACGGACCGTCAGGACGCCGTCCTGCTCGGCCGGAACACCTACGACGAGTGGTCGGGGTACTGGCCGAGCTCCCAAGAGCAGCCCTTCGCCGACTTCATCAACGGGGTGCGCAAGTACGTCGTGACCTCGACGCCGCTGGCCCGGGAATGGGGCGAGGTCACGACGTTCACCGGCGCGCTTCCCGGGATCATCGCCGAGCTCGTGGCCCGGCCCGGGCGCGACATCGGCGTCCACGGCAGCATCCAGCTCGCGCAGTCCTTGCTCGCCACCGGCCTGGTCGACGAGCTGAACCTGGTCGTCGGGCCGACGCTCGATCCCACCGGTCGTCGACTGTTCGCCGACGTCCAGGCACTGCGCCGGCTGCGGCTGACGAGCGCGTCACCGACGCCCAACGGCTCCGTGTGGCTGACGTACGACCTCAGGTCGTGAAGCCGTCCGACTCCGGCTGATCGGCCACCACCGGGAGATCGATCCTGTCGAGGACCTTCCGGTCGAGGATCGACACGATCCTGGTCATCCGTCCACCCTCGACGGTGCAGCTCATCAGGCTGACCAGCGCGCCGTTCGGCCCCCACGCCGCGATTCCGGGCTGATCGTCGACCAGGACCCGTCGGGCGGTGATGCGCGACGGGTCGCCGTGCTGGACCGCACGGAGGATCTCAGCCGTCCCGAGGCCCACCGTGACCCGGTGCGAGGTGTGGATCTCCCACCGCAGCTGCGGATCGAGAATCTCCAGCAGTGCCGCGAAGTCGCCCTCGCGCGCCGCCGTGAGGAAGGCGTCGACGACCGCACGCTGCTCGCCTCGACTGCTGCGAGGTCGCACCGTGTCCCCCGCGCCGTGCACCTTCCGGCGGGCGCGACTGGCCGTCATCTTCGCCGCATCGGCGCTCTTGCCCAGGATGGGGCCGATCTGCGCGAAGGGAACGGCGAACAGGTCGTGCAGCACGAACGCCAACCGCTCGTCGGGGCCCAGCGTCCCGAGCACGACGAGGAGCGCGATCCCCACCGAGTCGGCCTGGAGAGCTCGCTCCTCCGGTGCGTCGGCGACGGTGTCCTCGGCCACGTCCAGCTCGCTCAGGTCCAGCTCGTAGGGGAGCTCGGCGGTGCGCGACCGCAGCACGTCGATGCTGAGTCGCCCCACGACCGTGGTCAGCCAGGCGTGGACGTTCTCGATCTTCCCGGGTTCCTGACGCGCTAGCCGTACCCAGGCCTCCTGGACGACGTCCTCGGCGTCGGCGCGGCTCCCGACCACTCGGGTCGCGATCGCGACCAGGCGGGAGCGGTCCGCCTCGAAGAGGTCGGCCAGGTCGTCGTCGGGGTCCATCGGTTACCTCTTCTCGCTCGGGTCCGTCATCTCCATGACGTGCCCAACCGCGTTCAGGTAACCACGAAGGAGAACCCATGAACATCGTGCTGTGGATCCTTGCCGGAGCACTCGCCCTCGCGTTCACCGCCGGGGCTCTCGCCCAGCTGACCAAGACCAAGGAGAGCTACCGCCGGCTCGGGCGCAGCCAGTACTGGGTCGACGACTTCACCTCCGGGCAGATCAAGGCCATCGGCACCACCAAGCTCATCGGCGCCACAGGGCTGATCCTTCCTGCGGCGCTGGGGATCGTGCCGGTCCTGACACCGGTCGCCGCGTGCGGCCTGGCGCTGTTCATGTCCGGCGCCGCGACCACCCGCTTCCGCCGGATGGAGTGGAACTACCTGCTCGGCGACCTGGTCTTTCTCGGTCTCTTCGCCTTTCTCGCCTGGGGGCGCTTCGTCCTCGAGCCCTTCTGAGGAACACCTGAGGCCGCGAGACGCGCAAGAATGGCCGAATGCTGGAACTGCGCCCGGGATGCGAATGCTGCGACACCGATCTGCCCCCGAAGGCGATGGACGCGATGATCTGCACCTTCGAGTGCACGTGGTGCGCGCGATGTGCCGAGACGTGCCTGCACGGCGAGTGCCCGAACTGCGGCGGTGACCTCCAGCGCCGCCCCGTGCGTCCTGCCGCGCATCTCAGCGCGAATCCCGCGTCCACCGAGCGGGTCGTGCAGCCAGGACTCCATCGGGCGTAGCTCGTCGCATCACGAAACTGGAACCGCAGGGGGAATCGTGCTCGTGCAATGACCCAGGACCGGTGTCGGTGGGGCTCACTACGTTGGGTGCATGACCTCGGAACTCACCGCTCGCGCGCTCGACGCGGCGCGTCGCGCCCGCGCGGTGGCGGAGTTCGAGGAGTGGAAGCTCATCGCCGCGCACCACCGCCGGCGGGTCGCCGAGATCGATCGATCCGACGAGATCGTCCTGGGCAAGGACCTGGCGCGGCGCGAGGTCACGCTCGAGATCGCCCAGGCATTGAGGGTCACCGAACATCGGGTGTGGGCGATCGTGTTCGAGGCCGAGACGCTGCGCGAGCGCACGCCACTCGTCTGGGACGCGTTCCGGCTCGGCGACCTCGACGCGGCGCGTGCCAGTGCGATCGCCGACACCGCCGAACGCCTCGTCGAGCGCGAGAGCTGGGCCAAGCTCGAGACCACCGTCGTCGACTACGCCACCACCCACACCATCAGCGAGCTGCGGGCGTGGCTGCGGCGCTTCCGTGCCCGCATCGAGCCCGAGGAGACCGCAGAGGAGACCGCGAAGGCCCTCGACGAGCGCCGCGTGTCGGTCACCCACCTCAGCGACGGCACCAGCTGGCTCAACGCGCTGCTGCCCACGGGGGTCGCCATCGCCGCTGCCGAACGACTCCGCAAGGCAGCCAAGGCCGAGCCCTCCATCGACCCCGAGACCGGCCTCCGCGACACGCGGACCCGCGACCAGAAGCAGGCCGATGTCCTCGGTCAGTGGCTCACGTCCTGCACCGGCACCACCACCGACATCCGCGCCGAGATCGCCATCAGCATCGCCGCCACCGACCTCATCGGCCTCACCGGCGGCCCCGGGATCACCCGCGACGGCGAGCCGCTCGGGCCAGCGTGGGTCCGCGAGCTGGCGGCCAGCGAGCACACCGTGTTCCGGCGACTGGTGCTCGACCCGGTCGGCGAGATCCTCGACACCACGATCATCGGCTACCGGCCCACCGAGTCCCTGCGACAAGCGCTGCACTGGCGCGACGGCACGTGTCGAGTCGCCGGATGTCGGGCTCCCGTGTTCGAGACCGACCTCGATCACGCGAAGGCCTACGACTCCGGCGGCCAGACCTCAGCGAAGAATCTCCGCTGCCTGTGCCGCAAGCACCACAACATGAAGTCCCACGGTCACCTCGACGACCGCCACCTCGACGCGCCCGTGCGCTACAGCGCAGCGACCCCGTGAGAGCGCAGGCCATACGTCAGCGCGTCCACGAGCGCCTCGAACGACGCCTCGATCATGTTCGGACCCACGCCCACGGTCACCCACGAGCTCTTGCCGTCCGTCGTCTCGATGAGGACGCGCGTGACGGCGTCGGTGCCGTGGCCCTGGTCGAGGATCCGCACGCGGAAGTCGATGAGGTGGAACTGGGCCACGTCCGGGTAGATCCGCTCGATCGCCTGGCGCAACGCGTGGTCGAGGGCGTTGACCGGACCGTTACCCTCCCCCACCACCGCCGTGCGGGTGCCACCGGCCACGACCTTGACGATCGCCTCGGCACCGCCGTCGCCGGCCGAGCCCGCGATGACGCGCCACGACTCGACGTCGAAGTACTCCGGACGGCGACCCGTGACCGCCTCGGTCAGCAGCAGCTCGAACGACGCGTCGGCCGCCTCGAACGTGTAGCCGTCCTGCTCCATCTGCTTGACCTGCTCGGTGATGCGGGTGAGCAGCTCGTTGTCGCCCGAGAGGTCGAAGCCGAGCTCGCGGCCCTTGAGCTCGATCGTCGCGCGACCGGCCATCTCCGAGACGAGCAGGCGCATGTCGTTGCCCACGAGCGCGGGCTCCATGTGCTGGTAGAGGTCGGGATCCACCCGGATCGCGCTGGCGTGCAGGCCCGCCTTGTGGGCGAATGCCGACACGCCCGTGTACGGCTGGCGCGCCACCGGCGGGTAGTTCGTGATCTCACTGATCGCGTGCGAGATGCGCGTGGCGTCGGCCAGCACGCCCTCGGGCATCACGCTCATGCCCAGCTTGAACTCCAGGTTGGCCACGCACGTGACGAGGTCGGCGTTGCCCGTGCGCTCGCCGTAGCCGTTGATGCAGCCCTGCACGTGGGTGGCGCCGGAGCGCACCGCCTCGATCGAGTTCGCGACCGCGCAGCCGGTGTCGTTGTGTGCGTGGATGCCCAGTCGCGCGCCCGTCGAGGCCAGCACGTCGGCCACGATCTCGCCCACCTGGTGCGGCAGCATCCCGCCGTTGGTGTCGCACAGGACGGCCACCTCGGCGCCCGCCTCGATGGCGGTGCGGACGACCTCCAGCGCGTAGTCGCGGTTGTCGAGGTAGCCGTTGAAGAAGTGCTCGCAGTCCACGAACACCCGCTGGCCCTCGGCCCGCAGGTACTCGACCGTGTCGCGCACCATCGCGAGGTTCTCCTCCAGCGTGGTCCGCAGTGCCTTGATGACGTGCTGGTCGTGGCTCTTCGCCACGATCGTGACCACGGACGCGCCCGAGTCGCGGAGCGCGGCGATCAGCGGGTCGTCGGCCGCGGCGACCCCGGCACGGCGCGTGGAGCCGAACGCGGCCAGCGTGGCGTGCTTCAGGTCGAGCTCCTTGGCGGCCAGCGCGAAGAACTCGGTGTCCTTGGGGTTCGAGCCGGGCCAGCCGCCCTCGATGTAGCCCACGCCGAGGTCGTCGAGGTGCTGCGCGATCGCGAGCTTGTCCTGCACGGAGAGGTTGAGCCCCTCCTGCTGGGCGCCGTCGCGCATCGTCGTGTCGTAGACGTGGAAGTCCGCCGGGTCGTGCTTCCCGAAGGTGGTGCTCATGGTCGTCCTGCTGTCTGGTCGGGCCAAAAAAAAGCCTCCCGGGTACGGGAGGCGGCGCGTCTGGGATGAGGATTCAGACGCGCTTTCCAATGATGATCACGAAGGTGGTCATGGCGACAGGGTACACCCCTGCCGCCACGCCAGCTCACCCCTCACACGCCGCCGGAACGGTCGGCCGGCTTCGGACCGAGGTGGGCCAGCGTCTCCGGTCGCAGGATCCGCTCGAGCTCGTCCTGCGGCAGCAGGCCCTTCTCCAGCACGAGCTCGGCCACGCCGCGGCCGGTGGCGAGCGCCTCCTTGGCCAGCTCGGTCGCGGTCTGGTAGCCCAGGTACGGGTTGAGGGCCGTGACCAGGCCGATCGAGTTCGCCACCTCCATCGCGAGGTGCTCGGTGTTGGCGGTGATGCCCTTGACGCAGTTCTCGGTCAGGGACGTGATGGCCGTGCGCAGCCGGTACAGCCCGGCCGACAGCGAGTAGCAGATCACGGGCTCGAAGGCGTTGAGCTGCAGCTGGCCCGACTCGGCCGCCATCGACACGGTGACGTCGTGCCCGATGATCTGGAACGCCACCTGGTTCACCACTTCGGGGATCACCGGGTTCACCTTGCCGGGCATGATGCTCGACCCGGCCTGGCGCGCCGGCAGGTTGATCTCGCCCAGCCCCGCGCGCGGCCCCGACGACAGCAGCCGCAGGTCGTTGCAGATCTTCGACAGCTTCACCGCCACCCGCTTGAGAACGCCGGACATCTGCACGAACGAGCCGCAGTCCTGGGTGGCCTCGATGAGGTCGACGGCCGTCACCAGCGGGAGGCCGGTGATCCGCGAGAGGTGCTGACGGGCCAGCGGGACGTATCCGTCCGGTGCGTTGAGCTGGGTGCCGATCGCGGTGGCGCCGAGGTTGATCTCGTGCAGCAGCATCACGGCCTCGCGCAGCCGCGTGCGGTCCTCGGCGATCATCAGCGCGTACGTGCCGAACTCCTGGCCGAGCGTCATCGGCACGGCGTCCTGCAGCTGGGTGCGGCCCATCTTGAGCACGTCGTGGAACTCCACGGCCTTCGCGGCGAAGGCCTCCTGGAGGTCGCCCATCGCGGCGATGAGGTCGTGCGTCGCGTTGATGACGGCGATCTTCACGGCCGTCGGGTAGACGTCGTTCGTCGACTGGCTGAGGTTGACCTGCTCGTTGGGGTGCAGTCGCATGTAGTCGCCCAGCGGGTGACCGAGGATCTCGAGGGCGCGGTTCGCGATCACCTCGTTGGCGTTCATGTTCGTGGAGGTGCCGGCACCGCCCTGGATCACGTCGACGACGAACTGGTCGTGCAGGTCGCCGCGACGGATCTCCTGGCACGCCTGCACGATGGCCGCGTGCCGCTCGTCGTCGAGCAGGCCGAGGTCGTGATTCGCCTCGGCGGCGGCCTCCTTGACGGCGGCGAGCGCCTGGGGCAGGTACGGACTGATGGCGATGGGGACACCGGTGATCGGGAAGTTCTCCAGGGCGCGCAGGGTGTGCACGCCCCAGTAGACGTCCGCCGGTACCTCACGTTCTCCGAGCAGGTCGTGCTCGATCCGAACGCGTGTGATCTCGGTCATACGCCCATCCAATCACCCGGACAGGCCGGGCGCCGGTCAGCGCAGCTCGGCTCCGAGTGTCGCGGCGGCTGCCACGATCCGCTCGCGCGCGGCCTTGATGTCGGCGTCGGTCAGCGTGCGGTCCTCGGCGCGCAGGCGCACCTTGAACGCGAGCGACTTGCGGCCCTCGCCGACCTGGTCGCCGGTGTACACGTCGAACAGGCGCACCGACTCCAGCAGCGGGCTGGCCGACGAGATCGCCGACTCCAGCTCGCCCGCGGTCAGGGCGGAGTCCACCGTGAAGGCGAAGTCCTCCTTCGCGACCGGGAAGGCCGAGAAGTGGGGCTTCGGGCCGATCGCCGGCGCAGACTCGATCAGGGCGTCGAGGTCGAGCTCGCCGGCGGCCACGCGGCCCGGGAGACCGTAGGTCTCGGCCACCTGCGGGTGCAGCTCGCCGACGTGGCCGACGACACGGTCGCCGATGCTCAGCCGGGCGCAACGGCCCGGGTGGAAGGGAGCGAGGCTCGCCGCCTCCACCGTCAGGTCGACGTGCAGGTTCGCCGCGACGCGCTGGGCGATCGCGAGCGCGTCGGTCCACGCGACGGCGCGTCCCGGGCCGGTCCAGCCGGAGCGCGTGCGCTCCCCCACCAGCACGAAGCCGGTGTGGCGGGGCTGCTCGGGCAGGGCGGCGTCGAGGGCCGCGAGCTCCTCGTCGGTGGGGCGGCGGTCGACGCCCAGGATCGGTGCCACGGGGCGGCCCTCGCGCGGGTGGAACACCCGGCCGATCTCGCTCAGGGCGACCGACTCGTGGCCGCGGCCGATGTTGAGCGACGCCGCTCGCAGCAGGCCGATCAGGAGCGTGGGCGTGAGCCCGGGCTCCTCGGCCGACAGCGGGTTTGCCAGCCGGACGAGGTCGCGTCGCGCATCGTCGGCGGGCAGGCCCAGCTTCTCGAGGTCGGCGGGCCCGACGAACGGCAGCGTGGTGACCTCGACGAGCCCGGCACCGGCGAGCACGTGGCCCACCCGGCGGCGCAGCTCCTGGTCGCGCGAGAGCCCACGGCCGCCCGTGGGCGTGGGCAGCACCGAGGGGACGTTCTCATACCCGGCGGTGCGCAGCGCCTCCTCGACGAAGTCGTAGGGGTCGTTGAGGTCGAAGCGCCAGGACGGCGGGGTGACGGTGAAGCGATCGCCGGCCAGCTCGACCGTGCAGCCGTTGCGCTCGTAGGTGTCCTGAGCCTGCTCGGGCGTGATCGGCAGTCCGCTGATGCGGGCGGGCAGATCGGAGGAGAACGTGACCGGCTTCCGCGCGGGCGCGGTCCCCACGACGGTGGCACCGGGCGCGAGCGTGCCACCGGCCAGCTCGACCAGCAGCTCGGCGACCCGGGCCGCGCCGACGAGCGGCAGCGCCGGGTCGACACCGCGCTCGTACCGCTTGGCGGCCTCGGACGGCAGCTTGTGGCGCTTGACCGCGCGGAAGATCGTCACCGGATCCCAGTAGGCGGCCTCCACGAGGACATCGGTCGTCGTCGCGTCGATCTCGGTGTGGTCGCCACCCATGACGCCGGCCAGTCCGATCGGCCCGGACGCGTCCGCCACCAGCAGGTCCTCGGTCGTGAGGGCACGGTCGACGCCGTCGAGCGTCGTGAGCCGCTCGCCCTCGGTCGCGCGGCGCACCACGATCTCGCCGTTGACCTTGGCGCGGTCGTAGCAGTGGTTCGGCTGGCCCAGCTCGAGCATCACGTAGTTGCTGATGTCGACGGTGAGCGAGATCGGACGCATGCCGGCGTCGGCGATGCGCTTGGCCATCCAGGCCGGCGTGGTGGCCGACGGGTCGATGCCCTCCACGACGAGCGTGGTGAACACGGGGCAGCCCGTGGGGTCCTCGACGCGCACTGGGTAGGCAGCGGTGTCGGTGGACGGGACCTCGCGGTCGGCGGGATCGGTGAACGGCACGTCGAACGCGAGAGCGGTGTCGCGAGCCACGCCGCGCAGGCTCAGCGCGTAGGCGCGGTCGGGGTTGACCTCGAGGTCGAGCGTCTGGTCGCCGAGGCCCAGCAGCGCGATCGCGTCGTCGCCGGGCTCGGCCGAGCCGGCTGGCAGCACGACAATGCCGTGGGCCGAGGTCTCGTCCTCGGCCAGGTCCAGCTCGGTGGTGGAGCAGATCATGCCGTCGGACACGTGGCCGTACGTCTTGCGCGAGCCGATCTCGAAGCCCAGCGCGGGCAGGTACGTGCCGGGCAGCGACACCACGACGAGGTCGCCCACGCCGAAGTTGTGGGCGCCGCAGACGATGCCGCGCGACGGCACGTCCTCGCCGGGGGCGTCGGGAACGGACGGATCGTTCTGCGCGCCGACGTCGACCCGGCACCAGTTGATCGTCTTGCCGTTCTTCTGCTCCTCGGGCGAGATCGCCAGGACGCGACCGACGGTCAACGGGCCGCTGAGCCCGCCGCCCACGATCTCCTCCAGCTTGAGGTCGTACATCGTCAGGCGATCGGCCAGCTGCTCCGTCGTGACGGCGTCGGGAAGCTCGACGAGTGACCGCAGCCACTCCACGGGGACACGCATGTCAGAGACCAACTCCGAACGGCTCGGTGAAGCGGACGTCGCCGTCCCAGAGATCGCGCAGGTCGGCGATGTCGTAGCGGCTGGTGACGGTGCGGTCCAGGCCCATGCCGAACGCGAAGCCCGAGTACTCCTCGGGATCGACGCCGCACGCGACCAGGACACGCGGGTTCACGACGCCGCAGCCACCCCACTCGACCCAGCCCTCGCCGCCGCACGTCCGGCACGAGGCGACCTCGGCGGGATCGTTGTGGCACACGTAGCAGAGCAGGTCGACCTCGGCGCTGGGCTCGGTGAACGGGAAGTACGAGGGACGGAACCGGGTGGTGATCTCGGTGCCGTAGACCGCGCGCGCGAAGTGGTCGAGCGTGCCCTTGAGGTGGGCCATCGACAGGCCCTTGTCGATCGCCAGGCCCTCGACCTGGTGGAAGACCGGCATGTGCGTGGCGTCGGCCTCGTCGGTCCGGTAGACGCGGCCCGGGCAGACGATGTAGATCGGGGGCTGACGCGTGAGCATCGTGCGCGCCTGCACCGGCGAGGTGTGGGTGCGCAGCACCATCGCGGCCGACTCGGGATCGAGCCAGAACGTGTCCTGCATCGTGCGCGCCGGGTGGTCGGGGCCCAGGTTGAGGGCGTCGAAGTTCAGCCACTCGGCCTCCACCTCGGGACCTTCGGCGACCTCCCAGCCCATCGCGACGAAGATGTCGGCGACGTGCTCCTGGATCGTGGTGATCGGGTGGCGTGCGCCCACGGGCTCGACGTCGACCGGCAGCGTGACGTCGACGGTCTCCTCGGCGAGGCGACGCTCGAACTCGACGGCCTCGACCTCGGCGGTGCGGGCGGCCAGCGCCTGGTTGACGGCGCCGCGCGCCTGGCCGACGCGCTGGCCGGCGTCCTTGCGGGCCGCGGGCGGCAGCGCGCCGATCTCGCGGTTGGCCAGCGCGAGGGGCGAGCGATCGCCCGTGTGGTCGATGCGCACCTGCTTCAGGGCGTCGAGGGACTCGGCCGCGGCGATGGCCGCGAGGGCCTCGTCACGCATGCGTTCGACCTCGTCGGCGCGCAGGGGCGTCACCTCGACCGGGTCGTAGTCGGAATTGGGCGCAGACACGCCCTCGAGTCTATCGGCGCGTCAGGACGCCATGGTGTCCGGCTCGTTCACCGGGAACCACACGCAGATCGACGCTCCCCCGTCGTCGGCGTCCTCGATGATGATCGAGCCGCCGTGCTGGTCGACGACGCCGCGCACGATGAACATGCCGAGGCCGCTGCCGGCGCCGGGACCGGACCTCCAGAAGCGGCTGAAGATGCGGACGCGGGACTCCTCGGGGATGCCCGGTCCGTTGTCGACGATCCGCACCACCACCCCGTCGATGTCGCCGCGCGGCTCGGACGCCACGACGAGCTCGCGCAGTCCCTCGCCGTGCCGGATCGCGTTCTCGATGAGGTTCGTGAGCACCTGGGTGACGCGGTCGGCGTCGCCCCACACGACCGGGACCTCGCTCGCGACGCGGGGCTGGGGAGGCTCGTCGACCGCGGAGAACACCGAGTTCAGCACCCGGCCGGCGAGCTCGTCGAGCCGGACCGGCTCGGTGCGCAGGGAGAGTCGTCCCGCGTCGATGCGCGCGGCGTCGAGCAGCTCGGTGATGAGCCGGCTGAGCCGGTCGGCGTCGGCATCGATGGTCTGCAGCATGAACAGGCGCTGGTCCTCGGTGAACGCGTCCCAGCGGCTCAGCAGGGTGGCCGAGAAGCCCTTGATGCCCGTCAGGGGCGAGCGCAGCTCGTGGGCGACCGTGGCCACCATGTCGGACTTCTGCCGGTCGCGCTGGAGGCGCACACGCGCGTTGCGCATGCTCACGATCACCTTGATGACCCGGCCCGCGGGCCGCTCGCGCACGAGGGAGGCGGTGATGAGGTACTCGCTGCCGCGCGGGGAGTACCAGGAGGACTCGCTGATGCGCTTGCGGATCGCGAGCCCGTCGTACGGGTGGACGGAGTCGAACCAGCTGTTGCCGGCGAGGTCGTCGAACGGGACCGCGTCCCGCAGGTCCATGCCGATCATCTCGTCGCCCTCGGCGCGCGCCCAGTACCGGACCCACTTGTTGGCGAGTGTCACCTTGGCGTGCTCGTCGGCGACGATGATGCCGTCAGGGAAGTCTTCGAAGGGCACGGCCAGAGCCTAGCCCTGCTCGCGCGCTGAAGCGTAGAGGCAGACCGCCGCGGCCGTGGCCAGATTCAGGCTCTCGGCACGGCCCAGGATGGGCACGTGGACCACCCGGTCGGCGGCGGCAGCCCACTCCGCCGGGAGGCCGTGCGCCTCATTGCCCATCATCCAGGCGGTGGGCACGGTCAGGTCGAGGTCGGCATCGAACAGGCCGGTCTCGCCACCGCCGTCGGCGGCCAGCACCTGGCAGCCTCGGCGCTGCAGCTCGGCGATGACGGCCTCGACGTCGCGCTCGACGGCGATCGGCAGGTGGAACAGGGAGCCCGCGGTGGCGCGGACGACCTTCGGGTTGAGGGGGTCGACGCTGTCGCCGGCCACGACGACGGCCGCCGCTCCGGCCGCGTCGGCGCACCGGATGACCGCGCCCAGGTTCCCGGGGTCGCGGATCTCGGCGCAGACCACGACGAGCCGCGCGTCCTGCGGGACGTCGGCCAGCGTGGTGAGGATCGAGTGACAGCGGGCCACGAGCCCCTGCGGGGTGACCGAGTCGGCGATCTCCTCGACGACGTCGTCGGTGACGACGTGCCACGACTCGGCACGCTCGGCCAGCTCGGGGTACCGCTCGGTGGCGTCGACGGTGGCGAACACCTCGATGACCGCGCCCGGCGCGTCGAGCGCCTCACGCACGGCCTGGGGACCCTCGGCGAGGAACTCGCCGGTCTTCACCCGGAACGCACGCGTGGCGAGCCGCCGAGCGGTCTTGACCCGTCCGGAACGGACGGTCAGATCGCCGGGGCTCGCCACGTGGGAACTGAGCCTGAGCTCAGACGGCCGAGTCGGCCTTGGGAGCGTTGACGTCCTCGGGGAGGTTCGCCTTGGCGACCTCGACGAGGGCGTTGAACGCCGCGATGTCGTTGACGGCCAGATCCGCGAGGATCTTGCGGTCGACCTCGACCTCGGCGGCCTTAAGGCCTTGGATGAAGCGGTTGTACGTGATGCCCTGCGCACGCGCGGCGGCGTTGATGCGCTGGATCCAGAGACGACGGAAGTCGCCCTTGCGAGCCTTGCGGTCGTTGTACGAGTAGACCAGCGAGTGGGTGACCTGCTCCTTGGCCTTGCGGTACAGGCGCGAGCGCTGTCCGCGGTAGCCGGAGGCCCGCTCGAGGATCTCGCGGCGCTTCTTCTGCGCGTTCACTGAACGCTTGACGCGTGCCACAGTGTTACTCCTTCAAATCTTCGTAAAGTTCGGGGGCGCTCAGAGACCGAGCAGCTTCTTGACCTGCTTGGTGTCAGCCTTCGACACCGACGTCGTGCCGTCGAGGCGACGCTTTCGGGTCGAGGACTTGACCTCCAACAGGTGGCGGCGGTTGGTCTGCTCGCGGCGGAGCTTGCCCTTGCCGGTGATCTTGATGCGCTTCTTCATGCCCGAGTGGGGCTTGAACTTCGGCACGGTTATGCCTCCATGTCTGGATCGAGGTTCTCGGAGCGCCGGCGAGGCTTCTTCGGCGGCGCTGTCTTCTGGTGTTCTTCGCGATGGACCTTCTCGGCCACGGCCTCGGCTTCGCGCTCAGCCTCGCGGGCGGCGGTGGTCACGGCCTTCTCGGCCTTGACCTCGGCCTGCGCCTCGGACTTCTTCTTGTGAGGTCCAAGCACCATCGTCATGTTGCGACCGTCCTGGCGGGCGTTCGACTCGATGAAGCCGAGATCCTCCACGTCGGCGGCGAGCTTCTGCAGCAGCCGGAACCCGAGCTCGGGACGGTGCTGCTCGCGACCGCGGAACATGATCGTGATCTTGACCTTGTCTCCGGCCTTCAGGAACCGCACGACGTGACCCTTCTTGGTGTCGTAGTCGTGCTGGTCGATCTTCGGGCGGAGCTTCATCTCCTTGATGACCGTGTTCGTCTGGTTGCGTCGCGACTCGCGCGCCTTCTGGGCGGCTTCGTACTTGAACTTGCCGAAGTCCATGAGGCGGCAGACCGGGGGCCGGGCCTGGGGGGCGACCTCGACGAGATCGAGATCGGCCTCGGCGGCCAGGCGCAGGGCATCTTCGATGCGAACGATGCCGACCTGTTCACCGCTGGGTCCGACGAGCCGGACCTCCGGTACGCGAATGCGCTCGTTGACGCGCAGATCTGTGCTGATGGATCCTCCTGAGATCGGGTTTGGAGGACACGAAAAAGGTGGCCTCCGTCGAAGCGAAAGCCACCACACGCACCGTACGGTGCCGCACGCCGCGAGATCGTCCGAGAACGACCCGCAGCGGGTGACCCCCGGATCCTTGAACCCGGCAGGTGGGAGTGACCTCCACTTCGATCAACCATGCTAGCAGCCGAATCCTTCCCGGAGGAAATCGGGACGAAACACCGGCGGGTCAGACTGGTCGCATGATGTGGCGCGTGCGGACGACCCTGGAGAACCGGCCCGGCATCCTGGCCGAGATCGCCCTCGCGTGCGGACAGGCTGAGGTGAACATCGCGAGCATGCAGGTGTTCCCCGGCGACCCGACCGTGACGGACGAGTTCGTGGTGAGCGCGGCACCGGGCATGACCGACCTGCAGCTGGCCGAGGTCTTCGAGAAGGCCGGCGGCACGCGGGTGGCCGTGACCCGGACGGGCCCCGACGCCCTCGACGACGAGGCGACCCGCTACCTGCGCGGCATGCACGAGGTGCTGGAGGGCGGGCGGGACGTCGAGAGCGTGCTGCGCGACCTCCTGGGCACGACGCCCCCGGACGTCCTGGACTACAACGGCCACGACGTGCTCGACCTGCAGCGCCGCAACGGCACGAGCCTGAGAATCAGCCGGGCGGTCCCCTTCACCCCGGCCGAGCGGTCGCGAGCGCAGGCGCTGCTCTCCCTCGTCAGCGACGCGGGGATGGACGTACCGCTGCTCCAGCCGGCCGAGCGGACCCCCCTGCCCCTCACGCGCCGGGCCACCCTCGCCGACATCGAGGGTGTCGCCGCCCTGCACCAGCGCTGCAGCGCGGAGACGATCTACCACCGGTACCAGGCACCGCTGCGCATGCCGATGACCACCCGGCTGGCCCGTCGGCTCGTCGTTCCCGACAGCGGCCTGGCGATCGTCGTGCAGTCGGGGCTGGACATCGTCGGGCACGGCCTGGTGGAGCAGGTCGAGGACCGGTGGACGTTCCACCTGATCGTCGAGGACGCGTGGCAGGGCCGGGGCATCGGCACGATGCTCGTCAAGCAGGGCGCCGGACGGGCGAGGGCGCTCGGCGCGCAACGGCTCACCTTCGTCACGGCCACCGCGAACGACACCCTGCTGCGCACCGTGGGGCGGGCCGGATTCGTCGCCCGGGTCGAGCGGCACGACGGGAACGTCCACATCACGGTGCCGCTGGCGGGCGTGTCACCGCTGCAGGACTAGTCGCCCGCCGGCTCGATCCAGGCGGTGCCGGCGGCGGTTCGCACCAGCACGTGCTCGGCGGCGACGTGCTCGAGGTCCTCGGTCTCGACGACGCCGAAGGTGGGCTGTCCGAGATCGAGCAGCATGGCCGAGGCGCCGTCGGCGAGCGCGGCCCGGGCGGCGTCGCGGCCGAAGACGGGAACGGGACGCGAGGTCGGGTTCCAGCGGCTCATCGTCTCCAGCGAGCTGAACGCCAGCAGTGCGGTGCGACCGTCGGCGCCGGTCATCAGGACCGCCGCCATGTCGGAGTTCTTGTCGCTGCCGTCGGTGGCCCGCTCCCCCAGCACCGCGACGACCGGGACGAAGACCCGCGCCGTGCCGAGCGTGGCGAGCAGCGTGGTGTCGTCGGTCAGGTCGAGCGAGGGGTCGACGCCGCCATCGTCGCCGGGGAACGCCGGCTCGGCCAGGGAGCGTCCGCCACCCCAGGAGTCGTCACCGTGGCTCATCGCACGTGACCGGACAGCCAGGTCACGGCGTCGCGCGCCGGATCGCCCTCGCTGCCCTGGATAGCGAACAGCGCGAAGCGGCGGCCGTCCTTCGTCTCGACCGTGGGCCACGGCGTGCCGGGGCGCATCGACACCACGGAGATCTCGTCCCAGCGCAGCGTGCGACGGCGCCAGCCGTTGACGAAGGTCAGCCCAGCGTCGTCCGCCGTGACGTGGCTGCGCGAGACGAACAGGGCGAACAGCGCCACGAAGCCGATGAGCACCCAGATCGTGACGGTCTGCGAGGTCGTGAACTTGTACTCCTCGGGCAGGCGGATCCCGATCATCGCGGCGAGGACGGCGAGCACGACGACGCACGCCCACATGACGACGATGACGCCGATGGGGCGGAACGTGCGCCGCGAGGAGGACTGGCCCATCGTCAGATCCGGCACGACAGGATGTCCGTGACGAGGATGCCGCGGCCGCCGAGGGCGTACAGCTCGTCCATGATCTTCTGGGTGGCCTCGCGCGGGACCATCGCCCGGACCGCGACCCACCCCTCCCGATGAAGGGGCGACACCGTGGGCGACTCGATGCCCGGGGTCAGCCGGACGGCCTCGTCGACGTTCTGGACGCGGATGTCGTAGTCCATCATCACGTAGGTGCGCGCCACGATCACGCTCTGCAGGCGGCGCTGGAACACGTCGACGCCCGCGGGCACCTCGGCGGCCGACCGCGCGATCAGCAGCGCCTCGGAGGTGAGGATCGGGTCGCCGAAGACCTCGAGGCCCGCCTGGCGCAGCGTGGTGCCGGTCTCGACCACGTCGGCGATCGCGTCGGCGACACCGAGCCGGATCGAGGACTCCACCGCGCCGTCGAGGCGCACGACCTGGGCGTCGATGCCGAGCCGCTCGAGGTGCGGACGCACGATGCCGGGGTACGACGTGGCGATGCGGCGGCCCTGGAGCTCGGACTCGCTGGTCATCTGGCCCTCGGGGGCGGCGAACCGGAACGTGGAGCCCGCGAAGCCCAGCTCCATGACCTCGTCGGCCTTGGCGCCGGAGTCCAGGAGCAGGTCGCGGCCGGTGATGCCGACGTCGAGCGTGCCCTCGCCGACGTAGATGGCGATGTCGCGCGGACGCAGGTAGAAGAACTCGACGTCGTTGTCGGCGTCGACGGTGACGAGGTCCTTGGCGTGGCGACGCTGGCGGTAGCCCGCCTCGGTCAGCATGGCGGCGGCGGCTTCGGACAGGGCGCCCTTGTTGGGGACGGCGACCTTGAGCATGTGGGGCTTCCTAGAGGTGGGAGTAGACGTCATCGAGGGAGATGCCAGCGGCGATCATCATCACCTGCGCGTGGTACAGCAGCTGGCTGATCTCCTCGGCCGCACGCGCAGGTCCCTCATGCTCGGCGGCCATCCACGACTCGGCGGCCTCCTCCACGAGCTTCTTGCCGATCGCGTGCACGCCCGCGTCGAGCTCGGCGACGGTGCGCGAGCCCTCGGGGCGGGAGGCGGCCTTCTCGGACAGTTCCGCGAACAGGCCATCGAACGTCTTCATCGTGGTCATCCTATCGGCGGGGCGTCAGGCCCCGGACGGTCGCCCATGCCGAGAGCGCGGCCTCGGCGGCCTCGCGCCCCTTGTCCTCGGGCGATCCCGGCAGGCCGGCGCGGTCGAGCGCCTGCTGCTCGGTGTCGCACGTGAGCAGGCCGAAGCCGATCGGCACGCCGGTGTCCAGCGCCACGCGGGACAGCCCGTCGGTGGTCGCCGCCGAGACGTACTCGAAGTGGGGCGTCCCGCCCCGGATGATCACGCCGAGCGCGACGACCACGTCGTAGCCGGCGTTCGCGCAGGCCTGCGCGATGATCGGCAGCTCGAAGGAGCCGGGCGCCCGCAGCAGCGTCGTGTCGGTGACGCCGGCCTCCTTCAGCGCGCGGTCGGTGCCGGCGATGAGGCCGTCCATCACCACGGTGTGCCAGCTCGACGCGACGACGGCGACCTTCGCGCCGCTGCCGTCGACGGTGATCTCGGGTGCTCCGTGTCCGGCCACGTCAGATCTCCTCGTCGAGCTTGAGGTCGGGCAGGTCGTGGCCCATGCGGGCGGCCTTGGTCTGCAGGTAGCGCAGGTTGTCGGGCGTGGGCGCGATGACGACGGGCAGCCGCTCGGCGACCTTGACGCCGTACTGCTCCAGCTGGGTGGACTTGTCGGGGTTGTTGGTCAGCAGGCGCACCGAGGTGACGCCGAGCTCGCGCAGGATCTGCGCCCCGGCGGCGTAGTCGCGCTCGTCCTCGCCGAAGCCCAGCGAGAGGTTCGCGTCGACCGTGTCCTGGCCCTGGTCCTGCAGCTCGTAGGCACGCAGCTTGTGCAGCAGGCCGATCCCGCGGCCCTCGTGGCCGCGGAGGTAGACCACGATGCCGGCGCCGGCGGAGACGACCTCGGCCATCGCGGCCTCCAGCTGCGGGCCGCAGTCGCAGCGGCGCGAGCCGAAGACGTCGCCGGTGAGGCACTCGGAGTGCAGCCGCACCAGCACGTCCTCGGTTCCGGGCTCGCCGTGGACGAGGGCCACGTGCTCGGCGCCGTCGATGCGGTCCTTGAAGCCCATGGCGCGGAACGTGCCGAACTCGGTGGGCAGGTGGGCGTCGGCCAGGCGGGTGATCTGCGACTCGTGCAGGCGCAGGTACACCTGCAGGTCGGCGATCGAGACCAGGGCGAGATCGTGCTCGTCGGCGAACTCGCGCAGCTCAGGCGCGCGCTTGAGCGTGCCGTCGTCGTTCATCACCTCGCCGATCACGCCGGCGGGGGTCAGGCCCGCGAGGCGGGCGAAGTCGACCGCGGCCTCGGTGTGGCCGGCGCGCTCCAGCACACCGCCGGGCTTGGCGCGCAGCGGCACGATGTGGCCGGGCTGCACGAGCTCGAACGGCTCGGTGGCCGAGTCGGCGAGCACGCGGCACGTGCGCGCCCGGTCGGACGCCGAGATGCCGGTGGTGACGCCGTCGCGGGCGTCGATCGACACGGTGTAGGCCGTGCGCAGCCGGTCGCGGTTGTGCGGGGTCATCAGCGGGATCGCCAGCCGGTCGAGGATCTCGCCCGTGATCGGCGCGCAGACCAGGCCGCTGGAGTAGCGGACCAGGAACGCCATCAGCTCGGGCGTCGCCTTGGAGGCGGCGAAGATGATGTCGCCCTCGTTCTCGCGGTCCTCGTCGTCGACGACGACGATCGCCTTTCCGTCGCGGATGTCGGCGATCGCGCGCTCGATGCTGTCGAGGCGGACTCCGGTGTGCTGCTCCTCGATCATGAGTGAGCTCCCTTCTCGAGCAGTCGCTCGACGTACTTGGCGATGACGTCCACCTCGAGGTTGACGCGGTCGCCGGGCTTGCGGGTGCCGAGCACGGTGTCGGCCAGGGTGGTGGGGATGAGGGAGACGCTGAACCAGTCGTCACCGGCCTCGACCACGGTGAGCGACGTGCCGTCGACCGTGATCGAGCCCTTGTCGACCACGTAGCGCGCCAGCTCGGCCGGCAGGCTGAACCGGACGACCTCCCAGTGCTCGCTCGGGGTGCGGTCGATCAGCGTGGCGGTGCCGTCGACGTGGCCCTGGACGATGTGGCCGCCCATCCGGGCGCCGGCCTGCATCGCGCGCTCCAGGTTGACGAGGGATCCTGCCTCCAGGTCGCCGAGGCTGGTGCGGTCCAGCGACTCGCGCATGACGTCGGCACTGAACGTGTCCTCGGTCGGGTCGATCACCGTCAGGCAGCAGCCGTTGACCGCGATCGAGTCGCCGTGTCCGGCGTCCGACGTGACGACGGGTCCGCGGATCGTGATCCGCACCGCGTCGCCGAGGTCGTCGAGGGCCACGACCGTGCCCTTCTCCTCCACCAAGCCCGTGAACATCAGTTCGTGCCCTCGCTGTCAGGTTCCTCGATCGGTGTGTCCATGTCCTCGCGCGGCATCCGGCCCGGCGTGCCGACGATGCGGATGTCGGGACCGACCATCCGCAGGTCGGTGATCTCGATGGGGCGGATGTCCGCGAGCGTGGTCGCCTCGCCCTCGAGAGCGGCGCGGCCGGAGCCCAGCATCGCCGGAGCCATGTAGCCGATCACGCGGTCGATGAGGCCCTCGCCCCAGAACGCGCCGGCGAGCCGGGGTCCGCCCTCGAGCCAGACGTGGTGGATGCCCGCGGCCTGCAGCTCGGCGAGCACCACGTGCGGGTCGCGCGAGTGGATCTGCCGCGTGGGGGCGACGCGGTCGAACACGCGGTAGTACGCGGGGATCTTCGACTCCCCCACGACGACGCGCAGCGGCTGGCGGTCGTACGGCAGGGGCAGGTCGGAGGCGTCGCGCACCGTGAGTCGCGGGTCGTCGGCGAGCACGGAGTAGGTGCCGGCCATGATGGCGTCGCACTCGGCGCGGAACACCTGGACGTCGCGGCGTGCCGTCTCGCTGGTGATCCACTTGCTGCTGCCGTCCGGAGCGGCGCTGAGTCCGTCGAGCGTGGCCGCGTACTTCCACGTGACGAACGGCCGCCCGTGGAGGTGGCGGTGGGACCAGAAGCGGACCAGCTCGTCGGTCTCGTCGGCCAGGACGCCGTCCTCGACCTCGAGGCCCGCCTCGACGAGGACCTTCGCTCCCCCGGCGCCCTCGGCGGGGTCGGTGGTGCCGAAGACCACGCGGGCGACCCCCGCGGCGATCAGGGCCTGCGTGCAGGGGCCGGTACGGCCGGTGTGGTTGCACGGCTCGAGGGTGACGACGGCGGTGGCGCCGCGGGCGCGGTCGCCCGCGAGCTGGAGGGCGTCGACCTCGGCGTGCGGCGTGCCCGCGCCCCGGTGGACGCCCACGGCGATCTCACGGCCCTCGTCGTCGAGCAGCACGCAGCCGACCGGCGGGTTGGGCAGGGTGCGACCCACGGCGCGGGCGGCCTCGACGGCCCGGCGCATCGCGTCGGTCTCGGTCTGACTGGCCACCGGTCTCCCTTTGCCTTCGGGCTCACGGGACACCGGGGACGGCTCGGACGCAGGATGCGTCCGAGCAGCGTGCGCCTTCCATCCGGACTTTCACCGTCGGTACCGGAGTTCCACCGGTTCAACCTCAGCCCTGCGAGCAGGGCCTCGGGTCGCGGACTGTCACCGCCGGTTCGGACTTGCACCGACCCCGGAGCACGCGAGCGATTAGCTCGTACACGGAAAGTCTAGCGGCTCAGTGGCAGGCGCCGACGGCCGTCTCACGCAGACGCTCCACCATGGCGCCCGGGTCGTCGGCGCTGTAGACCGCCGAGCCCGCCACGAAGGTGTCGGCGCCGGCCTCGGCGCAGCGCTCGATCGTCTCCAGCGAGACGCCGCCGTCGACCTGGAGCCAGATGTCCCCGCCGACCCGGTCGAGCAGCGCGCGCGTGCGACGGATCTTCGGCAGGCACAGGTCGAGGAACTTCTGCCCGCCGAAGCCCGGCTCGACCGTCATGATCAGCACCATGTCCAGCTCGGGGAGCAGGTCCTCGTAGGGCTCGATCGGCGTCGCGGGCTTGAGCGCCATCGACGCGCGAGCGCCCTGCGCGCGGATCTCGCGAGCCAGCCGCACCGGCGCCTTGGCGGCCTCGACGTGGAAGGTGACGCTCGACGCGCCCGCCTCCACGAACTGCGGCGCCCAACGGTCGGGCTCCTCGATCATCAGGTGCGCGTCGATCGGCTGGGGCGCGGCCTTCGCCAGCGCCTCGATCACGGGCGCGCCGAGCGTGAGGTTCGGCACGAAGTGGTTGTCCATCACGTCCATGTGCAGGAAGTCGGCCGTCGGGATCCGGGCCGCCTCCCCCGCCAGGTTCGCGAAGTCGGCGTTCAGCAGGCTCGGCGTGATGCGCATGGGGCGAGCGTATCCGTCAGCCGCGGCGCAGCAGCGCCAGGTACATCGCGTCCGTGCCGTCGGTGTGCGGCCACCAGTGGTGCTCGGACTCGACGGTCACGTCGGACCGCTCCCCGACGACCGACTCGACGACCTCGCGGGTCTCGGCGGGCAGCGGCGAGCAGGTGGCGTAGCCCACCACTCCCCCGGGCCGGACGAGGTCGACGGCGCGGGTCAGCAGCTGCCGCTGCAGCGTGACCAGCTCGGGGACGTCCTCGGCGCGGCGGCGCCAGCGGGCCTCGGGACGACGGCGCAGGGCGCCGAGCCCGGTGCACGGAGCGTCGAGCAGCACACGGTCGAACGACTCCTCCTCCCACGGACCCTCGCGGCCGTCGTGCACGGTGACCTCGACGTTGTTGAGCGCCCGCACGGACTGGCGTACCAGCTCGGCGCGGTGCGGCTGCATCTCGTTGGCCACCAAGGAGGCACCTCGCTGGGCGGCGAGGGCGCCGAGCAGCGCGGCCTTGCCACCGGGACCGGCGGCCAGATCTAGCCAGTGCGTGTCGTACCCCTCGAGCGGCGCCTCGGCCGTGGTGATCGCCACCATCTGCGAGCCCTCGTCCTGCACCCCGGCGCGGCCGTCGCGCACGGCGGGAACGAACCCCGGGTCTCCCCCGGCGGTCATCACGCGGGCGTAGGGGCTGAGCCGGCCCGTCTCCCCCGGCAGCGAGCGCGGGTCGACGAGTCCGGGGCGGGCGACGAGGGTGACCAGTGGCGGCGCGTTGTCGGCCGCCAGCAGGGCCTCCAGCTCGTCGGTGCCCACGGCGGCCTCGAGCGCCTCGACGACCCAACGCGGGTGCGAGTACCTGATCGCCAGCGCGTCGAGCCGGTCGCGCCCGGCGGTGACCTCGGCCAGCCAGGTGTCGAGGTCCTTGCCGCCGATCTTGCGCAGCACGGCGTTCGCGAAGCCGACGGGCCTGTGCCCGATCTTGCGGCGCACGAGCTGCACGGTGGTGTCGACGGCGGCGTGGGCCGGCACGCGCATCGCGAGCAGCTGGTGGGCGCCGAGGCGCAGGGCGTCGCGCACCGCGGGGTGGACCGTGCCGGTGGCCACCGTGTCGATGATCGCGTCGTAGGTGCCCTGGTGGCGGATCGTGTTGTGCGTCAGCTCGGTGGCCAGCGCGGCGTCGCGGGTGGAGAGGCCGTCCAGCAGGGTCGGCAGCAGCAGGTTGACGTAGACGTCGCGGGTGCGCACCGCCGACATGACATCGAACGCGACCTCGCGCGGGTCGGTGGGCGTGCTCACGAGAACACCACCTCGGTGGCTCCGCCGAGGCCACGGCCCCAGTCCGCGGCGGGCATCGCCTTCTTGCCGCGCGGCTGCACCTCGCCCAGCACGACGTCGGTGGTGGTGGTGCCGACGCGCACCTCGCGCTTGCCGATGGAGGCCACGCCCGGCTTCAGCGTGGACTCCTCGGCGATCGTGAGCGGCCCGACCTTGAGGCGCGCCCCGTCGACCTCGGTCCAGGCGCCCGGCGCGGGCGTGCAGCCGCGGATCTGGCGGTCGACGGCGAAGGCCGGACGGTGCCAGTCGATGCGGGCGTCCTCGGTGGTCAGCTTGTGGGCGTAGGAGACGTTGTCCTCCGGCTGGCGCACCGCGCCGATGTCGCCCGCCTCGATGTGGTCGACGACGTCGACGACGAGGGTGGCGCCCTGGTCGGACAGGCGGTCCAGGAGCGTTCCCGTGGTGTCGTCCTGCTGGATCCGCTCGGTGATCGTGCCGAGCACCGGACCGGCGTCCAGCGCCTCCACGAGGCTGAAGACCGTGGCGCCGGTGATCTCGTCGCCGGCCATGATCGAGCGCTGCACCGGGGCGGCCCCGCGCCAGGCCGGCAGCACGGAGTAGTGCAGGTTGATCCAGCCGAACTCGAGGGCGTCGAGCACGTCGCGGCGCAGCAGCGCCCCGTACGCCACGATCACGCCCAGGCGTGCCTCCGTGGCCGCCAGCGCGTCGAGAAACTCGGGATCGGACGTCGACGCCGGCTTGAGCACGTCGATCCCGTGGGCCTCGGCGGCCACCGCCACGGGCGAGGGCTGCAGCGACCGGCCACGGCCGACCCGCGCGTCGGGACGGGTGATCACGGCGACCACCTCGTGGCGGCTGGCGACGAGCGCCTCGAGCGTCGGCACGGCGGTGGCCGGGGTCCCGGCGAACACGATCTTCACCTGGCGAGTCTAGTCTTCACCCGCCGAGTCTAGGTCGTGCCGCCGGGCGGCTCAGAAGGCGACGGGGTCGACCTGGATCCGCACGGGGGTCTCCTTGGCCGCGCTGCGCTCGGAGGCGACCTGCTTGAGCACCCCGGCCAGCGCCAGACCCTCGCGCCGGGGCACCCGCAGGATGAGGCGCTCGCGGCCCGGCTCCAGCGGCACCGGGCCGAGGACGTCGACGAACGCCGGCCACGACCGGCGCGCCAGGACCCCGATCACGTCGTCGGTGCCGTCGACCGTGGCGAGGCGCCCGACGGGCGGCAGATGGGTCTCGGCCCGCTCGGAGAGCTCGCGGGCGGCGACGGCCACCGGGTCGGCGCGGACGAGCGCCTGCAGGACCGTGGTGTCACCGACCGCGACGGCCCGGGCCCCGAAGGCCGACAGCGCCAGGGCGTTGAACCAGCGCCGGTACGACTCCTCGACGACGCGCACGTCGTCGCGTCCGAGCATGAGCCATGTGTCGAGCAGCACCACCACGGCGTAGCCGCCGGGGACGGGCGGCTCGGCGCCCGGAGTGGCCAGCACGAGCGGGTCTCCCTCGGGGTCCACCGTCTCGAGCACCGTGTCGCCGCCCGAGGTGAGGACGGTGCGGTCGGGGAAGGCGGCGCCGAACTCCTCGGCGGTGCGCAGCTGGCCCACCACCGGGGCGCGCAGGCGCGTGCCACCGCACTCGGTGCACCGCCAGCGGGGCACCTCGGTGGCACACCAGCGGCACACCAGGGGGGCGTCGGCCCGGTGCTGCAGCAGGGGCCCGTGGCACTGCGGGCAGGAGGCCGGCGTGCGGCAGTCCTGGCAGGCCAGCGAGGTGCGGTAGCCCCGCCGGGGCACCTGGACGAGCACGGGGCCCTCGGCGGCCCGGACCGCCTGGAACACCGCGGCGGGCAGCCGGGCGGCGGCCGCGCCGTGCTCGGTGCCGTCGGTGACCTCGACGACCGGCCACTCGCGACGCCGGGAGGCCTGGTCGGCGACGATCTCGGCGCACCAGCCCTGCTGCACCAGCGACTGGGCCTCGGCCATGCGGGCATGGCCGGCGATCAGCACGCCGGCGCCGGTCTCGATCGCGCGGGTCAGCAGCACCTCGCGGGTGTGGGGGTAGGGCGCGCGGGGCTCGGCGTGGAGGTCGTCGCCGTCGTCCCAGATCACGACGAGACCGAGGTCGCGCACGGGCGCGTAGGCGGCGGCACGGGTGCCGAGCACGACCTGCACCTCACCGCGGGAGACCCGCAGGAAGTTCCGGTAGCGGGCCGCGGGCTTGTCGGCAGCCGTGAGCGCCACGTGGGCGTCGGGGCCGAGAGCCTCGGCGAAGGCCGCGTGCCAGCGAGCGACCTCGCGCACGTCGGGGACGCAGACGACCGCCCCGCGGCCCGACCGCACGACCGCCGACACCGCCTCGGCCACGGCGCGTTCTGGCTCATGGCGCGGCAGCGCGTTCAGCACCGCGCGGGGTGACTCTCCCGCCGCGAGCGCCTCGACGAAGGCCGCCCCGTGCACGTAGGCATGCCACGAGGCGTTGCCGATGTCGGGCGGTCGTGGCGAAGGCTCGGCCGGCGGGTGGGCCTCGGCTCGCGCGTGGCGGGGCGGGATCGCGAGCCGCAGGACGTCGGCCGCGGTGCCCGCGTAGCGGTCGGCCAGCGCGCGGGCGAGCGCGGCGACCTCCGGGGTCAGGACCGGCTCGGAGGAGACCACCTTGGCGACCGCCGCGAGCTTCCCGTCGTGCTCGGAGTCGTCGGCGAGCTCGAGGACGAATCCGTCGACGAGCCGCCCCGCGAAGCGGACCTTGACCCGGCATCCCGGCACGACCGCCTCGACGAGCTCGTCGGGGACGGCGTAGTCGAAGGGGCGGTCCAGATGCGACAGCGGCGTGTCGACGAGGACTCTCGCGACACGCCGCTGTGCTTGGTTCACTCGGCTGTTCTACCAGCAGGGCCCGACAGGGCCCCGGGGCACGGGATCAGAGACCCGCGGCCGCGCGCAGGGCGTCGGCGCGGTCGATGCTCTCCCACGGCAGGCCCGGGCGGCCGAAGTGGCCGTAGGCGGCCGTCTCGGCGTAGATCGGGCGCAGCAGGTCGAGGTCGCGCACGATCGCGGCCGGGCGCAGGTCGAAGATCTCCAGCACGGCGTCGCGGATCGTGTCGACCGGGACGACCTCGGTGCCGAACGTGTCGACGTAGAAGCCGACCGGGTGGGCCACGCCGATCGCGTACGCGACCTGGACCTCGGCCTTGGTGGCCAGACCCGACGCCACGATGTTCTTGGCGACCCACCGCATCGCGTACGCGGCGGAGCGGTCGACCTTGCTCGGATCCTTGCCGCTGAACGCGCCGCCACCGTGACGGGCGTAGCCGCCGTAGGTGTCGACGATGATCTTGCGGCCCGTCAGGCCGGCATCGCCCATGGGGCCGCCGATGACGAACTTGCCCGTCGGGTTGATGTGCGACTTGTAGTTCGACGAGTCGATGTCGTACTGGCTCAGCACCTCGTCGATGACGTGCTTCTTGAGGTCGGAGGGCAGCTGGTGCTCGAGGTCCACGCCCTCCTCGTGCTGGGTGGAGATGACGATGGCCTCGACGCGCACGGGCTTGTCGTTGTCGTCGTACTCGATGGTGACCTGGGTCTTGCCGTCGGGACGCAGGTACGGCAGCGTGCCGTCCTTGCGGACCTTGGTCAGCTGCTCGGAGAGACGGTGCGCGATCGTGATCGGCAGCGGCATCAGCTCGGGGGTCTCGTCGCAGGCGAAGCCGAACATCAGTCCCTGGTCGCCGGCGCCCTGGAGGTCGAGCGGGTCGGTGGCGCCGCCGAGGCGGGCCTCCTCAGCCGTGTCGACGCCCTGGGCGATGTCGGGCGACTGCGCGTCGAGGGTGACCTGCACGGCGCAGGACTCACCGTCGAAGCCCTTGGTGGACGAGTCGTAGCCGATCGCGAGCACGCGGTCGCGCGCGATCCGCGCGATGTCGGCGTAGGCCTCGGTGGTGACCTCGCCGCCGACCAGGACCAGGCCCGTGGTCACGAACGTCTCGGCCGCGACGCGGCTCTTGGGGTCCTGGGCGAGCAGTGCGTCGAGGATGCTGTCGCTGATCTGGTCGGCGATCTTGTCCGGGTGACCCTCGGTCACGGACTCCGAGGTGAATAGACGGCTCACGGTTACCTCTCTGGCTGGTGGCTACGACGTCTCAGACGTCGTGATGACTGTAGTGGGCGGGTGATGACGGGGCGGGTTCATTCCACCCGTTGGACGACCGCGTCCCAGATCGCGTGGGCGATCTCGGACTTGGCCGCGCGGGCCACGGGATGCTCGGACCCCTCGGCCGTGAGGATGGTGACCTCGTTGTCGGGCTGGCCGAACGTGCGCTCGGAGCCGACGTCGTTGACGACGAGCAGGTCGCAGCCCTTGCGGGCCATCTTGGCGCGGGCGTGGTCGAGCACCGAGCCGTTCGCGTCGCCGGTCTCGGCGGCGAATCCGACGATGACCGGACGGCGCCCGGACCGCGTGCGGACGAGCTCGACGAGGATGTCGGGGTTCTCGGTCAACTCGATCGACGGCGCGACGCCGTCGGGCTGCTTCTTGATCTTCGCGTCGGCGAAGGAGACGGGCCGGAAGTCGGCCGGTGCGGCCGCCATCACGACGGCGTCGGCCGACTCGGCGGCCTTGAGCATCGCGTCGCGCAGCTCGGACGTGGTGACGACCCGCACCACCTCGGCGCCGGCGGGCACGTCGACGGACACGTTCGCGGCCACCAGCGTGACCGAGGCGCCGCGGGCGAGGGCTGCCTCGGCGAGGGCGATCCCCTGGCGGCCCGACGAGCGGTTGCCCAGGAAGCGCACCGGATCGAGGAACTCGCGCGTGCCGCCGGCCGAGACCACGACGTGCTGGCCGGCGAGGTCACGCGGGCGGCCCTGCAGCACCTGCAGGCACACCGCGTGGATCGCCTCGGGGTCGGGCAGCCGGCCGGGTCCGGTGTCGGCGCCGGTGAGGCGCCCGGAGTCGGGCTCGATGACCAGGACGCCCCGCTCGCGCAGGGTGGCGACGTTGGCCACGGTGGCGGGGTGCTCCCACATCTCGGTGTGCATGGCCGGCGCCATCACGACCGGGCAGCGGGCGGTGAGCAGGGTGTTGGTCAGGAGGTCGTCGGCCAGCCCGTGCGCCGCGCGGGCGAGGGTGTTGGCCGTGGCCGGGGCGACGACGACGAGGTCGGCCGTCTGGCCCAGCTTCACGTGCGGCACCTCGGGGACGTTCTCGAACACGCCGGTCTGGACCGGGTTCCCCGAGAGGGCCTCCCACGTGGGGGCGCCGACGAACTCCAGCGCGGACTCGGTGGGCACGACGCGGACGTCGTGCCCGGCCTCGGTGAACAGGCGCAGCAGCAGCGCCGCCTTGTAGGCGGCGACGCCGCCGGTGACCCCGAGGACGATGCGACTCATCGCGGCGTCAGGCTCAGGCCTCGTCGGTGGTCGCGGGCGCGTCGTCGTCGGGGGTGATGTCCTCGACGGTCAGCAGGCCGGCGTTGATCTCGCGCAGCGCGATCGACAGGGGCTTCTCCTGGACCTCGGTCTCGAGCAGGGGGCCGACGTACTCGAGCAGGCCCTCGCCGAGCTGGGAGTAGTACGCGTTGATCTGGCGAGCGCGCTTGGCGCTGTAGAGGACGAGCTTGTACTTGGAGTCCGCCTTCTCGAGCAGGTCGTCGATCGGCGGGTTGGTGATGCCTTCGGCGGCAGAACGTGTCGTGGACACTCAGAATCTCCAGAAGTTTCGAGGATTACCCGGCAGGGTCGGCTGGCGGGCGTGATCTGAACAAGTCTACCAACTCCCGCCCCGCTTCCTCGACTTCGGTGTTGACGATGGTGGCGTCGAACTCCGACACCGCCGCCAGCTCCTCGCGCGCGGTGGCCAGGCGGCGCTCCCGCTCGGCCTCGGTCTCGGTCCCCCGGCCGACCAGGCGGTTCACCAGCTCGTCCCAGCTGGGCGGCGCCAGGAACACCAGGAACGCCTCCGGGAACCGCTCGCGCACCTGGCGCGCACCCTGCAGGTCGATCTCCAGCAGGACCGACTCGCCCTGCTCCAGCTTCTCCTCCACGGCGGCGCGCGGGGTGCCGTAGCGATTGACGCCGTGGACCGTGGCGTACTCGAGCAGGCCGTCCTCGGCAATGAGGCGGTCGAACTCCTCGGGGCTGACGAAGTGGTAGTGCCGTCCGTCGACCTCGCCCGGACGCGCGGGCCGGGTGGTGGCCGAGACGGACATCCAGATCTCGGGGTGGTGCTCGCGCACCCAGGCCGCCACCGTGCCCTTGCCGACCGCGGTGGGCCCGGCCAGCACGATCAGGCGGCCACGCTCGCCTTCAGCCACGACGGGCGATCTCGGCGACGAGGCCCTTGGCCTGGTTCGAGCCGAGGCCGCGCAGGCGGCGGCTCTCGGCGATGCTCAGGTCGGCCATGATCTGCTGGGCCGTCAGCTTCCCGATGCCGGGGATGCTCTGGAGCAGGTCGAGCACCTTGATCTTGGCGACGGCCTCGTTGCGCTTGGCCTCGGCCAGCACGTCGGCGACGCTCGCGCCGGAGTGGCGCAGACGGTTCTTCACCTCGGCACGCACCTGGCGGGCGGCGGCCGCCTTGGCCAGCGCCTCGCGGCGTTGTTCGTCGGTCAGGTCGGGCAGGGCCACGGTCAACTCCTCACTTCTTCGACAGGTCGATGCCGCACTCGTCGTGCACGTGCTCGACCACGTCCTCGCGCTGGGCCTTCGTGTCGTTGAAGGCCTCGTGGGCGGCGGTGATCCGGTCGATGTCCTGCTGGGACAGGGCGTTCACCTTCTCCTCGCTCTTCATGTCCTCGAGCGCGAAGTCGGCCTTGCGATGGGCGATCACGACCTTCTTGGTCGCCTTGGCGATGTCGGTCCACTCCTGCGCGATGTCCTCGGGCGCCTCGTGGGCGACCTTCGTCGTGACGTCGGCGTAGGTGGCGAACGCGGCGTCGTTCTGCTGGCCGAAGGTGGCCAGCGACTCGCGGCCGTCGTCGACCGCGTCGCAGTAGGGACCCCCGCCGGAACAGCCCGTCAGGGTCGCGAGACCGAGGACCACGGACAGCAGGAGGGAGGGTCGTCGCACCCCGACAGGCTACTAGCGAGCACCGCCCTGCCGGCGGTCCGTCGACCGCGTGTATCAGCGCGCCCCCTTCCTGCCTCGTCCCGGATGTGCGCACAATGAACTTCGTGACCAGCGAAAAGTCACACGAACCAGCAGAATCCGACGACGGCCCGTGGATCCGCTCCGGCGAGGCCTTCGCACGCTGGCGTGACGGGGACCGCGGAGCGATCGACGAACTCGTGCGCGAGATGACCCCCGTGCTGTGGCACGTGGTGCGCGCCTACCGACTCGACGAGGACGTGTGCGAGGACGTCATCCAGTTCACCTGGCTGACCCTCGTGCGCAAGGCCGACAGCGTGGACAACCCGCGTGCGGTCTCGTCGTGGCTCATCATCACGGCCCGCCGCCAGGCGTGGCGGGTCGCCTCACGGAACCGGCGCGAGGACGCGGTCGACGACGAGCTGCTGGCGCCTGCGCTGCCGAGCTCGCCCGCCGCCGAGTCCGAGGCCGTCTCGGCCGACGAGAACCACCGGCTTCGACGACCGGCCCGACTACCAGCACATCTCCGAGGACCTGGGCATGCCCGTGGGGAGCATCGGCCCGACACGCCGACGCTGCCTCGAGAAGCTCAAGTCCGTCATCTCCGGCGAGGGGGCCACGTCATGACCGAACGCGATCCGATCTTCACGAACCTGCGAGCGATGTACGAGGTGCTCGATCCACCGCCCGCCCACCTGACCGACGCCATGATCGCCGCGGTCGCCGCGGAGAACCTCGACGCCGACTACGAGCTGCTGAGCCTGCTGGGCCGCAGCACCGAGCTCGTCGGCACCCGAGGCTCGGGCGTCATCACGATCGAGTTCTCCCACGACGAGACGTCCATCCTGCTGCGCGTGGCCGAGGTCGACGAGACCACCCGACGCGTGGACGGCTGGGTCACCGGCACCGGGGCCAGCGAGGCGCGCCTCACGTCGGGCGACCAGACGTGGACCGCCGACGTCACCGACGGCCGCTTCGAGTTCGACGCGCTGCCGGCCGGATTGATCCGCATCTACTTCTCGGGCGACACCGAGCTGGCGACCCCCACCTTCGAGATCTGAGGAGCACCGGATGCGTCCGACTGGCCAGGAGCCCCCGCGCTGGGAAGAGCAGGACCCGTGGGAGCGGGAGCAGGAGCTGGAGAGCGTCGCCGCGCGCGAGGGCGCGACCCTCGACCCCTCCAAGGCCACCGTGGGTCCCGGTGGGCGTGAGGCCCACCCCACCGCATATCTCTCGACGAAGCTGCTCATCTCCACGCTCGTCGACGTCGATGCCGCGATCCAGCTGCTGAAGGACGCCGCCGAGGTCTTCAACTGGCAGGTCGTCGAGGACGAGACCTACCCGCGGATCCAGATCGAGGAGACCGAGGAGGAGCGCCGGGAGCGCGCTGAGCGCTATCCCTGGCTCACCACCACCGGCAGCGTCGGGATGGCCCGGGTCGTCATCTCCGCCACGGCCCGCTCGCACGCCCGTCCGCCGGACGCCTGGTCGCTGCTCCAGGCGGCCCGTGCTCTGGCCCTGGGTCGAGAGCCTGAGAAGGGGACCGACCTGCTGCACGGGATCGGCCTCGACCACGTCCTGCAGAGCAGCCCGTTCACCCGGGGCGCGCCGTTCACCCGGGGCGCTCCCTTCACGCGAGGCGCTCCCTTCACGCGCGGGGCCCCGTTCACCCGCGGGGCTCCGTTCACGCGGGGCGCTCCCTTCACGCGCGGAGCCCCGTTCACGCGGGGTGCGAGCATGGCCGTCGACTCGTACGGCGACGTCGGCTCCGGCGGACGTCAGCCGGTGGCCTGGGTCGGCCCGGCCCCCACCCGCTCCCCCGACGATCCCGACGGCCAGCGCCGCCCGCGGGTCGGGGTACTGGACTCCGGTTGCGGCAAGCACCCCTGGTTCACCAACGGCGCCGTCAAGGACGGCACGAAGCTGATCGCCGGGGTCACCATCGGTCGCGACGACGCGCCCACCGACCCCGAGACGCTCGGCAACGTCAGCGGCCCGCTCGACGGCTCCATCGACGACGCCTCGGGCCACGGGACGTTCATCGTGGGCCTCCTGCACCAGGGCTGCCCCGACGCCGACATCCACTGGTGGCGCGTCATGGACTCCGACGGCACGCTCGCCGAGTCCGACTTCGTCACCGCCCTGATCCGCATCGCGCAGCTCGTCCGCGCCGGTGACGGCGCCGAGAACGGGTTGAGCCTCGACGTGCTGAACCTGTCGTTCGGCTACTACCACGAGACGCCGTACGACCTGGAGTTCGACCCGACCCTCTACGAGCTGCTCGCCCTGATCGGCAGGACCGGCACGACCGTGGTCTGTGCGGCCGGCAACGACGCGACGTCGCGCCCCCTCTTCCCCGCGGCCTTCGGACCGTGGGAGGACCCGGCCGACGAGGTCGTGCGCCGCGATCCCCGCGCCACGCCGATCGTCGCCGTGGGAGCGCTGAACCCGAACGGTCGCACCGACGCCATGTTCACGAACACCGGTCCGTGGGTCCACGTGTACAGGCCGGGCGCCTCCCTCGTCAGCACGATCCCGCCGTTCGAGGGCGGCCTCCAGCCGATCGCTCGCGCCACCTTCCGGGGCCGCACCCGCGAGACCGTCGACCCCGACGACTTCGCCAGCGGCTTCGCGGTGTGGAGCGGGTCGTCGTTCGCCGCGCCCGTGTTCGCCGCCCAGCTGGCGACCGCGCTGGTCAAGGACCTCCCGCTCGAGGGAGCGGCCGACGATCCGGAGCAGGCCGTGGAGAGGGCGATCGCCGCGATCGGTCGCCTCACCGACCCGGAGTGAGGTCCCGTGCTCTCGGCCGTTGAGCTGCACCGGCGGGGCCGAGCCTCGATGGATGCCGGTCGCTACCGCACGGCGCGGCGCCAGCTGCTGACGGCGCTGGAGCGCAACGCCGATCCCGACCGGGAGGTGCGGATCCTGGTCAACCTCTCGCACGTCGAGTCGACCCTCGGCGATGCGCAGGAGGCGCTCCGGTGGTGCGACGAGGCTGCCCGGCTGGCGCGGGCTCCCGCGGTGCGTGCGCTCGTGCACAGTCAGCGGGCCGGTCTCTACCTGAACGCGGGCGAGGCTGATCGGGCGTCGGCCCTGTACGACCTCGCGGTCCCGGCGCTGACGGGCACGGCGCGCGCGAACGCCCTGATGAACCGCGGTGTGCTGCACCTGCAGCAGTGGCGCCTCGCTCGCGCCCGGTGCGACTTCCGCGAGGCGGCCGAGCTGTTCGACGCCGACGGGGACGAGACCGGGTGGGCCCAGGCGCGCCACAACGACGGCTACGCGGCACTGCAGAGTGGCGACCTGGTCGGGGCGCTGGCCGCGATGGATGCGGCGCGCGTGCACCTGGCCGACCTCTCCCCCGTCGCCGCCGCCGTGTGCGACCAGGACACCGCCGAGGCCCTGCTCGCCGCGGGCGAGACCCACGAGGCCGTCGACCTCATCCTCGCCGCGGCGCGCGTCTTCGCCCAGGCACGTCTGCGCCAGCACCAGGGCGAGTGCGAGGCCACCGCCGCGCGGGTGCTGCTGTTCAGCGACCCGCGCCGATCGCGCCGGCTGGCCCGGCAGGCGGCCCGTCGCCTGCGCGGCACGGGCAGCGAGTGGTGGGCGCTGCGCGCCGACACGGTGGCGCTGGCCGCCGAGGCCTCGATCTCCCCGCCCACCGTGGCGTGGCTCGACCGGGCCGAGACGACCTCGGGTGCCCTGCGGCGGCACGGACTCGACCACTTCGCCCAGCTGCTCGACCTGCTCGCGGCACGGTTCGCGGCCGTCCTCGGCGACCTCGACCGGGCGACCGTGCTGCTGAAGCGCGGGCGGACGATCGAGCGGGACGGCCTCACCGAGCGGCTGCTGGAGCGGTCGGCGCTGGCGGCGCGCTCGCTCGCGCGCGGGCGCCGGCGCGAGGCGCTCGCCCACCTGCGCCGCGGACTCGACCTCCTGCACGACTGGCAGTCGTCGTTCGGCAGCCTCGACCTCGCGGTCGGCGTGGCGGGCAGCGGCCGCGCGCTGGCGCTGACGGGCATCCGCGAGGCGCTCGCCTCGGGCGATCCCTCGCTCGTGCTGGAGTGGTCCGAGCGGGCGCGCGAGCTGACCAGCCGCGTCGTGCCCGTGAGGCCGCCTGTGGACCCCGACGCCGCCGCCGACCTCACCCAGATCCGCCAGCTGACGGTGGAGGAGCCCGACGAGGACTCCCCCGAGGCGCAGGAGCTGGAGCGCCTGCGCGACCGGGTGCGGCACCGCGCCTGGCTCGAACGTGGCTCGGGCGAGGTCGGCGACGTGGTCGAGCCCGCCGAGTTGACCGCTTCCCTCGGCGACCGTGACGCGCTGGTGAGCTACCTGTGGGACCGGCGCCGGGTGCACGCCCTCGTGATCACCGACCGCGACTCCGTCCTGCTCGATCTCGGGCCGCACGAGCCCTTCGTCGAACGGCTCGGCGGGCTGCAGGCCGACCTCGACATGGCGGCCGCCACCCTGATGCCGGCGATGCAGCGGGCCGTGCGCGGCTCACGCGACCGGCGCCTCGCGGAGCTCTCACGGCTGCTGGTCGATCCCGTGCTTCCCCACCTCGGAGACCGTCGCGTCGTGATCACGCCGGCGGGACTGCTGTCTGGTCTGCCGTGGTCGATGCTGCCGGGCTTCACCGGCCGGCCCGTGACCGTGCCGGTCACCGCCACGCGATGGCTGGCCACGCGCGACCTTGACCCGCCGCGCAGTGCCGGCTTCGTCGCCGGTCCCGGCGTCGCTCGTGCCGTGGAGGAGGTCAAGCAGTCGGCGGCCCGCTGGGCCGGCTCCAGCGCACTCACCGACGCGGAGGCCACCGTGGGAGCCACGCTCGGGCTCGCCGACGGGGTCGATCTCCTGCACGTCTCCGCGCATGGTCGCCACGCCGCCGAGAACCCGCTGTTCTCCGGCGTGCTGCTGGAGGACGGACCCCTGTTCGGATACGACCTCGACCGGATCGCCGAGGTGCCCCAGATCGTGATCCTGTCGGCCTGCGAGGTCGGCCGCTCGACGCAGCGCTGGGCCGAGGAGTCGTTGGGGATGGTCACCGCGTGGCTCCACGCCGGTGCGCGCTGCGTGATCGCCTCGCCCGCCGCCGTCGCGGACGACGAGGCCTGCGAGGTCCTGCAGGACGTGCACCGCCTGATGGCGGCGGGCACTGCCCCGGCCGTCGCGCTCGCGGAGGCGACCGGCGACCGCCCCACCTCGTTCGTCAGCTTCGGCGCCGGCTGGTGAGCTGACGGAGCGCTGGCAGTGACGTTTGCGGGGGCGACACGCCGTGTGAGACCCCCGAAACGTCACTCCCAGGGCTACAGCAGGGACAGCGCGTCGTTGGTGGCGGCGGCGGCGGCGCGGAGGGCGTTGACGTCGGGGCCCTTCGCGAGGACGTCGCGCGAGGTCGACGGGACGATCTGGTCGGTGACGGTCTCGAAGAGGCGGCGCAGGTCGTCGATCGTGCCGCCCTGGGCGCCGAAGCCGGGCACCAGGATCGGGCCGTTGAAGCCGAGCCGCTGCGTGTCGAGGTGAGCCACCGTGGCACCGATGACGGCACCGAAGGAGCCCATCGGAGAAGCACCCTCGTTGGCCTGCCCGAGCTCGACGAGGATCTCGTCGCCCACGGACATGCCCGACGACGTGGTGGCGGCCTGGAAGCGGATCGCCTCCGGGTTCGAGGTGAACGCGAGCACGAACACGCCCGCGTCGTTCTTCTCGGCCGCCGCGAAGAACGGCGTCAGCGAGCCGAACCCCAGGTACGGGCTGACGGTGATCGCGTCGGCCGCCATCGGGGCGTCGTCGTCGAGGTAGGCGTCGGCGTAGGCGGTCGCGGTGGAGCCGATGTCGCCGCGCTTCACGTCGAGGATCGTCAGCGAGCCGGTGTGCCGCAGGTCCTGCAGTGTGCGCTCGAGGATCGCCACCCCGGCAGCGCCGAACCGCTCGAAGAACGCGGACTGCGGCTTCACGAACGCCACCTTGCCCGCGAAGGCCTCCACGCACGTGGCGGCGAACCGGTCGAGACCCTCGACGGAGTCCTCGAGCCCCCACTGCTCGAGCAGCTGGGCATGCGGGTCGATGCCGACGCACAGCGGACCGTACGCCTGCATCGCCACGTGGGCGCGGCTGCCGAAGCTCATCGGGTGACCGTCTCCGCCCACGACTGCAGCGACCGCACGCCGATGCTGCCCGCGATCTCGGCCTCGATGCCCTGCACGGCGGCGGCGAGCGCCTGCACCGTGGTGAGGCACGGGATCCCCTCGGCGACGGCGGCCGTGCGGATCTCGTAGCCGTCGACACGGGCGTTCGCACCGCTGCCGAGTCCGTGCGGGGTGTTGACGATCAGCTGAACCTCGCGCGCGTTGATCTTCTCCACGACGGTGCTGCCCTGCGAGTCGTCCTCGTGCAGCTTGCGCAGGACCGTGGCCTTCACGCCGTTGCGCTCCAGGACCTCCGCGGTGCCGCTCGTGGCGAGGATCTCGAAGCCGAGGTCGGCCAGGCGCTTGATCGGGAAGATCATGTGGCGCTTGTCGCGGTTGGCCACCGAGACGAAGACCGTGCCCGAGGTGGGCAGGCCGTTGTACGCGCCCGAGGCCGTCTGGCTCTTGGCGAACGCCGAGCCGAAGGACGCGTCGATGCCCATGACCTCGCCGGTCGAGCGCATCTCGGGGCCGAGCAGCGTGTCGACATATCGACCGTCGTAGGTGCGGAACCGGTTGAACGGCATGACCGCCTCCTTGACCGCGATCGGCGCGGTGGCCGGCAGCCGGCCCCCGTCGCCCTCGGCGGGCAGCACGCCGGCGGCGCGCAGGTCGGCGATCGACTCGCCGAGCATCACCCGAGCGGCAGCCTTGGCCAGTTGGGTGTTCGTCGCCTTGGAGACGAACGGCACCGTGCGCGAGGCCCGCGGGTTGGCCTCGAGCACGTAGACCGTGTCGGAGCTGAGCGCGAACTGGATGTTGATCAGGCCGTGCACGCCGACGCCGCGGGCGATCGCCTCGGTGGAGGCGCGGATCCGGTCGATCTCGGTCGTGCCGAGCGTGATGGGCGGCAGGGCGCAGGCGGAGTCGCCGGAGTGAACACCAGCCTCCTCGATGTGCTCCATGACGCCGCCGAGGAACAGCTCCTCGCCGTCGAAGAGCGCGTCGACGTCGATCTCGACCGCGTCGTCGAGGAAGCGGTCGACCAGCACGGGGCGGTCGGGCGAGATCTCGGTGGCGTTCTCGATGTAGGTCGAGAGCGACTCCTCGTCGTAGACGATCTCCATGCCGCGGCCGCCGAGGACGTAGGACGGGCGGACGAGGACCGGGTAGCCGATCTCGTCGGCGATCCGCTTGGCGCCATCGAACGTGGTGGCGGTGCCGTGCTTCGGCGCGGGCAGTCCGGCATCGGCCAGGACCTGCCCGAACGCGCCGCGCTCCTCGGCGAGGTCGATCGCCTCGGGCTGCGTACCCACGATCGGCACGCCCGCGGCCTTGAGGCCGGCGGCCAGGCCGAGCGGCGTCTGGCCGCCGAGCTGCACGACGACGCCCGCGACGGGCCCGGCTTGCTGCTCGGCGTGCACGACCTCGAGCACGTCCTCCAGCGTGAGCGGCTCGAAGTACAGCCGGTCGCTGGTGTCGTAGTCGGTGGAGACGGTCTCGGGGTTGCAGTTGACCATGATGGTCTCGTAGCCGGCCTCGGACAGCGCCATCGACGCGTGCACGCACGAGTAGTCGAACTCGATGCCCTGACCGATGCGGTTCGGACCCGAGCCCAGGATGATCACGGCCTCGCGCTCGCGCGGCTCGACCTCGGTCTCCTCGTCGTAGGACGAGTAGTGGTACGGCGTCGTGGCGGCGAACTCGGCGGCGCAGGTGTCGACCGTCTTGTAGACGGGGCGAACGCCCAGCGCGTGGCGGACGCCGCGGACGACCTCCTCGGACAGCCCGCGGATGCGGCCGATCTGGGCGTCGGAGAAGCCGTGGCGCTTCGCGTGCTGCAACAGATCGGGCGTGAGGCGCTCGGCGGCGGTCACCTCGGCGGCGACCTCGTTGAGCAAGGCCAGCTGGTCGACGAACCACGGGTCGATCGCGGTGGCCTCGAAGACCTCCTGGGGCGTGGCGCCGGCGCGCAGCGCGTCCATGACCTCGCGCAGGCGGCCGTCGTGCGGCACGGCGGCGGACTTCAGCAGCGCCTCCTTGTCGAGGTCGACCCACTCGCGCTCCCACGAGAACACCGCGTCGGGGCGCTCGAGCGAGCGGAGGGCCTTCTGCAGGGCCTCGGTGAAGTTGCGGCCGATGGCCATGGCCTCGCCGACCGACTTCATGTGCGTGGTCAGCGTGGCGTCGGCGGCCGGGAACTTCTCGAACGCGAACCGCGGCACCTTCACGACGACGTAGTCCAGCGTGGGCTCGAAGCTGGCGGGCGTCTCCTGCGTGATGTCGTTCGGGATCTCGTCGAGCGTGTAGCCGATGGCGACCTTGGCGGCGATCTTGGCGATCGGGAAGCCGGTGGCCTTCGACGCGAGCGCCGACGAGCGCGAGACGCGCGGGTTCATCTCGATGACGACGATGCGGCCGTCGACCGGGTTGACCGCGAACTGGATGTTGCAGCCACCGGTGTCGACGCCGACCTCGCGGATGACGCCGATCGAGATGTCGCGCAGGCGCTGGTACTCGACGTCGGTGAGGGTCATCGCCGGCGCGACCGTGATCGAGTCGCCGGTGTGGACGCCCATGGGGTCGAGGTTCTCGATGGAGCAGACGATCACCACGTTGTCGGCGGTGTCGCGCATGACCTCGAGCTCGTACTCCTTCCAGCCGAGGATGGACTCCTCCAGGAGCACCTCGGTGGTGGGGCTGAGTGCCAGGCCGCTGCCGGCGATGCGCAGCAGGTCGTCGTGGTCGTACGCCAGGCCGGAGCCGGAGCCGCCCATCGTGAACGAGGGACGCACGACGACCGGGTAGCCACCCAGCTCGTCGACGCCGGCCTCGCACTCGGCCATGGTGTGGCAGATAACCGAGCGGGCGACCTCGGCGCCCCACTCGGCGGGCAAGTCCTCGACGATGGCCTTGAAGGTCTCGCGGTTCTCGCCCTTCTCGATCGCGTCGATGGACGCGCCGATCAGCTCGACGCCGTACTTCTCCAGGATTCCCGCCGCGTCCAGCTGCATGGCGCAGTTGAGCGCGGTCTGACCGCCGAGCGTGGCCAGCAGGGCGTCGGGACGCTCGGCGGCGATGACCTTCTCGACGTACTCGGGCGTGATGGGCTCGACGTAGGTGGCGTCGGCGAACTCCGGGTCGGTCATGATCGTGGCCGGGTTGGAGTTCACGAGGATGACGCGGATGCCCTCCTCGCGCAGGACGCGGCAGGCCTGCGTGCCGGAGTAGTCGAACTCGCAGGCCTGGCCGATGACGATCGGGCCGGACCCGATGACCAGGATGGACTCGATGTCAGTGCGCTTCGGCACGTGCTGCCTCCATGAGGTCGGTGAAGCGGTCGAAGAGGTAGCCGGCGTCGTGCGGACCCGCGGCGGCCTCCGGGTGGTACTGGACGCTGAACCCGGGGCGGTCCAGCAGTGCGATGCCCTCGACGACGTCGTCGTTCAGGCACACGTGGGTGACCCGCGCGGGGCCGTAGGGCGTCTCGAAGTCGGTGTCCAGCGGCGCGTCCACGGCGAACCCGTGGTTGTGCGCCGTGATCTCGACCTTGCCGGTGGTGCGGTCCTGCACGGGCTGGTTCACGCCGCGGTGGCCGTACTTGAGCTTGTAGGTGCCCCGGCCGAGCGCGCGGCCGAAGATCTGGTTGCCCAGGCAGATGCCGAAGTACGGGGTGCCGCGCTCCAGCACGCCCTGCACGAGCTCGACCTGGTGGTCGGCGGTGGCCGGGTCGCCGGGGCCGTTCGACATGAAGACGCCGTCGGGGTTGAGCTCGAGCACCTCGTCGAGCGTGGAGGTGGCGGGCAGCACGTGCACCTCGATGCCGCGCTGGGCCATCAGCTTCGGGGTCATGCCCTTGATGCCGAGGTCGAGCGCGACGACGGTGTACTTCTTGTCGCCTTCAGCCGGCACGACGTGCGCCTCGTCGACGGTGACGTCGGCGAGGTAGTTCGAGCCGGTCATGCTCGGCGCGGCCGTGACCTGCTCCAGCAGGGCCTCGGGGTCGAGGACCTCGGTGCTGATGCCGGCGCGCATGGAGCCGCGCTCGCGCAGGTGGCGGGTGAGGGCGCGGGTGTCGATGCCGCTGATGCCCACGACGCCCTGCTCGGCGAGCAGGTCGTCGAGGGAGCGGTCGGAGCGCCAGTTGGAGCGCTGGCGGGCGGGGTCGCGCACGACGTAGCCGTCGACCCACACGCGGCCGGACTCGAAGTCCTCGGGGTTGGCGCCCGTGTTGCCGATGTGCGGGGCCGTCATGACGACGATCTGGCCGCGGTAGGACGGGTCGGTGAGCGTCTCCTGGTAGCCGGTCATGCCGGTGTTGAAGACGATCTCGGCGACCGTGGTGCCGGTGGCTCCGTACGAGCGGCCGCGGAAGGTGCGTCCGTCCTCGAGCACGAGGATGGCGGGAGTGAACGTCGTCAAAGCAGCTTTCCTTCCAGGACGGTGGGCTTGCCGGCGAGGAACGTCGCGACCACGCGGCCCGGGAGTTCCCTTCCGGCGTACGGCGTGTTGCGCGAGAGGCTCGCGGTGTCGGCGGGTTCGATCGTACGGGTGACCGACGGGTCGTAGAGCACGACGTGGGCCGGCTCACCGACCGCGAGCGGACGGCCGTGGGAGGTGGCTCGGCCGATGCGCGCCGGGTTGGCGCTCATGACCTCCGCGACACGGCTCCAGGTGAGCGCGCCGGTGTCGACCATGGTCTGCTGCACGATCGACAGCGCGGTCTCGAGCCCGATCATCCCGAAGGCGGCGGCACCCCACTCGCACTCCTTGTCCTCCATGGGGTGCGGAGCGTGGTCGGTGGCGACGATGTCGATCGTGCCGTCCGCCAGGCCCTCGCGGACGGCGAGGACGTCGTCCTTGCTGCGCAGCGGCGGGTTGACCTTGAAGATCGGGTCGTAGCTGCGCACCAGCTCGTCGTCGAGCAGCAGGTGGTGGGGCGTGACCTCGGCGGTGACGTCGATGCCGCGGCTCTTGGCCCAGCGCACGATCTCGACCGAGCCGCGCGTGGACAGGTGGCACACGTGCAGGCGGCTGCCGACGTGCTCGGCCAGCAGGACGTCGCGGGCGATGATCGCCTCCTCGGCGACCGCGGGCCAGCCGGTGAGGCCGAGCTCGCCCGAGAGCGGGCCCTCGTTCATCTGGGCGCCCTCGGTGAGGCGCGGCTCCTGCGCGTGCTGGGCGATGACGCCGTCGAACGCCTTGACGTACTCCAGCGCGCGGCGCATGAGGACGGCGTCGCTGACGCACTTGCCGTCGTCGCTGAAGACGCGCACCTGGGCGGCCGAGTCGGCCATCGCGCCGAGCTCGGAGAGCCGCTCCCCCGCCAGTCCGACGGTGACGGCGCCGATGGGCTGCACGTCGGCGTAGCCGTGCTCGCGGCCGAGGCGCCAGACCTGCTCGACGACGCCGGCGGTGTCGGCGACGGGCTCGGTGTTGGCCATCGCGAAGACGCACGTGAACCCGCCGCGCGCGGCGGCCTGGGTTCCGGTGAGGACGGTCTCGGCGTCCTCGCGGCCGGGCTCGCGCAGGTGGGTGTGCAGGTCGACCAGGCCGGGCAGGGCGATGAGGCCCGTGGCGTCCACGGTCTCGTCGCCGCTGAGGTCGGCGCCGATCGCGGTGATGACCCCGTCCTCGATGAGGATGTCGGTGGCCTCGTCGCCCAGGATCCGGGCGCCCTTGATGACGGTGCTCATGCAGTTTCTCCCTCGGTGGCGCCACCCAGCAGCAGGTACAGGACGGCCATGCGGACGGCGACGCCGTTGGTGACCTGCTCGACGATGACCGAGCGGTCGCTGTCGGCCACGTCGGCGTTGATCTCCATGCCCCGGTTCATGGGTCCGGGGTGCAGGACGAGTGCGTGGTCGGGCAGTCGGTTCATGCGGGCGACGTCGAGCCCGTAGCGGCGGCTGTACTCGCGGGCGCTGGGGAAGAACGAGGCGTTCATCCGCTCGCGCTGGACCCGCAGCATCATGACCGCGTCGGCCTTTTCGAGGCTGGCGTCGAGGTCGTAGGAGGTCTCGACCGGCCAGGTCTCGACGCCCACCGGCAACAGCGTGGGCGGGGCGACGAGCGTGACGTTCGCGCCCAGCGTGTCGAGCAGCAGCGCGTTCGAGCGGGCGACGCGGCTGTGCAGGACGTCGCCGACGATCGTGACGTTCTTGCCGGCCAGGTCGCCCAGGCGCGAGCGCATCGTGAAGGCGTCGAGCAGGGCCTGGGTGGGGTGCTCGTGGGTGCCGTCGCCGGCGTTGACCACGGCGCCCTTGGACCACTCGGAGGTGGCGAGGCGGTGTGGCGCGCCCGAGGCGTGGTGGCGGATGACGACCGCGTCGGCGCCCATGGCCTGAAGGGTGAGCGCGGTGTCCTTGAGGCTCTCGCCCTTGCTGACGCTGGAGCCCTTGGCGCTGAAGTTGATGACGTCGGCCGAGAGGCGCTTGGCGGCGGCCTCGAAGCTGATCCGGGTCCTCGTGGAGTCCTCGAAGAACAGGTTGACGATCGTGCGGCCGCGCAGGGTGGGCAGCTTCTTGATCGGACGCTGGGCGACGCTCAGCAGCTGCTCGGCGGTGTCGAGGATCAAGGTGGCCTCGTCGCGGCTCAGGTCGCCGGCGCTCAGGAGGTGCTTCATGCGTCGCTCCCCTCGATCGAGACCGAGTCGGCAGCACCGTCGGTGTCGGTGAGCCGGACCCGGACCTTCTCGGTCTTCGAGGTGGGCAGGTTCTTGCCCACGAAGTCGGCGCGGATCGGCAGCTCGCGGTGACCGCGGTCTACGAGGACGGCCAACTGGACCGCCTTGGGGCGACCGAGGTCGCTCAGCGCGTCGAGCGCGGCCCGGATCGTGCGGCCGCTCATGAGGACGTCGTCGACCAGGACGACGACGCGGCCGTCGATGTCCTCGGGGACGTTGGTGGCCTCGAGCGCGCGGGGAGCCTTCAGGCGAAGGTCGTCGCGGTACATCGTGACGTCGAGCGCGCCCGGCTTGATGGTGGTCCCCTCGACCTCGGCCATCTTCGCGGCAATCCGCTCGGCGAGCTCGACCCCGCGGGTCGGAATCCCCAGGATCACCACGCCTTCGGCGTCGCGATTGCGCTCGAGGATCTCGTGGGTGATGCGTGTCAGCGCACGCGAGATGTCGGTGGCATCCATGACGGTGCTCAAGCCCGACCTCCTTCTCCGCCTCACAGGACGGTGGTTAAAGGATGGTTCGGCGTCAGGTTATCAGTGGGGTTGGCGCTTGCTGCTCTCGCCCGCCGACGGCCCACCGGTCCTGCCGGATCTTTCGACGTTGCGGCCGCGAGAGCGACATCTTTGTACCAAGTTGCCCTCCACAGCGCACGTCATCTCTGAGACTTCGAGCCTGACGCCAACCGGCGACGACGACAGGCTCCCTCTCTTGCGCGCTACACCTTCAGCTTGTCGACGGTCTTGGAGATCTTCTCGCCGTCCCTCTCGAGGAACACGATCTCGCCGAACTCCAACGTGCCCCAGTCGGCCTTGCTGTCGGTCAACGGCTCGGAGGCGAAGATGACGCCGGTCGCGTCCGAGACGGTGCACTCCTCGAAGTCGTAGGTCGGGCCGTCGTGGTCGAAGTGGCGACCCATCAGCAGGTACATCGGCTCCAGGAGCATGGAGAGGGCGTAGTCGTCCGTGCCGGGGCCGGACTTGCGCAGCTCCTCCCAGTCCCCCGCCGGATCAGGCTCACCGTGGTGCCCGGTGCCGACGTTGACCCCGATGATCCGGTTCGGGGAGACCAGGGCCAGCTTCAGCTTGGCCAGTGCCGGCAGATCGAGGTCCTTCATCGCCTGCACGAGGAGTCTCATGACCTGCTCGAAGGCGCGCTTCACGTCCTCGTCGCTGTTGCTCTCGAGCAGGGACAGCAGCAGCACGTAGAGGAACTCGGTGTCCGTGGTGCCCACCATCTGCTCCAGGTACTCGTCCTTGCAGTGCTGCAGCAGCTCGCGCTGCAGGAGCTGCCAGTTCGGCACGTCACCGTTCTGCGCGACGATCCACGGAGTCCCCTCGAAGGAGAAGGGGTGGCAGTTCTCGTCGGCCAGCACGGTCTTGGAGTTGTAGTCCGCCGCTCTCACATGGGCGAGCATGGTGCTGACCTGGAGGCTCGGCACGATGCCGGCGACGTTGTCGTCGTAGAAGGCAGCCAT